>NZ_JAKNCW010000014.1:0-58305 GCF_022064045.1 Metallosphaera javensis (ex Hofmann et al. 2022) | reverse complement strand
AGCCATATACATTCTGGATTTAGAGAAACTATTTATCCTTTGCCGTGATATCTAGGGTATTATATCTCTGTGGGTCTCTTGACGGGTGGCCCCCATGAAATCGGGACTTGATCAGTTTCACATGTTCCGGTAATTTGAAACCTCAAATAACAACTTAGATAAAGTCCATCGAGGTCCCGGTAATAATCCTAGGGTATTTCTTAACCGTCCTCTCACCTAAGTTTGCATGATACATGTCTGACCCATGCATGGCTTACTGCAATTACTTCCAATTCCTGCCCACTTCTGTCGCTCCACGAAAGTTAACATTCCCCGGAAAGACTTCTTCCTTAGCACCAAATGATTGTAAAAATAAGATAATATGATAATAGATTTTAATATTTATACTTCTCTCGGAATAGATAAATTTACTAGATGATAAATATACAGACAGGGAAGATGGGCCCGCCGGGATTTGAACCCGGGATCACGACGACCCGAACGTCGCATCCTAATCCAAGCTAGACTACGGGCCCTCGTACCAAGTGAAGTTATAATATGCGCGTTTATAAAAGCTTTCAATGGCCACTGAATACGTCATAGAGAGCATTGCCAAGAGAATAGCGGGAGACATAGTGTGGAGTGAAAATCCAGGTCTTGCAATGAGAAAGTGGAGGGAGACCTTTGGAGTTTCCCAGTCAGAACTGGCGCGGATACTTGGAATGTCCCAATCGGTCATAGCGGATTACGAAAGGAATAGAAGACAGCCTGGAAGTTACGTGGTTAAGAAATTTGTAGAAGGATTGATAGAGGCTGATTCCAAGAGAGGTTACAGAGTTATAAACGAACTGGGGAAGCTATTTTCCCTGAACTTTCCCTTCATAGTTGACATGGCAGATTTCGTCTCACCAATCACGCTCCAAGATGTTGTAATGGCAGTGGATGGGATACCCATAATGGCTGACCTTAGCAATATACAGGTTTACGGTTACGTGATCACTGACAGCATTAGGGCAATAACGGCGTTGAGTGGAATGGAGTTCTATCAATTTCTCTCCATAGTATTCAACAGGATATTGGTCTTCACCAAGGTATCTAGTGGAAGGTCCCCAATGATAGCCCTTAAAATAGCTCCAATAAGACCTAAACTGGTGGTTCTTCACAGGCCAGTTAAGATGGATCCCCTATCAATCTACATTGCCAACAAGGAGGGCATAAACGTGATAGTTTCCACAAAGAGAACAGAGGACGAGCTCCTTAACGGGCTCAAGAGCCTTGTCCTTCGGTCAGAGCCAAAATTGCCTTAGCTATATCCCCGTTGGCCTTCTTAAGTGCTTCCCTGACTTCCCCCTCTGGCTTTCCAGTCTGTTCCATAACGAACCTGACATCGTCTTCGTTCACTTCCACACTGGGTTCTGTTTTAGTCTCCACCCTTGTGGTACCTCCCACGACGGTTATTGCTTCCTGTCCCATCACGTTGGCTTTGGTCACCATGGGAGACTCTATCACTATCCTCTCACTTGGCGTTTCTATTATTACTCGTAAAGCGTCTATATTCTGAGTTTTTATACCCATTTTCTCAAGCTTCTTGAGATCCTTAGGGCTAACCTTCATTAGATATTTTATGCTATTACTCAAACTTAATATTTGCGGTTAACCTTTACTAACAGATATGGAGTATAGCATAAAGATACTTGGCGGAGGCAATGAAGTAGGCAGAGCTGGAATTGAAATTTCCAACTCCGACGAATGCCTAGTTCTTGACTACGGAGTAAATTTTAATCAAAAAGATGAACCAAACTTCCCACTTCAGGAAGCGCCATCCAAGGTCAGGGGATTCGTGGTTTCACATGCTCATTTGGACCACGTTGGGGCCTTACCCATTTACCAGATATCCAGCAGTAAGCCGGTTTACGGAACAGGGATCTCAAAGTATATCACGGAGTTGATGCTGAAAGACTTCATAAAGCTGTCAGGACCTAAGGTTCCCTTTGAATGGGTGGAAGTTAAGAAAACCATGGATAACTTCAGGACGTTTAATTACGGTGAGGAGGTGGAGATAGGAGGCTTCACCATAACAACCTCTAGCGCGGGCCACATACCCGGAAGCGCCATCACCGTGGTGAAAACGGAGAAAGGAGACATTGCGTATACTGGTGACATAAACGTGGCAATGGCAAAACTTGTGAAGCCTGCAGAGCTAGACGTTATGAAAAAGTCTAGGGTTATAATCACTGAGGCCACGTACGGGAAGTTCAACCATCCCACCAGGAAGAGCGTTGAGGAGGAATTCTATACCTCTGTCATGGAGGTGCTTGAAGGTGGGGGAACAGTCCTGGTCCCTGCGTTCAGCCTGTCCAGAAGTCAAGAGATACTTTCAATCCTTGCGGAGAAGAATATACCCTATCCCGTCTATTATGACGGTCTTGCTAGGACAATAATGGAGATCATGATAGATAATAGCCAGTACATAAATAACAAGGAAGCGCTAAGGAAGGCCTATGACGAGTTCCAGTACGTAAAGGGGTGGGAAGACAGGAGAAAGGCCTGGAGGTCTAATGGAGTCATAGTTGCCAGCGCGGGAATGCTCAAGGGTGGACCAGCCGTATACTATTTCAAAAAAATAGCTGATAGCCAGAAGAACGCAGTGTTCCTTGTGAGCTACCAGGCTGAGAACACGCCCGGAAGAAAGCTTTTGGAGATGGGTAAGTTTGACGACTCTTCGCCGTTGCTGAAGGCCAGACTTCAGATGTTTGATTTCTCAAGTCATGCAGGGAAAAACCAGCTACTGGACATTGTGAAGACCTCTGAAGCCCTCGAGAAGATAGTAGTGGTGCATGCGTCTCCAGATAGCGCACAGGCGTTCTCAGATTTCGTGAAGGAGAAGTTGGGAGTAGAAGTTTTAGTACCGGAGAATGGACAAGAAATCCGGCTATGATACTGTTATTCATACACGCATCCAGTTTCTCCTTTGAGGTAAAGCAGAAGGCACTGGAGATTGCTGAGGACCCAAATCCCGGCTCTTTCTCTTCCCAAAATACGCTAGTTACATTTGTTTCCGTTGAGAAGGGGGATGACCAGGAGATACTTGAGAGAGCCCTAGAGAACGTTAGAGATGTGATGAATAAAACCAGGCCTGATACTCTTGTACTCTATCCCTACGCCCATTTATCCTCAAATCTAGCTGACCCAAGAACGGCAATCCAGGTGCTTAATTCCCTTTACGAAAGGCTCAGAACTGAGAAGGAGAAGGTGATTAAGGCGCCTTTCGGATGGTATAAGGCCTTCACGGTGAGCTGTTACGGTCATCCGCTCAGCGAACTGTCAAGGAGAATAACCAAGGCCGTGGAATATCAGAAGAGCAAGGAAATGGAGGTTTGTTCCAAGTTTGGATTTCCAGGATCTCCGGAGTCCACGTTCATGAAGATGGCAGTTCTGGAGAGGATAAAGAGAGATTCGGGTGTCAAGGGGATCATTTACGGTGAGACCAATACCAAAGGTTTCTTGAGCGTGAGGTTTACAAGACCGGAGGGTAGAGCACTTCCGTGCGTCAACGAAGATCCTCGTATTGAGGTTGTGTATGAGAGTGATAGGGACCCCGATTTTCCCAGGGAATTTCAGGACTCAACAAACAAGTTTCAGATCTGGAATAGGAACGGAGATAAGGTGAGAATAGATGTTGGCCTAGCGCTATATTACATTCTTCTGAAGGCCAGGGAGAAACAAACGCCCACCTTACCCCTGTGGCTATCACCAGTTCATGTGAGGATACTGAAGGTCAGGGAAGAGGATAACGTGGAGGACATGGTGAATTCCTTGAGTGAAAGGGGAATAAGAGTGCAGGTAGACGACCTGGAAGACGGGCTGGGCAATAAAATACGTAGGGCAGGGATGGACTGGATCCCATTCGTGGCCATAGTGGGGGAGAGGGAACTCAAGACGGGGAACCTGACCGTAAGGATAAGGGAGACGTCCGAACAAAAACCCATGACACTAGATGAGATAGAGAGAGCAGTTAAGTCCACGGATGATCTCCTCCTACCATCTAACCTGCCTGTGAGCCTGAAGGAGAGGTTAAGTAATGAGAAGGGTTGAGGCTATAGTTCCCCTTAAGCTTACTCTATTCGGGGAACATGCAGTAGTGTACGGAGAACCTGCTATAGCCATGGCAATATCAGAAACAATGAAAGTTCGCGTCACGGAGAGCGACAGAACCATCGTGTCCTCCTCGTCCCTCAACATCGGGAACATAAAGGTGGATTTAAGGGATATGAGGGTGGAGAGCGAGCAGGTTGGAAGGGCGCTATCGTTTGTCTTGGAAGCGCTTAACTATTTTGAGGAGAAGGAACCTGCTCTAATCTCCATAGAATCATCAGTAGATCCCTCAGTTGGATTGGGCACCAGCGCTGCAGTGATAGTGGGAGTCGTCTCCGCTTACTCCAGGTTTCTCGGTTACGATATGACCAACTTGGAGATAGCCAAGGTATCACGGCACATTGAGAAAAAGGTCCAGGGTTTAGGCAGTAGAATGGATACCTTCACTACTTCGCTGGGAGGTATTCTATACTTTCCGAGAAATTCGGAGGACGTGGAAAGGGTAAACTCGTCATTGAGCATCTCAGGAGGATATGTGAGACGCATCTCCTCTACCGCTGAAATTCTGAAGAGGGTCAAGGCGGTGAAGGATAGGAGCAGGGAATTCGACGATATACTTCACTTGATAGGGAAATTGGTGGATGAGGCTAGATGGGGAATTGAAAGAGAGGACATCGAAACTGTGGGACAATTAATGTATGTGAATCATGGACTGCTGATGTCCCTAGGAGTTACTTCACCCGTGCTGGACGAACTGGTTTCCACCGCGAGAACCATGGGACTTCCCGGTTGCAAAATGAGTGGCGGAGGAGGGGGTGGGTCCGTGGTCTGTCTCAAATCACCAAAGGCTGAACTTCTTTTAGAGTCAAGGGGCTTCAAGATTGTCAATACTGAACTAAATCAAACAGGTGTGGTGATAAAGGAAATAAATGATTGAACATTAACCATGTATTATGTGCGGAATCATCGGAGTGGTCTCCATTGGGGCCAAGGACGCTGCTTTAGCCAAGATCACTTTGGATGCATTGAAGAGCTTGGAATATAGAGGATATGATAGCGTGGGAATGGCCTCCATGGACAGCTCTCACCTGGAGGTAAGAAAGGCAGCAGGAAATGTGGAGAAGTTTGAGAGGATAAAGAGCCCATTGAGCATGAAGGGAAACATTTTCTTGGGCCATACCAGGTGGGCTACTCACGGCGAGCCTAACGATATCAATGCGCATCCCCACCTTGACTGTACAGGGGAGATAGCAGTTATACATAATGGTACAGTTCTCAACTTTCTGGAACTCAAGCAGGACTTAATTGCCAAGGGACATAAGTTCGTTAGCGATACCGACACTGAAGTGATTGCCCATCTCATTGAACACTACAGAAAGCTTGGAATGGACAACTTCTCCGCATTTAAACAGGCGATATATAGCATCCAGGGAGATCACGCTGTTCTGGCTATAATAAAGGGGGATAATAGAATATTCTTCTCCAAGAAGAACAATCCCCTTATAATAGGACTAGGAGATGACATGAACCTCATATCCAGTGACGTGTGGAGCCTTGTTAGAGTTACCAACAGGACCATAACCGTTGGTGACGATGAACTGGGTTACATAACGGCGACCTCAGTTTACGCGGAAAAGATTACGGGAGAGAAGGTCAACCTCGCATCCAGGCTCATTATTCAGCAGATAGATGGATCTGCCACATCCCTTCAGGGATACGAATCATTTATGATGAAGGAGATCAGGGAAAGCTGGGGAGCTGTCAGGGATACCATTGTTTCCCTTATGAGCGATATGGAGAACATGGGTAAGGCTGTAAAGGCTATGGATAAGGCAAGGAGGATATTCGTGGTTGCAGCTGGAACGAGTTATCACGCTGGACTAATATTTGCATCTAGGTTGATGAGGATTGGAAAGACCGTTATCCCCGTCATAGCATCAGAGCACGATAACGTGAAGACGGGAGAGGATGATGCTGTCCTGGTCATTAGCCAGAGCGGAGAGACCATGGACTCGCTTCTGGCAATGAAAAGCTACAAGAGTAACGGTTCCTTTGTGATCTCGCTTACCAACACCCTTGGAAACAGCATATCATACCACAGCGATGTTGCACTTCATACTAGGGCAGGACCAGAGATAGGCGTGGCAGCTACTAAGACCTTCACCTCTCAGGTAGGAGCTTTACTGCTGATCTCCTCCCTAATGCTGGGAGAAAGCTTGGATTATCTCAAGGAGGCTGAAAGCACGGTATCGAACAGCTTCTCCAAGTCAATTGGTTACGCGGAAAAAATAGGAGTAGAGGTTGCAAAGAAGCATAGCTTATATTACTTGGGAAAGGGACTTGGGGTTCCCATGGCCATGGAAGGTGCGCTGAAAATCAAGGAAATTGCATACATTCACGCGGAAGCATATCCCGCAGGGGAGAGTAAACACGGACCAATTGCGCTGGTAGAGAAGGACTTCCCTGTAATCTTCGTGAATACAGGCGAGCATGTGGATGAGCTCAGGAATAACCTGAAAGAGATGCAGAGTAGAAAGGCTAGAGTATACGTAATCAGTGCAGGTTCCGAGCTCAGGAGCGATCAAGAAATTACTGAAATAATGGTTGACATTAATGATAAAAGACTGGCGCCACTGGCGCTGGCACCCCCTTTGCAGCTAATCGCGTATTATGCAGCAAAGGAGAGAGGATTCAATCCAGATAGACCCAGAAACCTGGCTAAAACGGTGACCGTTAGATGAAGGGGTTAATATTAGCAGCGGGTAAAGGAGAGGGGTTGAGCCCTTACAGCGAAAAGATACAGAAGGAGACTATACGCGTTGTTGGTAAACCTGTCATAGAATATGTGATAGATGGGCTCACCTCCGTTGGAGTGACCGAGTTTACCATCGTGGTGAATGAGAAGGAGGAACAGGTTTTACAGGCAGTGAAGGACCTTAACGTGAGGGTGGAAACGGTTAGACAGAAGTCTCCAGGAATATCAGGGGCAATTCAAGATGGGATGGAATACATGGATGACATGTTTGTTCTGGCCTTTGGAGATATAATAGCGCCCAGGGATTTCTACAGGGAACTCATTACCACATATCACAGGTCCGGTTCGCCCGTGTTTTCTACTGTTCCTGTATCCACGGGTCTAGATACATATGGTCTTGTGAAGGTTGATGAGGGATTACGAGTAGTGCGTGAGGGATCAACTCTCGCGTTGGCAGGGGCCTATGTGATACCCAAGAAACCATTCAGGGACTTCCTTCAATACCTAGATGAGGTAGCCAGGGACGCTGACTATTTCGTATGGACAGGAACGTGGGTGGACATAGGATATCCAGAGGACTTAATCCAGGCAGTGGAAGAGTTGCTGAAATCTGAGTCATCAAGAATCTCCAACAAGGCTAGCATAGCCAGCACTGCAGTAATTGGAAAGAGCGTGATAATTGAGGATGGGGCAGTGGTGGAGGACTTCGCCATAATTAAGGGCCCGGCGTATATTGGAAGAAATGCTTACATAGGGTCCTTCTCTTTGGTCAGGGATTTCTCCTCCATAGAGGAGGGAGCAGTGGTCGGAGCCTATGCGGAAATAGCTCATTCGTTGTTGGGACCATACTCCGTCACTGGATCAAAGTCATATATTACTCACAGCGTGGTTGGAGATAGAACCAAGGTGGGAGCTTCTGTCATTACTGCTAGCTATCCCGCGACAACTAAAAGACAGGTTTCCGGGAAGTTCGGCGCCCTCATCTCACCAGATGAGAACATACCCCACGGAGTCGTGATTGGACCTTCCTACAGGAAATAACGTCAACTCAATCCAGTCTCTGGTAACAGGCAGGTCTTTCTGCATCTTTTTAATTCGGTCACATTATCTTCAATTATGGGAAAACTAACAATTCTCCTTGCGGATAACAGCATGGATAAACTATATCACGGACTCGTGTTGGCGCTGGACGCCAGATCTATAGACTGGACCGTGAAGTTCTTCGTAACATCTCAGGCCGTGTCCATCTTTACTAAACGCTTCAAGGGGAAGTCGAAACTGAGGCTCGGATTTCTGGCTAGACTTTTTGTAGAATCAGAAATGAAAAGAATGGGACTTCCGGATACTTCCGTCCTCATAGAGGAAGCCATAAAGGAAGGTGTTGAGTTTTACGTGGATGAGGTGGGACTTAAGATAGCACACTTGGGGAAAGAGGATCTCCTTGATAACGTGAAACTCTCCGGAGGAATCACGTATCTGAAGGAGGCCCAAGATTCCGATGTGGTGGTAACATTATGAAGGAAATAGAGACTAGCGAGGTTTGCCCAGTAGTAATTCTTAAGGTCATGAGGGAGTGGAGAAACGTCAAGGGGGAGGAAGAACTGGTAGTTAAAACTCCGTGGGAGGCTGTAACTCAAGAGCTTGAGAAGTGGTGTAATGAGACTGGGAATCAGTTCTTAGGTTACACTAAGGAAAAGGGAAAGTTCGTAATCAGGTTGAAATTAAAAAGATAGATTATTATATCACCCAGATTTCCTTTTCTAAGGGTAGATGCGTATTGTGTCCTCAGATAAGGTATACTTCGATCCTATCCAGCTTTTAGAGGAGAGCTGGCCCACTCCCCTTCTCAAACTTTCAATTGGTCAAGATGTGTGGGCTAAACTTGAGTTTTTCAATCCCTTTAGCAGAAGCATAAAGGACAGAACTGCCCTTTTCCTCTTCAGGGAGGCACTCAAGGAAGACGCAAAGCAGATAACGGAAGCAACTTCGGGGAACATAGGTGTTGCCTTATCATCACTTTCGGCCATATATGGCAGGAAATTCGTGGCTTTTATCCCAACGCAAGCTCCAAGGGCGTTCAAAATCGCTATGAAGGTGCTTGGAACCGAGGTTATAGAGGCTGGAAAGTCCACCAACGATCTATTACCACTTGTGAAGAATTACGCAAAAACCTCGGGAAGCTATCATCTAAACCAGTTCAATAACCCCCTCAATGTCAAGGCACACATGGAAACTACAGCTAAGGAGCTTGATGAACAGCTGAGGTCCGTGAACAAATTTCCAGAGAGAATAATTGCAACTATGGGAACTGGAGGACATATTGCAGGGATATCCAGGTATTTTAAGGAGAAATATGGGGATGAGGTGGAGATAGTTGGTGTTCAGCCAGCGGAGAATGAGAGGATACCTGGAATAAAGAGGCAGAATGGCGACACACTGATCTCTTCTGTAAAGGTAGACAGAGTAATAGACGTAACTTCTAAGGAGGCGGTGGATGGAGTAGTTAAGGTAGCGAGAAGTTCTGGCATACTTGTGGGACTTAGTTCCGGGGCCACGATAGCGGCGTATCAAAGGTTGAGCGATGAGAAAACCACTGTTCTCATTTTCCCAGATGACGGCTTCAAGTATCTTGATGAAATAGAAAGGCTACTTAACGGAGCTTAATCTCCTGAAACTAAGATGCAGATTTACTTTTTCCTGAATGGATTCGCACTGGACCTTGGGGGATGGCGAAAATACCAGATAGCTTTCAAACCCACATACTGCTTGAAAACACCATTAGTTAAAAGGTCAAGAATTCTATAAACTACCATGAAAATAGAAGACGCCATCAGAGTGCTTTATGCTCAAACTAAGATTCTGGAGACTCAAGGGCAAAAATACGTTGTAAAGTGCTATGACTCTAGCGTAGCATTGAAATGGTACTTCATTTCCTCCATGTTCAGACCCTTCCCTTACGTTGCCAATGCTCTTACCAGGATGAGCAGGGAAATGGAGTTCATGACCTATCCTTGGAAGAACCTAAGGGTCCCAAAAATAATAGATTTCGACATCAAGGAAAAATGCGTTATCAGGGAATTCGTGGATGGGAGAACTCCCAGCACAGAGGATGATTTCATAAATCTGGCGCCCGCGTTAAGGGAAATACATGATAACGGATTCGTTATGGGAGACACTAAGTTTGAAAATTTTCTAATAAATGATACAATTTACGTAATAGATGCGGAGGAAGCCATAGTGAGCGATGAGCCGGAGTTGAGGGCATGGGACATCTTGGTGTATTTCCTTTTCGTCGCTTACAAGTATATACAAGATCTAAAGGGATTTGAAAAGATTACCCGGGGATTCCTGGAGATGTACAAACCGGGTAGAGACGTGGCCCTTAACGTAATGAGTTTAAGAAACGTTCAGCTTCTTTCCCTCTTCCCTCCAATTCATCTGAGCGTGCTCAGAAAAATTATTTCCGAATTTTAATCAACAGCGTGTTATCTGCCCTTTCCAGGGCAATTTCTGAGTCAGTCAACTTGGTACCACAGGCAGGACATCTATAGAAGTATCTGATTATCTTTCTGTTATTTGTCGTCTCCGCCTCTGAGATGAATTCCATCTTTACCCCGCATCTGGGACAAATTACCTCGTTCATATTCGAGTTTATAAGTTTCCTCACGGGTATAAAACTTAATGATTGACAGGTATGGAAGGCCTCTAGAGGACTTGAGAGTTACATTGACTCACGTATGTAACTTTTCCTGCTTCTTCTGCCACATGGAAGGAGAAGGTACTGAATCCATGCAGGGATTATCTCCCTATCAGATAGGCCTTGTCTCTAGGGTGGCTGTGGAATTTGGAGTGAAGAGTGTAAAACTTACAGGCGGGGAACCGACCCTACGAAGGGACCTGCCAGAGATCATAAGTGAAATCAAATCCTCAGGCGTTAGCGACGTCTCAATGACCACCAATGGATTTCTTCTGGCAAATATAGCAGGTAAATTGAAAGATGCGGGTCTGGACAGGATCAATGTTAGCCTACATGCTCTAACGAGGGAAAAGTTCAAAGACGTCACTGGAGTTGATGGGCTAGACAGAGTAGTAGCAGGGATAAGGGAGGCAAAGAATCAGGGTTTTAAGCCCATAAAATTGAACTTTGTGCTAACCAAGAGAAATAGCGAAGAGGCCAAAAGAGTAATAGAGTTTAGTGAGGAAAACGGTATTGACGAGCTTCATCTCATAGAACTACATCCGGTGGGTCTTGGCAAATCAACCTTTTCCTATCATAGGAGCATGGAAGATCTGGAGAGGGAAATAGCCAAGATGGCTGTGAAGTCTGAGATAAGAGAGAAACACTTTAGACCAAGGTATACATTGCCCTCAGGACTAGTGATAGAGATAGTTAAACCGTATGCTAACCCGATCTTCTGTGCAGGATGTAATAGGGTGAGGTTAACTGTTGACGGTAAGCTGAAGACGTGCCTCTACAGAGAGGACAAGGTAATAGATGTCATGTACGCGTTGTCCAGTGAGGATCTAACCTATGAGGAGAGATTGGAGCTATTGAGGCATGGATTTGAGGCAACTATTTCTATTAGGGAGCCTAACTTTAAGTACATGACGAAAATTGAGGCTCAACAAGCTTGAGAAAATAAAGGAAAAATTCAACACTAGAAACCTGGCCATAGTGGGAGAGCCTAACCTTTTCTACTTTACGGGATATAGAGGAGTTGGAGGTTTACTGGACTGCGACGGTACCAGGACCCTTCTTGTACCACTACTGGAAAGGAACAGGGCCTTGGGAATCAAGGATATGGATGTGAAGGTATACTATCCTGTGAAACTCGAGGTAGACGTAATTGAGGGTACTCTAGTTTCAGCAATGGAAAAGATTTGCCCTCCCTCCGAGGATAAGAGACTCTTGATGGATCTGGGCTACGCCTCCGTAGATTTATTCCTTCAGCTGAGTTCCAAATACGAGGTAAAGAACATTACAGACGAGATACTGCAAACTAGGGCGATAAAGGAGGAGCAAGAAATAGAAGCTATCCGCCGTGCACAGAGTGCAACTGCAAACGCAATGAGGAAAGCGAGTGAATCCCTTATGGATGGGGTGACCGAAATAGAGCTTGCCGGTATAATTGATGAGGCCATGAGAAGGGGTGGCGCAGAGGACTACGCTTTTCCCTCCATAGTGGCATTCGGAGAGAACTCAGCTGAACCTCATCATATTCCCTCTGAAAGACGTTTACGAAAAGGAGATACGGTGGTAATAGATATAGGAGCAAAATATAGCGGATATTCCTTTGATAGCACTAGGACGTTCCTGTATGGAGTCACGGAGAAAAGTAAACGGATATATAATGTTGTTCTTGAGGCCCAGCTGGAGGCCATAGATGCCATTCAAGAAGGGATAGAAGCCTCCCAGATCGACAGAATAGCCCGCTCCAGAATAGAGAAAGAGGGTTTTGGAAAACTCTTCGTTCACTCCACAGGGCATGGGGTTGGAATAGAGGTCCATGAAAATCCAGCAATCTCCATGAAATCTAAAGATGTTCTAAAGGAAGGGATGGTGATAACGGTGGAACCTGGAATCTACGTTCAAGGAGAACTGGGAGTTAGAATTGAAGATACAATAATAGTCAGGAAAGGGAAACCTGAGGTCCTTGAAACTCTTTATAAGAGCTTGTAAGTACATTTAATATAAGAATTTTTAGTAGATGCATCTTAAGATACCTGTTTGGCCATGGAAACTTCATTGAGCAAAGAAAAACTAGAAGAAGAGATAGCCAAAAGAGTTAGAGAAATTCTAGAACTTTTGGGAGAAAATCCTGATAGGGAGGGACTAGCAGAAACGCCCAATAGAGTAGCCAGGGCATTTCTAGAAATGACATCAGCCCTGAGAACTTCTCAGCCTGAGATAAAGGTATTCAAACTAGGGGAAGATGGAGTCTCATACGAGGAGGATCAAATCGTTTTGGCTTCCGATATCCAGTTCTCATCCTTGTGCGAGCACCATCTCCTACCCTTTGTGGGGAAAATACATGTTGCCTATGTTGTTGGTGAGGAAGGGAAAGTTGCAGGTTTTAGTAAGATAATAAGAATTGTGAATTATTACGCCTCTAAACCACAGATTCAAGAGAGACTGGTTAGCGAAATAGCTGATGCCATAATGCAGAGCGATCTACATCCTAAGGGCGTAATGGTAATAGGAGACGCTGTTCACATGTGTTCTTATGTTAGGGGAGTGAAGGATAAGGAGGCTAAGTTGTTATCCGTAGCAAGCAGGGGGATCTTCAAGACTAATAGGACCTTAAGAAACCATGTATTTAGAATGCTTGAAGTGTCAAACAGAAAGGGATTCAGATTAGGATAATTTTCTTAGAAACACTTTAAATCACTCCAGAAAAGTATTATAGAAATAATTAAGGAAAAAGTTAGACATCCAGGTAGTAGTATATTTCCATTGGGTGTGGATACATCTGAAGAGTTCTGCTTTCATCCCTTTTCATGTCTATATAGGTCTCCAGTATGGATGAGTTGAAGATGGGTTTCAGAAACTCCATATCTGATTCCAGTTCATCTAATGCCTCATCCAACGAACGCGGTAACTCCTTTATTCCGAGTTCCCTTCTCTTTTCCGGAGTTAAATGATAGATGTTAGTATCTACAGGATTGCCTGGATCGATCTTCTTTTTTACTCCATCTAGGGCTGCTGCAGCTATAGCTGCAAAAGCTAGATACGGATTGGTTGAGGGATCTGGAGCCCTGTACTCTATTCTCTTAGCCTTTTCCATTCCCTTATAGTAAGAGGGGACCCTGATCACGGCACTTCTATTTCCCTTACTCCACGCCACGTAAACGGGCGCCTCAAATCCGGGAATTAACCTTCTGTAACTATTAACGGTGGGAGAGACTATAGCTGATAGAGATCTTGCGTGGGACAAAATTCCGCCTATAACATATCTACCAAATTGACTAAGTTCTGCGTACTCATCATTAGGGTCATACATCAAGTTCTTGCCATTCTTGGTCCATAAACTGAAGTGAGTGTGCATTCCTGTTCCATTATCGCCGAACATGGGCTTGGGCATGAACGTTGCAACAAGACCATATTTGGCTGCTACGTTCCTGATAACATACTTTAAGGTTTGCAGTTTATCTGCAGTATCAACCATGGTAGAGAATCTGAAATCTATCTCTCCCTGACCTGCAGTTGCAACTTCGTGATGTGTGGCCTCTACGGTAAAACCAAAGTATTTAGTCAACGTCTGAACAATATCTAGCCTTACATCCATGAGCTGATCCACTGGGGGAGCTGGGTAGTAACCTTCCTTGTATCTTATAATATATCCTCCACCACCGTTCCATGGGGCCTCCTTAGCGGTTATCTTATAACCTGTGCCCTGTTGGGGAGTCTTGACGTCTACATCGACCCTGTCAAATAGGAAGAACTCCAATTCTGGTCCATAATAGGAAACGTAACCTTCACCTGACAAGACACTTTCTGCCGTCTCCGCTACGTATCTGGGATCCCTTTCAAATCTCCCCTTTCCTCCACCCCAATAGACTTTGGTCAGAACTCTGGCCACTGAAGGAGACCAGGGTAAGGCAACAAGACTCTCTAGAACGGGTGAAAGAACCATGTCGCTTTCATATATTGTGGTGAAACCCTTGATACTGCTTCCATCAAGTTTCCCAAAGCCGTTCTTTATCTCCTCCACTGTGAAATCGGAAGCAGGTATGGTAACATGCTGTAACCTACCCGGTAGATCTGTAAATTGCAAATCTATCCATTCTACCTTATTTTGTTTCACGTATTCTACCGCTTCTTCAGGTGTCTTAGGCATGTATTTGGCATAATTGACTGAGTATAAAAGTCTGTTTGTATTTATGATAAAAAGAGTTCAGGAACTTAAATTCTAAATTAAAAAGTACTTCCTATATAGCGTAATCTATAAAGCAAGAAACTAGAACCTTTTCATCAAAGAACCATTGCTCATCACGTAGTGATGGTCCGCATAGTTCGCGTCTGAAATGTCCTGAGTGGTGAAGAGCAGGTCGAAACCAAAGGACTTTCTTACCTCAATCAGATTTTTGATGAATTTCTCTTTATCACTGATGTTGGCCATGGCCTCATCTATCAGGAGTAGACGTGGCCTTCTCAAGATCGCCGTAAGTATGGAGACCCTTTCCCTTTGTCCTAGACTCAGTTCTTTCATTCTCCCTGTGAAGTTTATGGAAAATAGGTTCTTCAGTTCCTCCATCTCCTTATCCGTTATTTGATAACCGCCAAGTTTGACGCCGAAATATAGGTGATCGTCCACCTTCATAGACGGAATATAGGATTCTTGGGTTATCAACACGATTCCCCTCTTTTCTGGAGGAAGGCGAGTTACGTCTTCCCCAAACAGCTTCACGTTACCCCTGTCCGGTTTAATGAAACCGGCTATTATGTTCAGGAAAGTGGATTTCCCGGATCCGTTGGGACCAGTTATGCACACGATTCCTTGGTCGTGAAGTTCGGCATTCAGCGTAAAATTTCCAAGTTTCTTGAGAGCCACAACGTCAAGCATGTTGTATTTACTAGGAGAAAAAGAGATAAAAATCTTCATCGGGTAAATTCACTAGGTGAAATCAGATATATTTCTTAAGAGCGCTCTCCAGGGTATCTTCATCAACTGCTCCAACAAGTGTCTCTTTAACCTGTCCATCCACTAGGATGAGGGTGGTCGGTATGTTCATTATTCCGAACTTATCTGCGGTCTTGGGATTCTCATCCACATTTAACCTACCAAACAGAGCCTTTTCGCCATACTTTGATGCTACTCTCTTAAATACAGGTTCGTAGAGGTGGCAAGGAGCGCACCACTGTGCCCAGAAGTCTATTACCACCACCTTATTCTTGGAAAGTATCTCTTCCAAGCCATCGTCAGTAATGGCAACGATCTTCTCATCGCTCCTCCTCTCTAGGGAGGATGCCTTCCTTTTTAGTCTCTCCGAGATTTCCTTGGCTAACTGTTCAAGCTCACTCAAGTTTATTCACTATGTAGACTCTCTTTAACTTCTTATAAAATGCTACCTTTGAGTTAACGTAATCTAGAAGCTCCTGCTCGCTTACCCTGTCTCTCAACACGACCTTGGCTACCGGCTGTTGCCCCATATTGCCCGCATCCTCCCCGATTACCCTCGCTTCCTTGACTGCTGGATGGGTGAGAAGAATGGACTCTAGGTCCTTGGGAAATATGGGATAACCCTTGTATTTGAGCATCCTTTTCTTCACTCCCTTGAAGAAGAGAAGTCCACGCTCATCAATTGTGACTAAATCTCCTGTCTTGAGCCAACCATCTTGCCAAACTGAGGCGTTCTCCTTGGCATCCTTGTAACCCAGCATTAGCCAGGGTGCTCTAACCCATAGCTCACCTACTTCCCCTGGTCCAGCGTCTTTACCGTCATCCTTGACTATTCTGATGTTCACATGTTTAAGGGGCTTCCCAATGGTTATCACCCCCGTTACATCCCTGGGTTGAATCGTTAAAACCAGCCCCTCAGTGAAACCATACTGCTGAATAATATCTTTGCCAAATTTTTCCTTGAACCCCTTGACAGTGTTGGGGAAGAGAGGTGCAGCGGTGCTTATACACACTTCGAGGGACCCCAACCCGTACCCCTTCTCTATAAGGGAGTCGTAAACCATTGGCACGGTTGCCAGAAAATTAATGTCGTGTTTCTTTACAATTTCACTCACCTCAACAGGATCGAACTTTTTGATTGGTATGATTTGTCCTCCAGCCTCCAGTGCAACTCCAAGGACACTGTTTCCTAGAACGTGAGCTATGGGCACGGTTAGAATGGTCGAGATGCGTGAAAGTCCTATGGCATCATACAGGACTTTATCGTTGAGTTCTACCCTAGACCCGCTATGGATGACCTCCATTGTCCTTCCAGCTATTCCCGCATAATAATAGGATAGGCCGGGAGTATTATCGTCGTAATCTTCAGGCCTCTCCCTCATCTCACCATCAAAGGATGGTATTATAGCCTTGTAGTCCTTCAGAACTTCCTTCTCCCTAGTGAGGGTTTCTTGATCCACAAAAACGAGGTCCGGGGAGCTGTCCTCCAGAATGAATCTCAGATCCTCTGCTGAGGTTAATGGATCTATGGCCACTACTTTAGCGCCGGCCCAGAATCCTGCAATATAGGAAAGCACTGATTCCACCGAGTTGGTCATGAAATGTGCCACAACGCCACGTTCGGGTATACTTGAGGCAAGCCTGGCTACCTTGTCCTTCGCCTGCTCATAAGTTATTATCCCTGGCACGAGGTAATTGTTGGGTCTGACTTTACTCCACTTCTCAAGAACCTTAGCTATGCTCATTTCCAAATCCATTTTCATTCTCTTTTAATAGCTTTTTAATCTAGCCTGTGTGAGTTGCGCCAGATGAGTTGGGGGACCGAATCATATCCTGTCTTGCCGGCCCCAGAGATACCATATTTGTATACTTCACTAACGTTTCCAGTGAACAATGAGCTTGCAGGCCTGCAGTTAACTGGAATCGCATGCTACAGTAGTGATGATTCTCAAGATTTTGTTATCCTCTGTTCTGGATTAGATTCGGAGATGCATCGGGTAAAATCTCGAACTAGGTACAGTGAATTTTCCCTGACCTCAAAGGAAAGGGTTTAAGATTCTGTCGCTTCCTGAGTCTTAGGGATGCTAACAGTTAGGGGGCTTTCGAGAATCCACATAACCCTGTTCGATCTGGAAGGAAAGCATGGCCGAATCGATGGGGGTATGGGGGTTGCACTTAGATATCCACGAATAGTGGTGAACTCAGGCAATTGTGAGGAGGTAAAGGTAGGAGACTCACGCGCGTCTATCTGCGTTAAGGAGGATTACGAATCCCACGTGGGATTGGGACATACGACTCAGTACCATCTTTCAGTGGCTAAACTGGTTTCTGAGCTTAACTTTGAGAGAAAGAGTGCCTATGAACTTGCCAAGCTGGTGAGAAGAGGTGGAACTTCAGGGGTTGGAGTTCACCTTTTTGATAGGGGTGGATTCGTGGTTGATGGAGGGCATTCAACAAGGATCAAGAACTCACCGTTACCTTCTGATTACTCCAGCGCACCTCCTCCTCCCATGTTGCTCAGGGTGAACTTCCCGTGGTATATTTACGTTAACATACCATCGGGGAGAAGGATATTTGGACCGGAGGAGCTCAAGGCTTTCAGGCAACAGGCTTCAGGTTTTGACGAATTGGCCAGGGTAGTTCTCATGGAGTTCATCCCATCGGTCGTGGAGAGGGATCTGTCAGGAGCTCTGGATGGATTATGGAAAATTCAGGGTTTAGGTTTTAAGAAGGTAGAGGTGGAACTGCAATCTGATACTGTTAGGGAGTACATGTTGAGACTTTACAAAATGGGATTTCCCTCCGGTCTATCCTCTTTCGGACCCGCCATTTTCACCTTCACCTCATCAAGGAGGGAAGGAGAGGAACTGGTTTCCAGATTTGGAGGATGGGTCACAGAGCCCAACAATAGGGGTGCTGAAGTTGAGTGGTCCTGAACTGGTGTATGACGAATACGTACTGGAGGAATTGAGGAAGGTATATGGAACTTCGCTCAACGAGTTCTTGGAATCTCTGGGGAAACCTAACCCCAGGCTTTATCTTAGACTCAATACATTAAGGAAGAAGGAATTGAAAGATGAACTGGATGCTTTTAAACAGGATGAAGACTTTGAGGAGGCCTATTTTGTGGAGGTGAAGGGACCAAACTCTCTGGAGCTGTACAACACAAAAGTTGTGGTTGACAAGAAAACGGCTGAAAGCGCGCTACTTGGCTCCAATGTGTACAGGCCTGGAATAAAGAAAATTGAAGGAAACGACTCCAAGGTTTCCGTCATCTCGGAGACTGGACAGCACGTGGCCAACGGTATTCTAAGAAAGGATAATATGACGGTGGAGGTTACGGAGTCCCTTTATTCCTCAATTAAGGTTGCGGAACTTGACGTGGTTAAGAAGGGGCTGGCCATCTCTCAGGGAAAGGCCTCCATGTATGTGGCCAAGCTGTTGGATCCAAAACCCAACGAGTTGATAGTGGACATGAATGCGTATCCAGGAGGGAAACTCACCCATGTTTATCAGCTTGAACCTAGGGCTAGAATCGTGGGTTTTGATCATACAAGGAAAAAGATAGAGAAACTAAGGAACATTCTGGATATTCTCAAGATGAAGGTGGATGTATATGTGGCTGACTCACGATACCTCTATGAGGACCTGGGAATTAGGGATGTGGACAAGGTTATGATCGACCCACCCTGTTCTGCGCTCGGCGTCAGACCTAAAATCTTCGACCAGAAGACCAGGGATGATATACAGAACTTCTCCTCATACCAGAAACAGTTTCTCAACTCAGCATACAAGATCCTGAAGCCTGGGGGAACAGTAATCTATTCCACATGCACCACTACTCTGGCTGAAAACGAGGAAGTCGTCACAGATCCGCGTTTTGAAATTGAGCTCATGATAAGGTTCCATCCCAACGTTCACCAGATGACCGGATTCTTTATAGCGAAGCTAATCAAAAGGTGACTATGCCCGTTGAAGAGTTCTTAGGTAAGAAGCCAAGGATATCTCCCAGGGTCTATCTCCACCCTACATCCTATGTTATAGGAGATGTTGTAATAGGAGAACTAACTAGCGTATGGCATTACGCTGTGATAAGGGGCGACAACGATAGTATAACCATTGGGAAGAAAGCGAACATCCAGGAAAACTGCTCCCTTCATACGGACAAGGGATTCAAGATAGAGATAGGGGACCTAGTAAGTATTGGCCATAATGCAGTGGTCCATGGGGCGACGATCGGCAATAACGTGATTGTTGGAATGGGGGCCATCCTACTCAACGGTTCCAAGGTGGGAGATAACGTTATCATTGGAGCAGGCGCGGTCGTGACCGAGGGCAAGGAAATACCATCCAACAGTTTGGCTTTGGGCGTTCCAGCTAAGGTTGTTAGAAAATTGACGGAGGAAGAAATACACATGATAGAGGCCAACGCCATGGAATACGTCCACGAGATACAGTTACTTCTTGGAGGGCAGAAAGTCTAGGTTTCGAAGGCCTTCCTGTACGCGTTTTCTAAATCCTCGGTGATGAGATGGGTGTATATCTGGGTTGTCTTGATGTCCTTATGTCCCATGAGCCTCTGCACGGCAGGAAGCGGGATACCTCTCCTTATGGCATTCGTGGCGAACGTGTGTCGCAATATATGTGGTCTTAACCACGTTAGTCCTACCCTTTTGCCGAGCCTTTTTATCAGCTTGTATAAAGCTTGATATGTCATATTGAACAACGGATCGTTTTGGTCGCTTTCTACACGCGTCTTCCTTAGATACTGTTTGAGAAGAGTTGCAGTCCTAGATGTGAAGAAAACTATCCTCTCCTCGCCGTTCTTTGTCTCCCTAACTCTTATCACCATTCTATCCAAGTCAACGTCACCTCTCTTTAACGAAAGTAACTCCGAGGAACGAAGGCCCGTATCCACTAGGAGCGAAATTATCACCTTATCCCTCAGTCTCTTACATGCCGAGAGAAGAGCCGTGATATCCTCCTCCCTGAGGGCTACTCTTTCAGGGCCCCTAATCCTTGGAACCGGGGGCCTCACATTCACCCCCAGCCACTTCAGGAACCTCCTTACTGCTATCACATAGCTCCTTATGGTCGCTGATCTACCCCTTCTATCAGTCGTTCTCGATCTTCCCTTTCTGGAGTTAAGGGAACTGATCCAGTTGATCACGTCCTGAGTGGTCACGGTCCTGGGATCTTTCTTCACAAACTGCAAGAAGTCCTGAATTGCGGTGGAGTACAGCTTTATGGTTCCCTGCCCGGCCCCAGAAAACCTTAGCGACTCCATAAAATATTGGAAGGGATCCGCATCAGCAGGAGGTTCACCAAGCTGAAGTTTCATAAAAAGATCATTGGATGTGAGATCATAAAAGCCAGAGTGCCACGTTACTAGTATGCTTTGAGGTTCAGGTAAAGCTCACCTCCGCTTGATAGAGGTAGGGAAACCGAGTAATACTGTCCCTGGTTCAGGGAGGGTGATACTAGGTGACCACCCAAGGCAACATATGAGTATGTAGTGCCGAAGTAAAACGTGTAGTTGTGTATACCCGGATATATTGCAACTCTTTGCTCATTAGGTGAGAAATAAGACCACGTGCCAGTGTAGTACTGGTTCCCGTTGAAGTTTACCGGTTCGGCATAGACCACTGAAGGATATGTGGAGTCTAGGGTTACATTAACCTGATAGAAATAGATTGTGCCTTGCGTATTCCAGCAGAAGATATTGGTATTAACCAGAGTTATTCCTCCGTTACCTATCTGAAACACTGATCCAGGGGAACCATTCAGCTGAGTGCCGTTAGCTATACTGAGTTTATTTAACAGGATCACGGCGTAAGGTCCATTGGTAAGCGAGACGGGGTTACTTGCTACAACATAGTTTCCACAGTAGGCCTCATCACCAGCCGGAAGATTCAAGATCGCCTCTCCGTGGAGTAGATGTTCAGGTATGAAAGGAGTGTCATATTCTGTAACGCCATTCCCCGTAACGGTGTTAAATACAAGGGGTTGACCATCAAGGAGTATCTCTATCCCCCTAGGCGTATCCTGTATAGTCATGTTAAGGCTCCCAATAAATGTTTGAGCCTGAGAGGTAGCAGTTATTGAACCGACCCTGACTGTGTAATAGCCTATGTTTGGATTGTCCATTACATTCGCTGGAGAAAAGGCAGCCACAAAGGCTAACGGAGTAAGGAAAGAAACCGGATAGCTATGATACTCCATCCATATCACTTGCGTCTGCTGGGGAGTATATATGACGAGCGAGATGGGGAGAGTGGCATATCCTAAATCGAGGTAACCGTTAATAGGGCCAGACTCGTAACAATTACTATATCCTCCAGTTTCCCATATCCTTCCTAGTGTCCAAGAAAACTGTAGTTCTAACGCCGATCCATTGTAGAATGGGAAGAGAATTGAGGAATTGTAAATAGACCCATAAAGATAATGGCTAGGAAAAGTGTAGGTGAAACCCTGACTCATTAGTGGGTCAAATCCAGTGAAAGTTGAGGAAACATATCCCTGAAAAGATGAAGGTATAGTGGATCCTATGTCATATTGCCCAGGCACATAATAATAGACCTTACCTCCATATTGATATGAATATCCGCCCACTAATGAGCCGGAGGGAAGCCAAGGGAATATTGACTGTGAATCCCCTCCAGACAACTGTATATTGGAGATATTAAATACCTGTCCCTGATCTGTTACAGCTAGAGCCCAGCCGTAACCTCCTAGGATTGAGCCTATATACTTGGGCTGGGCTCCTATCTTCATGTTTACCTTTTCAAATTGACCGTTTGGAAATATTACATATGATATATTTACTGGTTCGTTTGAGTAGATCTGGCCTCCAGGCAATTCCACCACCGATGCTGGCACATTATCAACTTGTGAAGCCACGTACGAAATACCCTTAAAGGTAGAGTTCTGTACGTAAAGAATTACGCTCACAGCTGAGACAAAGATTATCACCAATATTAGACTAGAGATTATTCCAGATATACCCCTCTCCTTCTTCATGAACACCTGATGATTTCACGGTTAATTTAGAATAGACGCTCAACCGAAACTTAATAGATTTATTTTGATCCACCCAAAGCAATAGTCATGAGGATTAGAGCCTTCACGGCCTTCCTTAATAGAACGTCCCGCGATATAATTCAGGAAAATGTAGAAAAATTGACCTCTATAAAGGTTGAAGCTTTTTCCAAAAGATTAACCCTCCCTCATCCCTCCAGGGATCTTACACTAGACAAGATCGTTGATATGTTGCCACAGGGGGATATCCTTTTCTCCCTAGGAGGACTGAGAGACGACGACCCCAGGATAGAGCAAATTCCAGACGTTCTGTCCACCTCAAATAACGTCTTCATTCACGTTCTACTGAAAAATCATGACAACATTTCCACGATAGTTAAGGTGATGTCTAAACTTGAACCAGAGCAAGCAACCAGATTTGCCATTCTACTCAACGAGGAATTCCTCCTTAGCCCCTATTACCCCACATCCTCCGGAGATGGTATTCACAAGGGATTCGGGATGTCCCTGATTTACGTTAACGAGGTCATGAGAGGAGAAATTACCTCCTCCATCATCAAGGCCAAGGAAATAGGTGAAAAGGTTGAGAAGGACATCGGACTGCGTTTCCTTGGGATAGACCCTTCTATTTCGCCCTGGATGGAGGAAAGTGTTGGGGACCTTATTGAAACAAGATTGGGAAAGGAACTGTTCTCTCCAGGCTCCCTTTCAGTTATCAAGGAACTAAACAATGATATCATGACCAGTTCTGTGGAGGCAGGAATTAATCCGCTTGGATTCTCAGAGCTCATGCTACCCATAGCCGAGGATGAGACACTAAGGAAAAGGGTACTAGAGGGTAAAATCACGCTAACTCACCTAGTTGCAATGAGTACCGCATGTGTTGCTGGATTGGATATGGTTGGAATTGAATATGACTTGAAACTTTATACCGATCTTATTAAAGATCTAATTGTTATTCATTTCTTGAAAAAGAGACCATACGGCATAAGAATCATACCTTCCCATGGAGAAGAAAAAATATTCACCAAAAGTTTTGGCATTATACCAGTGATCAAAACAGTATAGACTCGGTTTAAATTACTTTTATATACTCTTGAACTATATAGAGAGTTATATGGAAGTTAGAAGAGTTCAAAAATTCGGGAAATCTACCCTAATGGTTTCCCTTCCTGCTGACTGGGTAAAGGAGGTAAGCCTGAACCCAGGAGAGAGCATTTACCTTGAGGTTGATGAAGATGGTAGCCTCAAGGTTTACCCCCCAAATCTGAAGACCGAGAACGCACCAAGAGAAATGAGGGTGAAGATCTCGGTAACCACTTCCCCCGAGCTTGTAACGAGGATAATCTACAGCCTGTACATCTTAGGATTTGATAGAATACTCATTGAGACAACTAACGGGCCGTTCAATGAGGACCTCCTCAGAAAGATAAAGGAGACAGCTAGGAGTTTAATAGGTCTGGAGATAGTTTCGCAGGACATAACCAGCATTCAAATACAGTCATTCCTGGATCCCACCAAGTACAACATTGGTAGTCTGATAAATAGATTGACCAACACACTCAAACAAATGCTTCACTATCTGAACCTTGGAATCAGAGAGGCTAGCAGAACCTTCCTGCAGGAAGTCGTGGAACTGGAAAAGGAAGTTGATAGACTCTATTACCTTTCCCTGAGGCAGTTACTTTTAGCACAGGTGAACAGAAGCCTTGCCTACATGATAGGAGTGAAGAGAATACAGATAGTGGGGAACAGGATACTCATGAAGGCTGCGGAGGAGGCTGCTGATGAGATAAGTGAGGCGGCAAATGACTTACTAAGTCTACACCCCGAGGATTTAGCACTACTTAAAATGTCGTGGGATAAGATGGACATGTTGATAGATCAAACCGCCGTAGTAATAGATCACGTGGTTAAGGTGTTAAACAAGGAGGACATAAAACTTGTAAATGAAGCATTGGAGGAGTTAAGGACCTTAAGAAGGGTGCTTCTCTCAGACGCTCTAATACTTGAGGAAAGAATACAAAGAATGAACGCTCCCAAGGTGGCAACTGCGATTAGAACCCTGAACCTCAGACTTTATAACGCCATAAGAAGGATGGAACCCATTGCGGAGATTGCCTTCAACAGGGGTATAGAGAGCCTGAAAGAAGTGGTAATAGAGTAGCTAGTGTTTTTCCTGCTGAGTGATTGAGAATTTCCCGAGCTGGGAGAGAACTCTTTCCCTTATTTCAGACGGTGTTGGCAAACTTCTCGTTAATTTCCCTGATTCCATGTACTTCTTGAGGAGAGGTTCACAATCCATTTCCTTACCCCAAGGAACTATATGATCCTCAGTTCCGCAACGATATACCTGTTTGAAGCCAGGCCATTTTCCCCTCTTGGTAATGGGGATCCATCTCCCATTAACGAATTTCTCCACTATATCTGCACTGAAGTCAACGCTCTCTGGAAATGCCACGCTAGTCCCAACCCCGAAACCGTCAACATAGTCTCGCAACTCGGTTACTTGGGCCTCATCCAGTCCCCCGCTCACGATAATCCTAACGTGAGTAAATCCGTGAAGATTGAGGGTCCACCTAACCTCCTGGATTATTTTCCTGAAATTCCCTCTCCTGCTTGAGGGGGTATCGAGCCTGATCCCGTAAAGCCTGTTTCCCAGAAGCTGAGCAGCCTTGAGAGCCTCAGTTCTCTCATCCTCAAAGGTATCCACCAGGATTATTCTAGGAACGTCGGGTTCAACACCGGCATCAAATATTTTCCAAGCCTCCACATTATCCCCAACCGCCAGCATGAGTGCGTGGGGCATGGTGCCGGAGGGTTTTACTCCCAACTCCTTTTCACTAAATGCCCCCGATACCCCATCCATCCCGCCTATATAGGCCGACCTGTCAACCATGGGAGCTATGGCCGGGTGAACGGACCTGAGACCAAAGAATATCACTTGCTTATCCATTGCAAGGCTCTTAATTCTAGCCGCCTTGGTTGCCACGCTGCTCGCATGTCTCAAAACTCCCAGGAGCGCTGTCTCCAGTACGCCGAAATCCAGATAGTTTCCCTCTATTACGAGGACCGGCTCTACCTCCTTGAACAGGGTTCCCTCGTCCATTGCGTAGACATCGACATTCTTGCCCTCCAAGAGGTACAATGCCTCCTCCAATCCTGCAAAAACTCCCCACTCATAACCTCTTGGTAGTCCGTAGGAATGAAACTCCATTCTAACCCTCACGTTGGTTATTCCAGCCTTCTCCAGTGCCTTTGAGGTTCTCTCAAAATACACGTCCGTTATTTTTCCTTCCCTTATTTCCTGTGACGTAGCGATGTGTAACTTCACGTGACCATATTGATGAGGTTAATTTTTAAACCTTGAGGAAGAGCTACTACTGAATCTAATATGATCACAGCTAACATGGTACCGCCAGATTTACTGGTCAAAAGATTATCAGACTATATCAAGAACAACGTCAGTGAAGTCCAACCTCCCGATTGGTCACTCATCACAAAGACTGCTTCATTCAAGGAGAGAATTCCTGACGATCCACAGTCCTGGTGGTATATGAGGGCGGCGTCAATCCTCAGGAAACTTTACGTTCTTGAACACTTTGGAGTCTCAGAGTCTACCAGGTTATATGGAGGCCTTAAGAGAAGAGGAACAAAGCCACCTGTCTCGGCTAGGGCACCGGGCCATTCCACCAGGTTATTATTCCAGCAACTGGAAAGGGCTGGTCTTGTTGCCAAGACTAGAGGTGTTAGGAAAGGCAGAGTCTTAACACCCAAGGGAAGATCCCTTTTAGATAAAA
This sequence comes from Metallosphaera javensis (ex Hofmann et al. 2022), assembly GCF_022064045.1. Taxonomy (NCBI): domain Archaea; kingdom Thermoproteati; phylum Thermoproteota; class Thermoprotei; order Sulfolobales; family Sulfolobaceae; genus Metallosphaera; species Metallosphaera javensis (ex Hofmann et al. 2022). Next base: position 32,017 of record NZ_JAKNCW010000014.1, on the reverse strand, counting down.
TGGCTCACGAAATCTTTATAGATCTAGCAAACAATAATCCTGCTTTGAAGAAATACTTGGAGTGAGAGGATAAATGTCACAGGATGACTATTCTGATCCAGAATTGGAGGAGCTTCTTAGAAGGAGGGCGCAAACAGAGAGCAGAAGAGCCGCTGAGGAAAGGCAAAAGAAAGCAGAGCTAGAAGCTAGGAAGGAAGCTTTACTTCGTTCCATTCTGACCCCTGAGGCAAGGCAGAGGTTAAATAACGTGAAGCTGGTTAAGCCAGAACTCGCAGAATCGCTGGAAGATCAGTTAATAGCTTTGGCCCAGAGCGGAAGGATAAGAGTACCGGTCACGGACGAAGAACTTAAGGAGATCCTGTCTCAGATAGCTGGTCAGTCAAAGAGAGACTTTAAGATCCAGATAAGGGAGAGGGGTTGGAAATGAGTAGATATAAACCATCTGGGCTAAAGAAGAGATTAAACAAGGCACTCAAGTCAAACTCCTCTGTACCAGCTTGGGTTATTCTTAAGACTAATGGAGAGGTCAGATTTAACCCCAAGAAGAGGAACTGGAGGAGAAACGACCTAAAGGTGTAGGGAATGGAACAGAAAGACAATTTTGAGATGGTTATAAACCTGAGAAAGGCACATGAATCCAAGAGGCCAAGGAAGTTCAAGAGCGCCGTGAACCTGATAAGAGATACCGTAATGAGGCACTTTGGTGCAGAGAAAGTGGTTCTTGATCCATTTCTCCTTAGTTACATCTCCGCAAATTCTAGGGACAAGGTGGCAAGAAGAGTAAGGATTGTAGTGAGTAAGATAGGAGAAAAGACTTTTCTTGTGAAGCTAGCAGTGAAGCCTTAATGAATCTACAAAGATTTAGTGTCTTCGGCAGTGATAACATAGGTGTTTACATTTTTACAAATGATAAGTACACAATAATTCCGACCAATCTGGACAAGCAGAGTAAGAGCATAATACAGGAGAATCTAAAAACCGAACTCATCGAGACAACCGTGGCCGATAGCTTCCTTACGGGGATTTTCGTGGCGGGCAATAATGAAACCATTCTCCTTCCACGGATTGCTAGGGATGTGGAAATAAACACGATAAAGGGAATAGCTAAGGATGTACGGGTGGAGGTGGTGGATGTTAGAGCTACTGCGCTGGGTAACGTGATACTGGCCAACGATAATGCTGCTCTGGTCTACCCTGAGTTCTCTGATGCCGAAATGAACATCATTGGTAAGGCTCTGAACGTTAAGGAGATAAGGAAGGGGACCATAGCTCAGGTTCTGGTTGTGGGATCGGCCGGAGTGGTGACCTCCAAGGGAGGTCTTCTTCACGTTGAGGCAACAGAGGAGGAGGTGAAGACATTGAGCTCATTTTTCAAGGTCAATCTTGAGGTGGGCACTGTGAACTTTGGAAGCGCCTTCGTGAGGAGCGGAATGGTAGCTAACAGCCACGGGATACTCGTTGGGTCCTCAACCACCGGGCCAGAGATTTTAAGAATACAAAGAGCGTTTAGTGATTGAGATGACTGAAGTTAAAACTTACATGGTTAAAGGGACTGCTCTCTTCAACGAGAGTGAATTCCCAGTAAGACAAAACTTCACCAAGTACGTGAGAGCGCTCAACGAGGAGCAGGCTAAAGAGAAAGTATACATGGAACTGGGAAGTAAGAACAAGATAAAGAGGAGGAACATAACCATTCAGGAAGTTAAGGAAGTAGATCCATCCACCGTGAAAGAAAAAAGGATAAAAGAACTATCTAAGATAGATAAAATAATATTGTGATAGAAATGGCTGAATCCAACAATAGGATGGTAGTCAGCTTAGAGGATTTACTGGCTCAGGCCGATGCCCTAAGGAAAGAGATAGATGCCCTTCAGAAGCTGAGGGATGAGATCGCGGAATCGTTAAACGCTGCAAGAAGCGCCAAGGAGGCGATAAATCTGATAAAGGGACAGGGAAAGGACCTCATGTTATCAGCAGACAGGAGAGGGTTCGTTCTGTTGAAGGTCACGGAAATTCCCTCCTCCAAGGTTTTGGTTAACTTGGGTTTAGGTTACTACGCTGAGATGGAGCCAGATCAGGCTTCCAAGATACTTGAGGAAAGGGAAGAACAGCTGAACAAGAGCCTTCAGGACATAACAGCCAGGCTTAACAATGCAGTTAATGCATACACCCAGATAGCCGAGATTCTGAACAGGGCCCAGCAACAACAAGGTGAGTGAACTGTTTCGACAGGCTGAAGAAGGCCTTTTCGTCCTTCACTGAGAAGTTATCCAACAAGTTTGAGAAGGAAGAATCCAAGGAAGATAAACGGGAACAGGTTTCTCAACTCGCTCAATCTAGTGTTCCTCAAGAAAATCAAGCCCAACAGCAAACACCCCAGCAAGCTCAGCCACAGCTAGATAGACAGGAAAAGGAGGAAAAGCCTGAAATTAAGGAGAGGGAAGAAAAGCAAGAACAAAAATCAGGTCTCTTTGGCTTCCTAAGGTACAGGGAAATAAAGGAAGATGACATCTCTGACCTGATAGAGGAACTTAGGATAGAACTCCTAGAAGACGACGTGTCAATGGAGGTAACCGATAAGATACTGGAAGACCTGAAGAACAGTCTTGTGGGACAGAAGGTCTCTAGAAAGGAGAACCTTGAGGAGCTTATTCAAAAATCACTAAAAAAATCACTAAGGGAAATTCTAAGAAAAAATTACAGAGAAAAAGACGTAATTGATACCATCAAGAGTTCCAAAAAGCCCTACGTAATCGTGTTCTTTGGGGTTAACGGAGTGGGAAAGACCACCACCATAGCAAAGTTTGCCATGATGCTCAGAAAGAGCGGACTGTCCGTCATAATAGCAGCATCCGACACCTTCAGGGCAGCCGCCCAGGAGCAACTTGCCTATCACGCCTCAAAACTGGAGGTACCATTGGTTAAGGGAAAATATGGGGGAGATCCGGCTTCTGTGGCCTTTGACGCCATTCAATCAGCTAAGAGCAGGGGTATTGATGTGGTCCTTGTGGACACTGCGGGAAGGATGCACACTGACAAGGACCTAACGGAGGAGCTCAAGAGAGTGGTGAGGATTGCTAAACCAGACCTCAAGATTCTGGTTCTGGACTCTCTCGCCGGTAACGATGCTCTACAGCAGGCTGAATACTTTGAGAAGAACGTGGGATATGATGCGGTCATTCTCACGAAGGTTGACGCAGACGCCAAGGGTGGTGTCGCGCTTTCCCTGGCCTATAAGCTAGGGAAACCCGTGATCTACTTGGGGATGGGCCAGGATTATGATTCCCTGGTCAAGTTTGACCCAGACTGGTTTGCGGATAGGTTACTGAGCTAGGAGTACCCTAATGTATTTAGTTAACTGCCCGCCCTTACGGATAGATTTTCTACCCCCAATCCCCAACAAGAAGTAACTTATTACAGGGCCTAGCTTGGTTTGTTGTGTATTTCACGTTAAAGGCTCCTTAAATACATAACAATATGGGATAGCCCCATTGCGCAACCAACGCACCAAGCCAAGGAGAGTGTTCAGTTTCCATTTATTGACGTTCTTAACACATGTCCCTAGTCCGTTCAGTTAAATTAATATTTTCAAGGACAAGATAGAGTGTATGGGCTTAGCTGATAGGATAAAGAAACTTAGGGAAGACTGGAAAAGGATAATCAGCGTAGCTAAGAAACCTGACAGAAACATGTTCTACCTGAACCTGAGGGTAACGCTTATTGTCCTCCTATTCGTGGGCTTGTTGGCATTCCTGGTTCAATTGGCCTTCTCAATCCTCCTTGGTTAGAGGGATGCTAAGTGGAGACTCCAAAAGTTAGGAACTTCTATGCCGTGAAGGTGACAGGGGGTCAGGAGATAAGCGTTGCAATCATGCTCGAGGAAAGAATCAAGACAAACAACATTGGGGACGTTTACTCCATAATAGTCCCTCCTGGTCTTAAGGGATACGTTATCGTGGAAAGTTCAGGCCCTCACGTGGTGAAGTTCATAATTGCCGGCATCAGACATGTGAGGGGGATTGCCCCTGGACTGGTTCCCAAGGACGACATCATGAAGATGGTTTCCAAGAAGCAGACAGGGCCATCCATAAAGACAGGGGATATGGTGGAGGTCGTGTCAGGGCCGTTCAGGGGAATGCAGGCCCAAGTAATGGGCTATAATGCTGATCGCGGAGAAGTAGTTTTAAATATACTGGAATCGGCCTTTCCTCTACAGGTAACAATACCTGTGGATCAGATAAGACCAGTTAAAAAGACGTAAGGTGAAATTTCATGGCTAAAAAATCCATAAAAGTAGTGGTAGAGGGAGGGAACGTTAAACCCGGTCCACCCCTCGCCCCAACCCTATCCCAACTTGGGTTAAACGTTGGGGAAGTGGTCAAGAAGATAAACGAGGCCACGTCCCAGTTTAAGGGGATGACTGTCCCCGTCACGCTGGACGTGGACACGGACACCAAGAAGTATGAGGTGTCCGTAGGAGTTCCGACCACTACTTCTCTCCTGGTGAAGAAGGCCGGAGCTAGCGGGCCTTCAGGGGATCCTGAGCACAAGAAAATAGGCAACATCTCAATGGACGACGTGATAGAGGTGGCCATCTCCAAGAAACCATCCCTTACAGCAAAGGAACTTAAGGGAGCTGTGAAGACTATCCTGGGAACAGCCAAGTCCATTGGCCTGACCGTGGACAACAAGGATCCCAAGTTGCTGGTGAGGGAAGTGGAAGAAGGTAAATATGACGATAAGATAAAGGAAATGGAGGAGAAGTGGTCTTCAGGGTGATTAAATGATAGTCCCAAAGGAGAAAATTGAGGAAGCGGTGAAGCAGGCCCTTTCCAAGGAGAACAACCCCAAGAGGGAGTTCACGCAAAGCGTGGAGCTGATCATTGCCTTCAAAGACGTGGACATGAAGAGGGGAGACATAAAGCTCAGGGAGGCCATTGTGTTGCCCAAGCCCCCATCAAAGCCAAGGAACGTTCTAGTGGTACCCTCCCTAGAACAGATGGAGTCGGCAAAGAGGGCCGAGCCCAACGTTATCCTATCAAAGGAGGAGCTTCAGAAGCTCCAGGGCGCCAAAAGGGCAGTGAAGAAGCTTGCCAGTAAGAACCAGTGGTTCCTCATAGCACAGGACTCCATGTCACTTGCAGGTAGGATCCTGGGTCCCTCCCTCGGTCCCAGAGGTAAGTTTCCCACTCCATTACCCTCTTCCTCTGACATCTCTGAGTATATACTCAGGTACAAGAGATCGACCCTAGTCAAGACCAAGGATCAGCCTCAGACCCAGACCTTTGTGGGAACGGAGGATCAATCACCGGGAGATCTGGCGGAGAACGTGTTTGCCGTACTTAACGGAATTGAGGGAAAGATAAAGGGTCCTTCCTACATCAAAGCTATATACGTGAAAACCTCTATGGGTAAACCAGTTCAGATTAATCTGAAGTGATCACCATGAGCATAACAGAAGAAAGGAAAATTCCCAAGTGGAAAATTGATGAAGTGGCTGAGCTGGAGGAAAAGATCAGGAACTCGAGCACAGTGATGATTGCCGATATCCAGGGGTTTCCCACGGATAAGCTTCACGAGATAAGGAAAAAGTTGAGGGGAAAGGCAGAGATCAGGGTAACCAAGAATACCCTGTTCCTTATCGCAGCCAAGAGAGCTGGAGTGGACGTAAGCAAGATAGAGAACTACATCACCGGTAGCAACGCCTTCATTTTCTCAAATGATAACCCCTTTGCAATCTCAATCTTCCTCTCAAAGTTCAAGCTAAAGAGGTATCCAATGCCGGGCGACAAGGCAGACGAGGAAGTGGTCATTCCGGCGGGAGACACGGGGATGACCGCAGGCCCCATCCTCAGTACCTTCGGAAAACTCAAGGTTCAGACCAAGGTTCAGGATGGGAAGGTTCACGTAGTGAAGGACACAGTTATAGCGAAGCCCGGGGATCCAATACCTCCCGAGGCAGCGCCAATTCTCCAGAAACTGGGAATAATGCCAGTTTACGTAAAGCTGAAGCTGAAGGCAGCATATCACGAGGGACTGATCATACCAGTAAGCGAACTGGAGATCAATCTGGATCAGTACTCCTCCATGGTTGCGGAGGCCTCGAGGAACTCCCTAGCGCTAGGAGTGGAGATAGCATATCCAGTGCCAGAGGTGCTGAAGTTAACCATAGGGAAGGCTCACTTGAGAGCGTTAGCCCTCGCTGGAGAGGCGGGCTTCCTCACTCCAGACACAGCAAACGCGGTCCTGAGCAGGGCAGTGGCCAAGGCCTACGCCCTGGTATCAGCCATAAGCGGAAAAGTGGATCTGGGAGTAGAAGTTCCCAAGGCACAGCCCGTCCAGGAAGAGAAGAAGGAGGAGAAGAAGGAAGAGGAAGAGAAGAAGGGTCCAAGCGACGAGGAGATCGCTGGAGGACTCTCCTCCCTGTTCGGATAAATTAGTTTTTTAAAGTGTGTCACCACATCATAGGTGATCGAAATGGAATACATATACGCAAGTTTGCTTTTGCATACAGCAAAGAAGGAAATAACTGAGGACGCCGTAAAGAGCGTGCTCAGCGCTGCTGGAGTTGAGGTAGACGAGGTTAGGGTTAAGGCAGTGGTCGCTGCGCTCAAGGAAGTAAACATTGACGAGGTTCTAAAGAACGCCACCGCAATGCCCGTGGCAGCTGCACCTGCAGCGGCTCCAGCACAGGAGGCAAAGAAGGAGGAGAAGAAGGAAGAGGAAGAGAAGAAGGGTCCAAGCGACGAGGAGATCGCTGGAGGACTCTCCTCCCTGTTCGGATAAATTAGTTTTTTAGAAGACGTTTTAATCTTCTCGGGTTTTTATTTTACCTGTATGAAGGGAAATCAGGAGGAGTACAGGCTCAGGTTCTTTCTCGATCACGATTATCTGAGAAGGGAATGTAAGGTATGTAAAACTCCTTTCTGGAGCAAGGATAAGACAAGGGAGGACTGCGCAGACATTCCGTGTTCGGACTACTATTTCCTTGACATGAAGGAAAGCAACCTTAACTGGAGCGTGAGCGAAGCTAGAAGAAGGTTCCTGGAGTTCTTCAGGAGGAACGGACACGAAATTATCCAGCCCAAACCCGTGCTCGCCAGGTGGAGAGAGGATCTCTACCTCACCATTGCAAGCATTGTGGATTTTCAGCCATACATCACCAGCGGCATCTCGCCTCCACCTGCAAATCCCCTGGTTGTATCCCAGCCCTGCATAAGAATGGATGACGTGGATAACGTTGGAATAACCTTTGGGAGGCACCTCACCACCTTCGAGATGGGTGGTCATCACGCGTTCAACTACCCGGATAAGTTCGTATACTGGAAGGATGAGACGGTTGCATACGCCAAGGAGTTCTTCACCAAGGAAATGGGAATCCCTGAGGAGCTCCTCAACTTCAAGGAGTCCTGGTGGGAGGGAGGTGGGAACGCTGGTCCCTCATTTGAGGTAACAGTAGGAGGGCTGGAGCTGGCCACCCTGGTGTTCATGCAGTACGAGATAAGGGGGCAGGAGTACATACCCCTGAAACTCAAGATAGTGGACACTGGGTATGGAATAGAGAGGCTGGCGTGGTTTACCCAGAAGACACCAACTGCGTTCCATGCCATTTACGGGGAACTGGTGGACAGGTTCTTTGAGAAACTGGGGCTACCCAGGGTTAACTCCGAGATGTTGAAGGTTGCATCCAGGTTTGCGGGGAGGATAGACCCTGACGTTCCTTCCACTGTCCAGGGCCACAGGGAACAGGTGGCAAGGGCCATGGGGCTTCCCGTTGACGAGGTGAGCGAAGAGTTAACCAGGGCTGCCAGGGTGTTCCAGGTCCTGGATCACACAAAGACCATTGCCCTCATGCTGGGAGATGGCCTAGTTCCCTCGAGCGGAGGGGAAGGGTACCTGGGAAGGCTCCTGATCAGGAGGGCCCTGAGAACCCTGAAGCTACTGGGCGTGGACGTGAGGCTGTCCGAGCTCGTGGAAATGCAGATAGGGTTCTGGGGAAGGGACTTCACTCAGCTGGTGAGGAACAGGGACTACATTCTGGATGCAGTGAACCTGGAACAGGAGAAGTTCAACGACGTACTCACTAGGATTAGCTCAGTGGTTAGCTCCCTTTCCAAGAAGAAGATAGGTGTTGAGGACCTCATCCAGCTTTATGACTCCCAGGGAATCCCGCCCGACCTGATCGCGGAGGAGATGAGGTCCAGGGGTCTCAGGGTTGAGGTCCCGCACAATTTCTACTCCATAGTGGCGAAGAGGCATCAGAGCGCGCCCGTCAAGAAGGAGTGGGACTCAACCAAGCTACCAGCTGAGATTGCGAACCAGGTTAAGGAGTTGCCCCCAACTGAGAAACTGTACTACAGGGATCAATACGCCAGGTCCTTTGAGGGTGTTGTGGTCAAGTCACTGGGTAAGTATCTGGTACTGGATAGAACAGTGTTTTACCCTGAGGGAGGTGGACAGCTGGGAGATCAGGGATGGCTCCTCGTGGATGGTCAGAAAGTGAGGGTGGTGGACACACAGAAGGTAGGCGACGTTGTGGTTCATGTTCTGGAGAGGGAGGTCACACTGAAGGAAGGGGCGAAAGTGAAGGGGGAAATCGACTGGGTGAGGAGGTTCAGAATGATGAGGCATCACACCGGGACTCACGTGGTACTCGCAGCGGCAAAGAAACTCCTGGGGGATCACGTGTGGCAGGCTGGGGCAGAGAAGACTCCTGAGAAGGCCAGACTTGACATAACCCATCACAGAAATCTCACAAGGGAGGAGGTGAGAAGGATAGAGGAGATGGCCAACCTGGTGATAGACGACAGGAGACCCGTGACCCCGTTCGAGATAAATAGGACTGAGGCCGAGTCCAGGTACGGGGTCTCAATTTACGAGGGAGGAGTTCCCAACAAGGCGGTGATCAGACTCCTGGAGATTAAGGACTGGGATGTGGAGAGCTGTGGAGGAACCCACGTGTCCAACACGGCTGACATAGGGGGAATCAAGATCGTGAACGTGGAGAAAATACAGGATGGCATCATCAGGCTAGAGTACGTGGCTGGGGACGTCATCTCCTCCTACGCTGGACAGCTGGAGGATAAGCTTGAGGGACTGGCCAACAGACTTGAGACGTCCTCATCACAGGTTGAGAGCAGAGTGGAGAAGCTGAAGGAGGAGAACGAGAGGATGAAGGAACTTGTGGCGTTTTACAGAAGACAGTTCCTGGACGAGCTGGAGAAACGGGTTGAGGTGAGAAACGCGGGAAAGGTGAAGATTGTGATCCTGCCCGCCCTGAAAGACGGAGAACTGGAGAAGGAGGCAATGAAGAGGCTGACCTCATCTCAGGGAGTGGTTGTGGTCCATGTTAACCAGGTGAACGGAAAACTCCAGGTCGAGGTGGGGACAAGTAAGGATCTTAACGTGTCTGGCGTGGTTGCGGAACTGGTGAAAGCTGGAGGAAAGGGAGGAGGGAAGGGAACCTTCGGATCAGTGATGATGGAGAAGGGATCAAGGGAGGAGGTAATTGATATCGTGGAGAGAGCAATTAAGGGAGGCAATTCTTGACTACAGATACCTTCTGGATAGGGGATATGGAAGCAAGCCCTCCCTCGATCTGATCACGGGGAGATACGGGTTAAGCAGAGAAGAGAGGCTACTCCTTTTTAGATGTATTCACCCTGAGGAGGAAGTTCTCAGGATCAGGGAGAAGGTTGGACTGGTGGAACCTCTGGTGGTGGATGGATTCAACGTTGGGCTAAGTCTAGTGAACGCCTGGAGCGGGGAACAGCTCTTCCTCTGTGACGATAACTTTGTGAGGGACCTGGGTCTTGGAAAGAGAAAGGGCGACTCCAGGCTCGTGGATGCGCTGGTTACCGTGGGGGAACTTTTGATCTCACTTGGACTGGAATTCAGGATAGTGCTGGATTCCCAGGTGAGTATGAGCGGTGAGCTTGCCAGCAAGCTGAGAGTGATGGGTTTTAACGTGAGTGTTGTGAGCAAGGCTGATAAGGAGGTTATAACGTCCAGGGGAACCTCCCTGACAAGCGACTTTGTGATTCTCCGTAAGTCCGCCAGGGTCTTCGATGTGGTGTCCCTCATGGTGGATAGATTCATGGTAAACAGGATCCTAGACCTTGTGGATTGAAGGAAGAACTTCATGTCTAGAGGAGGGACAAGAATTCTACTCTTTTCACTCTGTTAGAAGGTTAATACCATCATGCTAGCTACAGGTTCTTATTGAGGTGCCTAAACAGACAAATGCGTTTATCTCTATCTTGAATGATGCTTCACAGATTAGACGCGATGATATTCTTCAAGGAAGTTAGTGCTGAAATGTAAATCGTTTATAGATGAACAATGTCGTGGGCCTTAAAAGTGAAAGATAATTGTGACACTGCAGGGCAGAACTGAAAGACATAGACAAAATAGACTTGAAGTGATTTTCAGGAAACTTTTGAACTAGGAAGCAAGGTTCCTAATCTGGATAGCCGGCGCAATCCTGCGTCTCTGTCTGGAGTTCATCATATGCGATATTGGGATTGTCTAGGATTATGTAGCGGGCGCAGTTCTCAACCTTGAGCTTGTACAGGGTCCATTGTTCGTAGAGTAGTCTGTCAGAGAGTGGTGGTGGGTTACCCGCGAGCTTCTGGACGACCTGATTATAGAGGCTTTGCAACTCCTCAGCTTTCTCCTTAGCTTGGGCCAGTCCCTGCTCATAGCTCTGATCTATCCAGTCTACGGTTGAGGCAGCGACGGCGATGAAGGGTAGGGAGGCGAGATCGGTTATTGCTCTCTTGAACCTCCTAGTACCCTCCAGAAGGGTTGAGAGGAGGTCACCTATCCCAAGCTCCTGGGCCCAGGCCTCAATCCCGGTAGAGGTAAAGACAGGTGGCCTGACCGCGGAGATCAAGACAAGCTGAAGGCCGGAAAGGAAGATCTCCTGGACCTTACTGACGAGGCCTGTGATGCCGAACTGGGAGCACTGGTTTCCGCATGCAAGGGAACCCACGATTGGGGAGCCTATGTTGGCCTCGTCTATCTTAAGGTAATCTGATGCTAGAGTACATTCGGATTTCAATGTAACTTCCTGGCATATTGAGGCTATCTCCCTGCTCATCACGTTGAATGTGAAGAATGGAAAGTAAATCTTTTGCACAAGGTTACCCAACTTGATGGATGAGGGGCTAGGGCCAACTCCCTCGTAGACGACGGGGTAGGTATCGGAGGCTACCCTCATAACGTTGTTCTCTGCCTCCTTGGAGAGGTAGTAATGTCCGTCCTTGGAGCTATATGAGAGACGAGGGTAACGTTCACTATACTCCCTTATTACAGGGACATTGGTCAGCATGGCGAGAAAGCCAAGCTGATATGCTGATAGGGCATTCCACAGGATCCCCAGCGTTCCTCCACATTCCCTGAACTGGATTGGATTATACCACGGAGACGGAATCCTCTCCCTGTAAAGGGGAACGGCTCCAACTCCAACCCTATCCGCGTAACCCGATATTATCCTTGCGGGTAGCTTGCCCGCAGAGGTAGCCTTGGACCCTCCCTGATACACCACGAGCTGATCCGCAGCCCAGTAGGGGGATATCCCACCAATGTAGTACCACTCCCCCGTGTCCTCCGTCCTGATCACCAGACCCTCCCTGTATACCCTGTCCACCGAATCCGCTCCTGCCTTCAGTGCCCCTGACGAGGCCACAGCTGGATAGACCTCGTACCTCTGATAACTATGCTGTCCGAACAGGTTGAACTCCTTCCTAAGCGCTTCTTGCAGGCATTGCTCCTGCTTCACATCAAGGGAGATCTCCGTGCCTATCAAGGGACCTAATGCGCTGGCTATCCCGGAAAGTGACGGGTAACCTGAAATAGCCATGAATTTTATTCTCGTAGTCTCATTATATACCTTTTGGCTACATTCACGCTGAAGATAAAAGTTGAGTTTATCTTTCAATTCTTTCAAGATTCTCATTTCTTTGCTAGTCTACTAGGATAAACTAAGGAAAAGAGAATAACAGTTAAACATGGGGGAAGGAGTGAAGTGAAAGGCAAGGTTTAGAATTCCACCAAATCAAAAGTCTAAAGATTGAATTTTTATTGCGGACCCGGGGGGATTCGGACCCCCGACCCTCGGCTCACTCTTGCCTCCGCTTAGGAGGCCGGCGCTCTATCCTGGCTGAGCTACGGGTCCCTACAACTAGAGGGGGAGGTATCAAAAAAGATTTACGCTCATTATAAACGTCGAGCATGTTCGCTCAGTATGAAGATATTCAGTAATAAAACGGAACCTCTTGATAATATTTAAGTTAAGTAGTTTATTATACAAAATACTACTATTAAATATGATATCAAAATCATCCTATAATCCATGTATTTGGACCGGCTTCACTAATTGACGTACTATAAAGCTTAGATGGATTATAATAATACCATACTGTGGCAGATAACTCGCTAGGGGGAGATGATGAGGGATAGACAAAATACCAGTAAACTATAGCATACAAAGATGAATCAGTCTTAATTATGTTATAAAGATTGTTCGTGTTGTTATAATATTGAGGATATGAGACTCCTAGATGATATACTGTACTAGATACATTATAGAAGGCAGACACACCTTTTTCATTTTTTAGTGACTCAAGAAACGCTTGAGATACAGCATCAATGGAATCAGGAGATCCAAACGTAATCTGAATTGCATATCCATTGGTCTCTCCTCCAACTTCAATACTCTGTTTACCTATTAGCTTTGAGGAATTATAGAGTGTAATAATATCACTCAAATAACCATGATTAACTTGGTGTCCATAAGATATATTCAGGAAATACCACTCAAATGGAGTCACGGTTCCTAAATAGGTGACATTAGGACTACCAGAACTGTTAGTATCAATATATATCTTGAGTCCACTTTGATATATTCTTGAATAATAAGATTGACCATTAGTAATATTTGTTATTACAGTATAAAATATTGTAGAATTGGTTGTAGCATTGCCTAGGGGTTCAAACCAAAATCCCATCTGAATTCCCTTATTATTTGTAAGATATAATGGTGGATTGACGTTAAGTTGTCTATTATTTCCTAAATAAACTCCTGTATGTGTAACGACATAGAGCCCCAGGCCAGCGTTTGCAGGGTTAACGAAGAAGTATCCAAGTCTGTACCATTTCCCAAACTCGTGCGTCAAGATCCAGACCACAATGATCTGTCCTGGCTTTACGATGGAGTGCACAATGTAGGTTCCTGTACTCGACGCATTATATGCAGGTACACCCGACTGAAGTTGCTGACCCTGTGGAGTGAAGATGGGGAAGGACAAAGTGAAATAGGGCAACACCTTGGCAGTCCCCGTGGAGTTTACCAGTATAGTCGCGTTGGGTTCACCCTGAGGACTGTACAGGTAAGTTCCTAAACCAGGTAACGGATTGACCACAAAGGGAACCAGAACTACGTTCTTAACTGGCGCGGAGTACCACAGCAGAAATGAGACGTTAAAATAGGTGAAACTGGGACCTATTCCCTTAAACGTTATTGGGGAAACGAAGATCTGCGTCTGCTTTGACTGGGATACAACAATCTCATTGCCGGCAATAGCAGTGCCCTCAGTCGAAAAGTAAGAATTGTAGATCCCGAAGACTCCTATGGCTAGCATTAACGTAACTACAACAACCAGCAGAGTCACTACAACTGATGGCATAAAATAATTCTGACCAAACTAGTATATAAGTCGATGAAGAAATCTCATAATAGCTTTAGGTCTCTGAGAATAACCAGCGTGAAACCTAACGTGAAACCAATGTTACAAGGCTATGCATAACATCATTTTACCTCATAACAACAGATTAGCCTTGAAATAATCCATTACAGGTTAAAAACCTGGTCACCTTTCATTCTAACGAAACATTCAAGGCCGATTTCTTTTGTAGACCTCATGAAATATTATTTTCTCAAGCATCTAGATTTTATTTAAATTTATACTAACTCTTCTAGATGTTGATCTAAACGGGTCTTCCTAAACCTTAGGATTTGGTCCAACGTTAAACCCTTATTTAAGATTCGTTCACCAAAACTTATTTACAAGGACATTCATCATTTATCAAGGACATTCATCATTTATATAGAAGTTCATGCCTGAAAACGTTGTCCAGGAAATTATACTGATTGCGGTGGTTGTGGCTCTGGGTATAGCAATCGTTGCCTTTTCCATCTCCGTGTTATATCCTCAGATAATCTTAACGTCCGAAGAACAAACCGCAAGTAACATTGCCTCGCAGACCACTCTCAGCGTTGGACCCCTCATCACCAACTCCACCTCAGGTAGTTTAGTACTTGAGGTTTACGATCCAGCTGAGAGCGGTAACGTCTCCATTGTGGCTTTCTACGTACCGCAGAGCTTTGAGTCCTCCATCTCACTGGTAACCCCTAGTACTCCTCCAGGTCCCTCAACATTCAAGGTCTATTCGATTACCGGGGCTCTTAACAAGGCCGTTAACATCTCGCGAATTTATGACCTTAATGGTCACATTCTTTACGGATCACCCTTGACCGCGTACAGCGTACCCTTTAACACCCCTGTGACAATACAGGCTAAGGGATACACCCAGGGCGATGTAATCGTGATCTGGGTTCTTTACGGTCAAGGGGATACCTTCAGGATAGGTTACACTTTCACGGGGGTGCCCTCCTCATGATGAGAAGGGGTATTTCAGTCCCTATCTTCATGGTTCTCATGTTTATTTTGCTTGTGGCAGTCCTAGTACCGGCATATCTTTTTATGAGTTCCACACAGATTTACTCGAATCAGGGATCACAGCAGGCCACTGGTTACCTTGAAGGGCAAAACCAGGAGGTGAATCAGGTGTTTAGGGGAAATCCCAACGTTTACTACAACTCTAGCAGATCTCCTTTCCTGCAGGTTCTGTTCACATCCATCCCTTACCCATTAAACGTGACCCAGATTTACTTCTATAATGGGACCACGTGGAGCCCTGTGTTGAAGAGCTCGCTGGTGGTGGCTGGAAACACGTTTATTCCCCTTCCTAGCAAGGCCTTCAATAGGCCCGTAATCATGGTATCCGGGGAGGGGAACATCTACTTCCTAAACCCCAACACCTCCATAAACACAGTGAATATAGTGGGGCCTGCCGGGAAACTTCCCGTGTACATAGCATCATTCGTGGAGAACGGATCCAACTTGATCCCCGTATCGGTTCAGGTGATTTTCCCCACCACGGGGAGTAGCGCATTTACTCCTCAGGTATACTTTGTTACACCTGGAACCTATCCGCTCACCGATAAAAGTCAGACCGTATTCCTTCCCCAGTATGGGATTACGGGAGTGTTTCAAAACTGGAGCATAGTTGGGGGTACACTGAGCAGTACCAACCAGCTATCTACCAGCGTCACGGTTTTCTCTCCCACCGTGATAGTGGCCATTTACAAGGCTCAATTAAACAAGTATTTGGTGAAGATTTCTCCTTTTAACATTCCTTTGGCACCTAATACTACTACTCTCAAGGGAAATAGTTTAACCTCATTAAACTATACTATCCCGGTCAAGATTGATAACAAAACCTTTTACTTAAACAAAACTGGAATAAAGTTAAACCTCACATACGGTTATCATCTTATACAGTTCCCGTCTTACTATAATATTTCCTTTAACTATTCTTATAATCATGGAAGAAGCCATTTCTTTATGTATGCAGGAGAGATAAACTGTTATCAGTTCACCAGTCTAATATCATCTAGCAACAACATCTCTATAAAAGGGCCTGACATAATTTTTGTGAACGGAACAGGACAAGTTTATGGTAATTACACATTATCTGAAGTTTATTATGCGGTGTTGACAAATAACAGTTTCAGTCTTCCAAGTGGCGCCCAACTGAATAGCAATAGCACACAAGTTTTAGGGGACGTTGGTGGTCAACTGATACAAGTTAATAACACGTTCGTTATCGGACCAGTAAATAATAATCAAGTACAGAGATTATATTTCAAGAATGGTACCGTACTTGAATTTACTTATGACTATTTACTTGGAATATCCGGTAGCTTTGTAATAAATAACGTCCAATATTCACAGCTACTTTCTTACCCTCAAAATGTTACTGCAGAGAATTACACCGGTGTTCCAATCACAATCTATCCAAATTATCTACCTTATCAAATTACAATCATTTCGCCCTATTATATAACCAATTTCCAGCAATGGATTTACGGAGGTGAAGCACTATGAAGCTTTCAATGTCTAAGGGTCTGACAAACGCTATTGCAATCCTCATGTTAATCATCGTCGTGTTGGTGATTGCCATCCCCATGATCACATTTTTCGCTAACAGTCAGCAGGCCGGCTCAGCAAAGCTGGCACTGGTCAATAACTACATCTTCCTTAAGTCCCTTCAGGTCAAGCAGGTAGAATATGGTCACCCTGCCATCTACTATGCAAATTCCTCCATTGAATTTTACTACACTAATGGCACATTCGTCCCTCCAACGAACTTAACCATTGTTAAGATCCTCTACTTCTCAGGTGGGGTATGGCTGAACCTTTCGTATAATTACCCAATTACCGTGAGCTCATTCACAAACTTGACCCTTCCCAGCTATGTGCAGAGTAAGCCAATCATTATAGTAACATCCCTGGGAAACGTATTTTTCCTGACACCCAAGTCATCAATAGGGCCCTACTCCACGTCAGCCAGAGGAGGATTGGTTATAGGAGCTGAGATCGCGGAACCCAGCGGACCGATAGGGGTATCTACCAACGTGACGACTAACATAGATGGAAGTTACAAGAACTACACCACACCTACTGCATTCCCCAATCAGACAGGCACCTTCGTGGTGAAGGCTCCAGAATACGTTTTCTATGAGAGACCTAACGGATCTATAGTGACGGGTGTGTTTCACAACTGGATAGTTGGAGGACAGGTGACATTGAACAGCACCAATTCCAGAGTAGCCCAAGTTACGTTAGGCGGAGGATCCATGTCTCTCATAGCGAATTATACTCCCGTAACCAAGATTATAACGTTACAAATTTCAAGTTATCCTTCAACTAAGTTCAATATCACTGTAGATGGAATATCTTATACTATTAATGGAAGCGAAAATATAACAGCCTTAGCCGGTTATATAAACATCTCTGTTAATACGTTACAGTTTAATAACACTAACCTTGAGAGCAAGGGTATAATATACCATTATACATATGGTTCTTCATTAATAAACTCAGTAAACTACCCGGTGGATAATTTCATCGCCTTTATAAATCCGTCAAATAACTATTCTGATTTATCTGTGCAATATATAAATAATTACAATTACATTAGAATTGAGGCAAACTATTCTGCGATAGACTATCCAGAAAATGTTACAGGGATATATCTTTATAATGTTATAGGGATATTTTATTATATTATTATTGTTTCTAATGTTACTCCCCTTACGTTAAACAAACCCAGCCAATATGGCCTATATTTTGAACTTAATAACAGCCTATACAACTATTCTAGTCCTTTCTGGATAAAAAACGGCACCTATTCACTTAGTGGAATAGGGAAATTCGTCCCTATAGGCTACTTGCCTTTAAAATACTCACACGAGGAGCTCATCTCCATTTCTAGCCTTCCTTCTACCTATATAAACGTGACCTATACAAACCATCCTCCTAGTATCTTTCAGGCAGGTTTGAGCTGGGAGACTTACGAATTTTTGAATACTAGCAGTCGTACAACTCTACCTGCAGTAATTACAATAAATTCTCCCTTAAATATTACCGTAGTTTACACCTGGTACGTGGGTTGGAACCAGCTTTAGGTGATTCAATGAAGGCTCAATCGGAGTTTATTGCATTTATCATTGCAATAATTCTCGTTGTTATAATCTTGGTCCCGCTTGCCTTCCTTGTCTTGGACTTCTCTAAACCATCTGCTCAACAGGTGGACGAAATTTCCGTCCTCAGGAGGCAGATAGATGGAGGCTCCATTCTTCTCTTCTTCAACTCCACTCCCACCCAGTCTACCCTGCTCACCATAAGAGGTGGTTCCAATTACACCCTTGATGCAGTCTTCTACGATTATCACGGGCAGTGGATTAACATTTCAAATCAAATTGCATCGCACTCCCTTCCAGCCCCTCTCATCCATAACTTCACCCTCCCCTCTTACGTCTGGAACAGGACCCTTCTCCTTGAAATCTCCGGTTACAACGTCTCAGTCTTCGCCACGGTTCTCCCAAACGAGACTGCCTTCGCGTAACAATGTCCTGGCTCCTCTCTTTTTTCCTCACCTCAAAACCTCTAGTTACATTTATTAATCCTAGAATCACATTCACGTTTGGAGGGTACAAGAACAGGAGATGTCTGAACAGGTCACGTTCCAATCCCCTGAAGACAGAATTGTAGGAAAACACGTTTTTGGAAACCTCTACGACATAGACCCGGAGGACCTGAACAACGAGCAACTTCTCAAGGATCTAGTTCTCAAGGCTGTTGAGATTGCGCACATGAACCTGGTCGAGGCTAAGTCCTGGAGCTTCGGAGGAAAGAAGGGCGGAGTCTCGGTCATAGCGCTCATCGAGGAGAGCCATATTGCACTTCATACATGGAATGAATACAACTACGCCACCCTTGACGTTTACACCTGCGGAGAGGACAGCGACCCCCAGGCTGCGTTCAAGTTCATTGTGGAGGCCCTGAAGCCTAGGAGGTACCAGGTCTTCTTCGCGGATAGAAGCTCCAGTTAACCTTTTTTCGACTCCTGTCTATAACCCTATAGACAATTACCGAAAACCTTTATAATCATGACGAATTATGGGACAGGATGCATACAGGAATCATTGGATGGGGTTCTTACGTTCCCAAGTACAGGATCAAGGTAAGTGATATTGCGTCGGTATGGGGAAAGGAACAGGGAGTTGTTAAGGCACTGGGTCTCACGGAGAAATCGGTCCCGGCCGCGGATGAGGACTCGACAACCATGGCCATAGAGGCGTCACGCGACGCCCTCACCAGAGCAATGATTGATCCCAGGGAAGTGGAGATGGCACTCTTTGGATCGGAGTCCAAGGTTTACGCGGTGAAGTCAACATCGGCAATCCTTATTGACGCCCTTGGCCTCTCCAAGTTCTCCCTCACTGCCGACCTGGAGTTCGCGTGCAGGGCCGCCTCAGCAGGGTTGAGGATGGCCTTCTCCATGGTGGAGAGCGGGCAGGTTTCCTACTCCCTCGTGGTTGGCTCCGACACGGCCCAGTCCAATCCAGGCGACGTCCTTGAACTCAGCTCCGCAGCTGCCGCCGTGGCCTTCGTTGTGGGAAGGGCAGAGGAGGCCTCAGCCGTGGTTGAGGCAAGTACGTCCTACGTGACTGACACTCCGGACTTCTGGAGGAGGGATGGGATGCCCTATCCACTCCACGGGGAGGCGTTCACGGGTGAACCAGCGTACTTTGCCCACATCTACGAGGCGGTGAACAGACTCCTTCAGGACACCGGTCTAAAGGTGTCAGACTTCGACTACTTCGTGTTCCATCAGCCAAATGGAAAGTTTCCGTTCCAGATGGCCAAGAAACTGGGCGTCCCGCTGGAGAAGGTGAAGCAGGGGATGGTTTCCACACTGATAGGGAATCCATACAATGCCTCGGCCCTCCTGGGCTTCGCCAGGGTTCTGGACGTGGCCAAACCTGGACAGAGGGTTCTCGTGGCACCCTTCGGTAGCGGTGCGGGAAGTGACGCTTACAGCTTCGTGATAACTGAAAAGATTCTGGAGAGGCAGAAGTTGGCGCACACCACTGACTACTACATTCAAAGGAAGAAGCTGGTGGATTACGCAAGCTACGCAAAGACCACCCACAAGTTCAAGGTTTACGATTAGGTGAATTACATGAACGTTTTCGTTGCCACAGGGTCCACCCTCAGGGTGGACAAGTACTACGAGAATAGCCTTCTGGACCTGGCCATAGCTGCGGTCTCGGAACTGGAGGAGGAGCTCAGCGAGCACAGGCCGGACGTTCTCCTCCTGGCCAACGCCTATGGTGAGAACACGGAAGAACAGGTTCAGCTTGCTGGTAAACTAGCTAGAGCCCTGGGTTACAGGATCCCAGCCATTCGCGTGGAGAATGGGGATGCCAGCGGAGGGTCAGCAATCTTCTCGGCCTATTCCCTGGTGAAGTCGGGCACAGCGAAATCAGTTCTCGTGGTTGGAGCTGAGAAGCTGGCAGATTTCCCCGCTTCCCACCTCAACGACGTGATAGCCCAGAACCTGGATGAGGAGTTCTCCTACAGGGCTGGGGTTATCCCGCAGGCATACGCCGCAATCCAGATGAAGCTTTACATGAAGAGGTATAACGTCTCAAGGGAGTACTTCGCGGAGTGGCCCTACCTCATGCACAGGTATGCCTCGGAGAACCACTACGCGTTCCTGAAGTTCCCCGTGGACAAGGAGACCATCCTCTCCTCCCAAGTGGTATCGGACCCTATCAGGCTCTTCGACACAGCTGCCAGGGCAGACGGAGCGGCGGCTGTGCTGGTGACAAGTGAGGAGGTTGCCAGAAAGGTGAGCGAGACTCCCGTCAAAATTGAGGGAGTGAACTTCTCCACCGCTGGGGTTAACCTGAGGGAATTGCTCTCCGTGAGGGATGTGGTGACCCCCTGGAAGGAGTTTAAGCCTGACTTCTACGAGATTCACGACTCCTACAGCATTACTGCGGCCATGATTCTGGACGAGTTGGGTCTTGAGAGGGGAAAGTCCCTTCACCAGCTGGACCAGATTCAGGTTAACTACTCTGGGGGTCTGAAGGCCAGGGGCTACCCTGGAGGTGCAACAGGGGTGTACCAGGTGGCTGAGGGCTATGCCCAGCTTGCGGGTACCTTCAAGGGAAGAAGGGTTAAGGATGCGAGAAGGGGGTTGATCCTGTCCATGGACGAACTGGGCTCACTTGCGGTTTCCGTTGCGTTGTCGAGGTGAGAACATGAGAATCCTACCACCCAAGATCTGGAGAAACAAGGATACCCACTACTCCCTTGTGGCATCGGTGTGCGAGAAGTGCGGTCACGTGAACTTCCCGGCCAGAACGGTATGCAGTAACTGCGGTTCGTTCAGGGTGACCACCAGGAAGCTCTCAGGAAAGGGAGTTCTTCTATCCTACACTGTCTCCCATCAGGTCAGGACAGGTCACGAAAAGGAATCTCCAGTGTACTTTGGACTCATAAGGCTGGACGAGGGGGTGGAGCTGGTTGCCCCGCTGGTGGACGTGGATGAGGAACCCAGAGAGGGACAGAGGGTTGAGGCTACCATAAGGAGACTGAGGGTGGACTCCAGCAATGGGCTTATAGAGTACGGTACCAAGTTTAGGTTGGTAGATGATGGACAAAATTGATGAAGTGGTGGAGAAGGTAGTAAAGGGAGAGATAGAGCTTCACAGGGTCGACGATCACCTGGACGCTAACGCTGCAATGGTCGCAAGGAGGCTGGCCATAGAGAGGCTCACGGGGAAGAGCTTTCCCTCCATTGGGGCAACAATCATTGACTACCTGGACGTGAAGGGAAGGAATGCGGAGAACGTGATAGGTGCAGCGCAGATACCGCTGGGAGTAGCTGGGCCAGTACTGGTGGAGGGAGATTACGCCAGGGGATCCTTTTTCGTCCCGCTGGCAACAACTGAGGGAGCGCTAATTGCAAGCGTTAACAGGGGAATGAAGGTTCTGAGACTTTCAGGTCCGGTGAGGACCAAGATCCTGAGGGATGGAATGACAAGGGCTCCCGTCTTCACCTTTGATAGTGCACTTGATGCCTTCAGGTTCACGGAGTGGGTTAAGGGAAACTTTCCCGAGATCAAGAGGGTTGCGGAGTCCACCTCTTCCCACGCCAAACTCGTGAAGATTGATACCCTTCAGCTGGGCAACAACGTCTGGTTGAGGTTCGAGTACGAGACAGGGGACGCCATGGGAATGAACATGGTAACTGTAGCGACTGAGGCTGCATGTTCCTTCCTTGAGGAGAAGTTTCCCGGGGCCAGATGCGTTGCGGTCAGCGGAAACGCCTGCAGTGATAAGAAGCAGTCCATGACCAACGAGCTTTTGGGGAGGGGAAAGAGCGTGGTTGCTGAGGCCCTCATCCCTTCAAGGGTTCTGGAGACCCATCTTAGGACCACGGCGGAGAAGATTCAGGAGGTTAACCTGAGAAAGAACTGGCTGGGCGGGGCCAGGGCAGGCACAGTCTTCCAGTTCAATGCCCACTTCGCCAACATCATTGCAGCTATCTTCATCGCCACGGGACAGGACGTTGCACAGGTTGTGGAGAGCAGTACGGGTTATACCTGGGTTGAGAACAGAAACGGAGACCTGTACATCTCCGTCACCCTGCCATCTCTGGAGGTTGGCACGGTTGGTGGAGGGACCAGATTGCCCACTCAGAGGGAGGCGCTCTCCATGATGGGAGTGGAGGGAGGAGGTAATCCCCCAGGAAGTAACGCGAAAAAACTGGCGGAGATAATCTCCGCTTCTGTCCTGGCTGGAGAGCTGAACCTTCTGTCCGCACTCTCCACTAGGGAGCTGGGGAGGGCCCACCTTCGCCTTGGGAGAGGCATGAAGACTTAATTTTTTAGAGTTAATCTAGAGTTATGGACGTTCAAAAGGAACTGGAAAAAGTGATTGAGCTCACCAGGAGCCAGAACAAGTGGAGAAGGACAGAGACCATAAACATGATTGCCTCGGAGAACGTTATGAGCCCCCTGGCTGAGGCCCTTTACATGAGCGATTTTATGTCCAGGTATGCTGAGGGGAAACCGTTCAAGAGGTTCTATCAGGGAACCAAGTACGTGGATGAGGTGGAGACGCTTGCCATGGACCTCATGAACCAGGTGACCGGAAGCAAATTCTGTGATCTCAGGCCTACCAGTGGCACCCTCGCCAATGCGGCCGTGTTCAGGGTTCTGGCAAGCCCCGGGGAGAAAGCGTTGATTGCCCCCGTCCAGGCTGGAGCTCACGTGAGTCATACCAAGTTTGGGACACTTGGAGCGCTGGGAATTGAGCACATAGAGATGCCGTACGACGAGGAGAACATGAATGTGGACGTGGATAAGGCTGTGAAAATGATAGAGCAGATCAAGCCCAGGTTCGTGGTTCTGGGTGGTAGCCTTTACCTCTTCCCGCATCCCACAAAGGAACTGGCCCCTCACGTTCACGCCGTTGGGGCAAAGCTGGTTTATGACGCAGCTCACGTTTACGGACTCATGACGGGGAAGGTATGGGCTAACCCCCTTGATGAGGGGGCCGACTTCCTAAACGTCTCAACCCACAAGACCTTCCCTGGACCACAGGGCGGTGCCATATTCTCCAACGAGGAGGAAGAGTTCAAGAAGGTGTCCAGAACTATCTTCCCGTGGTTCGTGAGCAATCATCACCTGCACAGGTTACCCTCAACTGCAGTGACTGCCCTGGAGATGAAGGTTTACGGTGAGGATTACGCCAAACAGATCACCAGGAACTCAAAGGCGCTCGCTGAGGCCCTGGCTTCCATGGGATTCAAGGTGGTGGGAGAACATCTGGGTTACACCAAGAGCCATCAGGTGGCGGTAGACGTGAAGAACCTGGGTGGAGGAGCTTACGTGGCTAGGACTCTGGAGAGCGCAAACATCATAGTGAACAAGAACCTTCTGCCACATGATCCACCGGAGGCAGTTAACGATCCCAGCGGGATAAGAATTGGAGTGCAGGAGATGACAAGGTTTGGAATGAAGGAGGGTGAGATGGAGGAGATTGCGGGGCTCATGAAGGAGATCCTGGTTGATAAGAAGGACATCAACGAGATGAAGAGGAAGGTGATCCAGATGAGATCCAGATTCCTGGAAGTTAAGTACGCCCTGAACTACGATCTATCCAAGTATAACTCTAAGCTGATCCCAATGATACTCTAGATTTTTAATAACAAACACCCGGGGCTCCCACATTGTTATGCATTTAAGGGGCCTTAGCCTGAAATCAACAAACCGGGCCGGGCCCAGGTTTTTCACCTCCCCTTTTTCCTAAGGGTAATACTCCCAATCACTCCAGTAGGAACTTCCACAGGGGGATTAACTTGATCCCATCAATCTCATCCTCGTAGTCCCAGGTCACCAGAATCTTCCTTTTTCCCCTCACGCTCTTCAGGTTCTCAATTTCCCTTTCGGGAATTTCATCCTTTCCGTTGGCATAGGTAACCTGTATAAAGGAGTCCGGAGTGACAAAATCCACTTCCTTACCCTCCTCCCTGTAGTACTGGAGTTTGATTTTCCTTCTGGCCAGGTGTAACGCGACCAGGTTCTCCATAATCCTTCCCATGGAACGATCCAGCAATACAAGGGAGATGATTCCAGGATCCACCAGGTATAATTTCTTAGGTGAGACCAGTGCAGTCTTCTGACTCTCGCTGTACCTTTCGCAGGGTAAAATTAAATGGGAACTTATCATGGCATCAAACCACTCCTCTACGGTGTTAATGCTCAGCTTGAGCATCTTGGAAATCCTGTTGAGGGAGATTTCGTTAGCGTAGTACTTCATTACACTGAAGGCAAAGTCATGAAAGGTCCTGATCCTCTTAACCCGTATCCTGTAAACTATGTCCTTGGCAAATATATCCGACACTATCTGATGTATGATTTCCTCGGAGATCTTGTGAACCTCCGGAAATCCCCCAAGCCTGATATAGTTCTCCAGTTCCTTCTTCAAAGTTGCTTCGGAGAGAGAAGTGTAAACATCTCTCATTCTCTCCAGTTTGACACCCCTATACCTGAGATACTCAGGGAAAGAAAAAGGAAACAGGGTGAAGTCGATATGCCTCCCTGTCAGGTGAGTTGCCAGCTCTCCAGACAGGAGTTTCGAATTACTACCTGTGAGGATTACCTTCCTGCCTTCCTCCCTTAGCCTGTTCACAAAGAGTTCCCAGCCAGTTACGTTCTGAATTTCGTCGAAGACCAGGTATTCGACTTCACCAAAAAGTTCGTAAAGTGCTCTCTCCACTTGGGAGAGATCCTCCATCTTGAGCCAATAGAGCCTTTCATCGTCAAAATTGACGTAACCGTAGTTTGAACCCCTCACGATCATTTTGGCAAGAGTGGACTTTCCTGACCTTCTAACTCCAAGGATTGCCAAAACGTTAGGCGAGACCAGATATCTCTCCAGGTCAGGGACGTCCCTCTCTATGAGTTTCTCAGATTCCAGACGCCTTTCCAGACGCGTCCTCTGGTCTAGGAGAACTTGTTTTAATTCCACATGTTACCTGATCTGCCTGGGATATAAGGTTTATCAGTATACTGATAAACTCTAACGAAGAGCTTCTTTAGTAAACTGAAGAAGTACGAAAAGGGATCTGCTGTGAATGGCTTACCTCTAAGAAGGCCGTTCGCTTTCAAGGCGTTGAAATCATGTGATGAGCAGTGTCCTCATCTAGACCTGAATAATTCCCCAGAAGGATCGAAGGTGGAGAAAGAAATATAGTGTCGTCAAACTTGCATGAATTTGTTCTAGGCTTCGGGGCTTAGCATTGAATTCCGTGAAACTTTAAAACCAACGTGACGACACTCTGAGAAAGAATACACTTCCTTAGCAGGAATCCACTAAAAGAGTGTATCATCTCACCACTATTACAGTCACGGGTGCGTTGACTACCACTGATAGGGCGTTTGAACCCGTGTTAATGTCACTGTTCGTGGTGTTGCCCCTGGCCCCCATAATAACTGCATCAAACACTCCCTCTGACAGAACCTTGATAATCTCATTAGAGGTACTGCTATCCCTTGGCACCTCAGCTACACGGAACTCATAATCAATTCTGTCCTCAACCTTCTCCTTCACAAGCTTCTTCACCGTCTCAGTGTCGGAACATCTGTCGCACGCGTAGAACACCGTGACTCGAGAGCCATATCTCAGGCTGAAATCCACTGCCAGCTCCAGTGCTCTCATGCTGTTCTCTGATCCGTCCACTGGCACCAGGATTTTTCTGAACCACATGCTTACAGTATAGGTTGGAGAACCCATCTTATCACACCAGATATCCCTTTCCAATTCCCATGGAGGCATTGGTCATCTCAATTGACTTCCTCCCGTCAGCGAAACCGGAAACTGCCCTTATTGCATCCACGTTTTCTGGAACCACAATGGACTCCTGATGAACTGCATACATCAAGAAGATCTCGTTCCCCTTTACAGATACCGAGTCCTCGAAGACCACCAGCTCATACAGGTCATTTCTGGGTCTTCCCATGTCCCTGGCGACTTCCACTATCTCGGCTGTTGAAGATACCTTGGATTTTCCCGATACCAGGAGTATCCTGGGTGTTGAGCTAATCACAGAAAGGACATCCTCCCTGGTGACAGGGCTACTCACCGTAACGTCAAGGAGATGAACGTGCATTAAGGTTGTAGGAGCCACAACTGCCATGGTTACGATATCAAGGTCCTTGAGAACTGTGTTCACGTCCTTGGCGTGATGGCTGGGTATGGAAGCCGGATCAGGCACCAGGGAATTGATGGGCCCCTTCTTTACCTCCTTGGGGTCTGCGCCCCTCCTCACTATGGTACCCCTGACCCTGGTTATCTTGCTCACCCTGTTCAGGGTGCAGAGGGTCCTCAACAACCCGGTAGTGTTGCAGGATACCACTCTCACATATTTCTTATCCACAGCCTCGTCGTAATTGCACAGTGCGGAGAAGGATACGTCTGCCACATTGGCCTTCTCCCCTCCCTGAAAGAGCGCCCTTTTCCCCATGGACGTGTAAACCTGCTTGTACTGGGCACCAACGCCGTTGGGAGTTGCGTCCACAACAACGTCAGCCTCCCTGATCATGTCCTCCAGTACTCCCTTTACCTTGATTCCTGCCTCCTCGAACTCCTTCAGCGATTCCTTGGTGACGTAGAGGTTAATTCCCATCCTCTGCGCCTGATATGCCTCGTAGTTGGGTGAGGTCTTGGATACTCCCACCAGCGTCATGTCAGGTTGAGCTAGGATTGCGCTGGCCACCCTCTTTCCAATGGTTCCGTAACCGTTAACCGCTACCTTGATCACCTCTTCAACACCTCCCTGGCTGAAATGTCAAGGGCCTCAAGGGCCGGTAATCTCTCTCCTGCAAGGAAGAGAAGGAGAGCTCCACCGCCCGTGGACACGTGAACCTTGGAACTGTCCAGAGGTCCCACTCCTCCCAGGAGGCTGATCATATGTCCTCCTCCAACTATGAGGTAACCTGGACTCTCCAGGGAGTTCCTGAGGAGAGCCCTGCTAGACTCCCTGAACCTTTCGTCCTCTATTACTCCCATTGGTCCCCTCATGACTATGATCTTTGCGTCTCTTATAAACGACGAGTATATTCCAACCGTGGTTGAACCCACGTCCTTGATAACGCCGGTGACCTTGCTAGCCGGTTCCTCGTACACCTGGCCTCCCTTCTCCACCTTGAAGTCCACGGGAATCTCCACCGGAGCGCCTGAGAGGAGAAGCTTCCTTGCCCTTGGGATCAGACTGAGGACTCCGGCCTTCTCAAGGACCTGAAGGTTATCCTTTCCCAGGTCCAGCCCCTTGGCAACTGCGAAGAGCTCAGCTATGAGTCCTCCCGTCAATATCCTGTCAGCTAGCCTTCTCTTCACAAGGTTCTCAATTATCCTGAGGCTGTCCAGAACCTTCCCTCCACCCATGATGAAGACCTTGGGTTCCTCTCCCTCATTGAAGACCTTGGCCAGAGCTGAGACCTCCTTCTCCATTACCCTCCCAGCACTGGATCTCAGCACGAGAGGGAATCCCACGAGGCTAGCCTGGCTCCTGTGGGCTGTGGCAAACGCATCGTTCACATATCCCTGAAAGAGCGGTTGGAGTCTGCGAACGAGAAAGCTCTTCGAGTGCTGAAGGGGAGAGGCCTCTATCAGTTCCTCTGAAACGAACCTGACATTGTCTAGGAGAAGGACTGACCCCAGTTTCATGTTCTTTATTCTCTCCCGGGCGTAGGGCCCCATGACGTCTCCCACAAACTCAACTTCCATATCCAGGTGTTTCTGGAGGAGTCTGGAGTGCTCCTCAAGGTCCGTGAAGTCGTTGTCTCCGGGCCTCCCCTGATGTGAAACCAGGACTACCCCATTTCCTCGATTCACAAGTTCACGAATGGTTTCCACGTGGGCCTTTATTCTGGAGTCATCGAGAAGTTTCCCCGTCTTTGAGTCAACGGGTGAGTTTATATCAATTCTCACCAGAACCTTGCTGTTAACGAAGTTGAGATCGTCCAGTGTGGGAATACTCATGTCATTTACTTTAATCAGAATTGATCCCCGCGATCATTTTAAACAAGGGGATTAAAATTTTAGCACGATGGATAGATGGAGAGAAAGTTATCCCACAGAAGGGGGATGAGGGATTCCCTCCTCAGGTTGAGGAGAACTATCTCGATCTCCGTGGTCTGGGGATTGGAACTCCTCGTTTTTAACCTGAAACCAACGGCATCATCGAGAAAATAGGAAAAGGACTCCCTTACCCTGAAATGGTCCAGGTGAACCTTTTTGCAGTTAAAGGTTAGCTTGGCCATTCTGGAATCCATGAAATCCGTCTCGACACTGCACTGGTCCCCTTCATTCCCCATCATGGCGTTGAAAAGGTGCTCCACGGTGTAGGGAATCTGAGAACTTGAGACTCCGAGCGGAGGGATGAGAAGTTTCACCTCCCCCGTGGAGTTCTTAACCTTCTTTGCGATGAAGTTGAAGTTGAAAAAGAGGAAAATGTCATTACACAGCCTGACCTTAACGGTCCTTATCTCGCCCACGTTACCTAGATCGTCAAATATCTTCCTGAGTGAGTCCTGAAATGCCATCTCAGATACATTGTAACTTGTCTCCACCATGCCCTTCAACGAGAAGAGATTTGGGATCACAGGGTCCTTGAGGTACTGGAGAACATAGATCTCGTTTTTCTTTGAGCCCGTCTTGGAGACTGCCTTGGAGATTGTGTTGACAAGAAAGGACAGTTCCTTGTTTGATCCAACTATTGCCCATTCTCCGAATTTATCTCTTTCAAATCGTCGCTTATCTTTCTTGAGGAAATTCCAGGGCATTCATTAATGTTAAGATATCCACAATAAAAACCTTAAGAAAGGGAGTGGTGAATCAGTTACCTCAGTATTTCCGGAAATTTCCTACCCAGGCTCTAGGAAGTTAGGAGGGTTATCACGGATAAAAAGTTCGTAGTGCCGGAAAGTGGGCCAGGCTTAAGGGGGTTCTCCCCGTGACCATGAACGTAACCCGGGAAGGGAGGAGGCTGGATTTCGTTCTGGTCTAGGAGGGCGCTAAGACTGGAAACTGAAAGCCAGACTCGGAGGAGGTTCAGCTTCACACTGTCACTGCAGAAATAATCAGGCCAGTGGACGTACTTGAGTTCTCCTGTAAACGCAGGACATCTCTACCCCTATCACGTCAAGAGACCTTTGAACCCAGGTGGGGAACTATCTCCTGATATCAGGCCTGCTTACCAAGTTCCGGACAGGGTTAAGGAACTTATGGAACAGGATCTCCTCTCCTTTATCTCCCTGCTCCGCGAACTTCAATGCTTCCTCTCTATGACATAGTGGAGTTCTTCAACTCGCTTGAGAAGAGGAGGTTAGGCAAGTTTCACACCGCATACAGACTCCGGATCATCCGGACTATAGCCCAGTACCACAACATTTTCGATAATCTTTCTCACAAATGGAATAAATCCCCACATATTCGTCATTATCTTCACTATTGAGGCGATTCTACTCAATTAAGTTACAGTGAATAATAAGAAATGAAGTGATCAGAATACAATTAGCAGGAGACGTGTGGCTCCAATCTATAAGCTGAGTTTCTTAACCCTTTCAACTAAATCTTTTACTTCAGTATCCTTTATTTCTTTGGAAAAATATTTCTCTATAAAACTAGGTAATTGAGTTATTACATTTCTTATATCCTCTAAGACATCCTCCTTTTTCAAGTAAGGAGAGAAGCCAGGCTCGAATCCATTATACTGATACTCGTGAAGATCATACGCTAAGTTTACCAAATTTTCCAAATCAATTCCAATCTTTTTCAAGAGTATGGATAAACTCTTCATGGAGTGTGTGGGCACAATATGAGCCTTCCTTTCAAACCATTCGGATTCAGACTCATCAACATATTTTTCGATTTCATCCTTATACTTTACTATAATAGCTGATAGGAGTGCTTTAACCGAATTAAATGCTTTCCCAGCTGAATTTCTTGTAAAACCTCTATTCCATAATTCCGCTGAGAGAAGCAGGTCGTCAAGACTTTCTATCAGTCTGGCAATAACGTAATTTTGATCCACTATTAGTAAATCCTTCTCCATTGATATCAGTTATTTTAAGTTTAATATCGCGTAGATTTAAACCTTATCCGTAAACCGTTTTAACTCTTGGATTATGCGTGAGATTGACGTGATATTCCCTATCCCTTAAATAACCTGATGATACTTTTTCAGGCTAGCTCAGTTCGTTGTATTTCGCGTTAAAGGCTCCTTAAATACAACATGGGCATGACACACGGATGCCTTCATCCCTCGAAGAGACAGGATGGGAGAACTGACGGAATAAGGTCGTGATAGGGGGAAGGAGCTGGATCCGGAAAACGTCTCGTTCAAGACAAAGAGGAACATGGATTTACGTCAAAGCTCATCTGGCTCAAATTGAATTTCCTTTGGTCTTGAGGCATCCGAGAGACCAAAGTTGTGAGTCCCCTCGCCTGCCTGAAAACTCTTTACCTTGACAGGAAACTGTTCAACCTGAAATAAGTTCCGAAAAGTGCTATTCTTGTAATGCTTTCCTGAAAATCCCTTCAAGTTCATTTTACATGAATGCTTTTCAGTTCCGTTCCAATTTTCTTACGGCTAAATTTCACTTTCAAGCTTAAGCTATTGTACATTAATGAACAATTTCCATTCCTGTACGAACTTTCTTGAAGATATCTCTCTACTTTAAAATCCGTAAGGGGTCGATGGACTCGTTTTCACGAATTTTGTATGGCAGGGCGAAGACCCTACTCGTTGACTAGAAACTGGTCCTGGAGGCTGGACCTCACATCACTAAAGGTTAGGGGTCAAATGATCGGGTACTTAGGCCCGAGGGGATAGAGCTGAAAATTGCTATTTATGTCTCTCTAGAGACTCTATAGACCTGGAGAGAGATGATAATTCTAAGATAGAACTTAGAATGTTATGATTAGTCTGATAAGAGTACGATACACGAAGTCTTGATGGAACAAAAGCCGTTAGAAATAAGGTAGCCGGGCAGGGATTCGAACCCTGGTCCCAGGGGCCAGAGCCCTGGATCCTTGGCCGCTAGACTACCCGGCTAATTAAATAAGCTGAATTTCTGTGTTATAAAGCTTCCCTAACATCACGTTATTAGTATTTCATTACCATATTATACTGGGCAATAATTAGACTCATTCTGCCCAACTTTGGTTATAAAATAGATTCAGGCTGGATCAATAATAAACAATTCTTTTCAGCGTAGGCTAAATACTTTATGTGCTAAGCCATCCCAACTCTCTAGCCCTGGGCGCAATAGTTCACCTCCTCCAGGAGATCATCATAGGAGTAGTCCGGGTGGTCCGCAATTATCTCCGAGGCGCAGTTCTCAACCCTCAACCTGTGCTCGTACCACTCTCTGTACAGTATGTCCGTGACGGGAGGAGGGTTACCTGAGAGCTCCTGCACAACCTTCTCGTAGGTGGCCTGAAGCTCCCTGGCTATCTCCCTGGCCGAGGCCAGAGCCTGTTCGTAGGATTGGTCCATCCAGTCAACTAGGGTTGCAGCGGCGAAGGAGATGAAGGGAGGGAAGCCCAGCTCGGAGAGGGCCCTCCTGAACCTCCTAGATCCCTCAAGGAGGGTGGAGAGCTCCTGATCCAGCCCCATTTCCCTAGCCCAGGCCATGACGCCCGAGGAGGTGAAGGGCGGAGGTCTCACGGCGCTGATGGCGACAACCTCGAGTCCCTGAAGGGAGATCCTCTCGTACCCTGAGACGAGACCCGCAATCCCG
>NZ_JAKNCW010000013.1:0-60752 GCF_022064045.1 Metallosphaera javensis (ex Hofmann et al. 2022) | reverse complement strand
TGGGCTCAAGGTTATTAACCCTGAGAAGGTAACACATTATCTGGGTCAGGACGGGGAGAGACGCGATCTTCACGCTCTCACCCAGAATCAACCCGTCCTGGCCCAACTTAAATTTTGTCTATTATAGCAATATTGTTGGACACACTCCATTTCCTGGTGGTTAAAATGTTACTTCAGTGAGTTGTAATGATTAAACTGGATATGGAGTGCAGAGTATCAGGGTGAACCACGTTAAGATACGGTTGAGCTGGGATATCACCATCAGCAAGCCCAACATTTAGAAGTCCATACACCAGGTAGTAGCTGATGACGTTATAAAGGGACACGATTTACTGGTTGCATTTAGCGCATTGAGGTCCTCCTATTTCCTACACGTGGTCTTTATTCAGCAATGAATCTCCAGGAAGAACCCTGGATGACCAGGATCCCAGAGAGGAGTTAGTCGTAATTGTCCTTTCAAGTTTCGGAGAACGAATGTCAGGTCGACTATTAGGTTTCCCTGCTCCGGCCGGAACATTAATGGTGATATCGCAATTCGTGGGCTACCCATGTTATGTATAGTACTTTCCTGAAAATCCCTTCAAGTCCATTTTACCTAAAAGTCCTTCAGTTCTGTCCCAATTATCTTCCAATTAAATTTCACTTTTAAGGTAAATGTCATCGCTCATCTATGAACGATTTTCATTTCAATACGAACTTTATTGAAGAATATCTCACCACGTTAAAATCCGTAAAGCACTATTATGTATTTGAGCAGTCTTTAACGTGAAATACACAACAAACCGAACTAGGCCCCGATTCGCTTCAGGTTTCATGGCTTACCTAATGAGTTCTCCGAGTAGAGGAAAGAGATACTAAATGAGTATCATGACTCTAGGTGATCGGTGAAGTTTTCACGTGATGCCAAACATAGTCTCGGGAAGCGGAAGATCACCTTTAGAAGGTCTCCATAGTACAAAAGGGAGAACGATAGCCTGTCTCGTAATAGAAGGTACGAGATCCCGAACAAGTCAGGGAATTCACTACTACTTTATGCAAGTTTTTACCCAGTGCCCTCTGATCAGTACCCATCCCCACGCTCAGAGGATAAAAATTCAAAACTGGCAACTCAGGTAGTTTTCCACACATACCGGATGGACTAATTCTTGGCAAAGGTCAGCAAAGGTTATTAAAGAAACAGGCCTAGGAGATCTCATGAGGTACATCGACTGGCTGGAACAGGCTGAGGAGGACCTAAACGTTGCTGAAATTCTGTTGAGAGCTGAAAGGTTCTTTGCCTCGGCATACTACTCTCAGCAGGCAGTTGAGAAGGGACTGAAGGCCTATCTTCTCTTTCTAGGTAAGGATCCGGGGAAGACTCATTCGTTAACGGAGCTACTTAACCAGATCGAAATTGAGGGAATCAAGGTTCCACAGAAGGTGAAGGAGGACTCGATGATTCTATCACCCCATTTCGTGATTTCCAGGTACCCCGATGCTGCCAATGGAGTTCCGGCTAGGCAGTACACGAGGGGAATAGCTGAGGATCTGTATGCGAGGGCGAAGGAGGTGATAGAATGGGTAAAGGAAAATCTGCATTAGAGAGTCAAAGGAGAATGTTGAAGTTAGCGAAGGATATTGTGGAGAGGTTAAAAGACGAGCTTCCCCTGACTCAGGTTTACGTGTTTGGGAGCAGAGCCAGGGGAGACTACCTGGACACAAGCGACATTGATCTGGTGTTTGTCCTGAAGGGAGTGAAGGGGATGAACGTATTCGACAGGATGAACCTGGTGGGTAAATATGTGTGGGGTAACGTGGATTACATAGTGCTAGATGAGGAGGAGATGGAGAGGTTACCCAGGGATTCTAAACTCCTCTGGACAAGGGAGATGGGATACACTGAAGACCTGTGAACCGCGAGACGGTGAAAGCAAGACAGGGAAAATTTCTCATCTGCACTTCAACTGAACTCAGGTCGCGATAACAACACTGAATCTGGATAATTCGTTCGGCCTCACATGGTCCTCTCCGCCTCGGGTTTCGCCTCACCCTCCCTTTCTTTCACGAGCCTGAACGATATCTCTCCCAGTCCAATTCCCCTGCTCCTCCCTATTCCAAGGAAGGACCCCACCTCGAGGTACTTCACTATCCTCCTCTTGAGGCTACCAGGCACATCAAACTCTATCCATCCCATCACACCCCTGGTCTTCCTCAACCTTCCCTTCTCATCCTCACCTATGATAGCTGTGACGGGATGGAGGTTGTATCCCACAACCCTGGAAAGGGCGTTCACCATCACGGTGAGCTTGAACGTTTTCATGTCATTCTCGTAACCGCTGGTCTTTCCCAGGACAGCGAGATACTGGCGATACGCCGAGGCCACCACGAGCCCCGGGGAGGGAATGAGTGAGAATCCCGCGTTATACCTCCTGTACTTTTCCTGGAGGAAAGGTGGAAGATAGATCTTTGAGGACAGCAGGGTTGGGGTCCTGAACCACACCTTCAGGTTTCCCTCAACGCTTGCTGGAGGGGATTCGTCAAGGAACGTGATCTCCTTAAGCGATACCTGAAATTCCCCATAGGGCGTGCTCACCTTTCCTCCCTCAACGTTGAGCGCCTCCTTGGTGAAGGGAAATGAAACCGAGGCAAACATCCTGACCCCTCCCTTCACCGACACCGGTTCACCGGTGGAGAACAGCCTCTTACCGTTCATCTCAAGATTGGAGATGAAGAGGGGCTTCTGCTTCTCCCCTGACTTAACCATCTCCTGAAGGAATGGGAGAACCTGATTGGACAGCATCAGGTATTTCACCACCTTGGAGGAGAGAGGAGGTAGCACCACATCGCTCATTGGAGTCACGGTGAAGGTCATTCTAATGAGTTGCATGGAAGATAGAGCTCTTCATGGTATAAAAGGATGAGGTAACCGTGACCTGATCGGAACTCCGGAAACACGTTCGTGAGACTCTCCCGGTTCACACCAGCGTAACTCAAGGTTTATTATTTTTGGTATCCCAGATAATTACATGTCTCAGGATGACGTGGCTTCGCTGGTTCAGACCATGACCCGGAAATACGCTGAAATCATCACCATCATCTTCTCCAACGACGAGGTGATAGGGGAGATGGAGGAGGCGCTGGAGAGGGTGAACCAGACCCTGGACAGGATTGATGCCCTTCTAGGTGAGCATAGGTTCTACATGGATGAGGTAAACGAGGTCTCAGACGAAATCCAGGAAGCCCCGGACGAAATTCTCAGGAAGTTCAGGGAAGACCTCAGGAACCACATACTGGACCTGGGTTACATAAAGAAGAAGGCGGCGGAGATAGACGAGAAATTTAAGAAGCTTTCCCAGAGGAACAGGGAGATATCCAGGGAGACCAAGGAGGTAAGGGCCAGAACCCTGGAGAGCATGATGAGGGCGAGGGATTTCCTCAAGGAGCACGACCAGGTCTTCGAGTTGCTGGAGAAGGTCAGGGACGGCTCCACGCTGGATCCCAAGGAGGTGGACAGGCTGAGGGCCATTGAACCAGGGATGGACCCGATCCTTCAGGATCTGAGAAGTTCGAACGAGGGGCTGAGGAAGTTGAGGAATAGCTACCAGGAACTTGGGGATAACCTTTACGAACTTCTCCTGGAGATTGAGGCTTTTAACTCAACGCTGGAGGGAGTGGTGAGGAGGTTCACCCTGAGTAACCTAGTTTCAGGTAAGAGGAGGCCAGAGGTGATAGTGAAGGGGGACAGGATACTGGTGGTCATGGAGGTGAGGGGCGTGAAGGAGGAGGACGTCAGCGTGAGCGTTGAGGGAATAACTCTTGTGATCAGGGTTAAGGATAGGGAGATGATGGTGAACCTGCCCGAGAGGGCGAGGCTTACCTCGGTAAAGGTTGTGAACGATACCCTCACCGTGGATCTGAGGAGGGAGGGAGGCAGGTGAGCTGGGGCGGGCTAGCTTAAGGTGGCCCAAGTGTAGGTGTAAACATGAAAGCCATGAACCTCGACAGCTTCTTCGATTACCTTCCCAGTCTGGGCGAAGAGGAATATTACCTTTTCTACCTCATTTCCCGGGATCGCGAGGCAAGGAGGGAACTGGGTGTCAACGTGGACAAGGTTCTCTTTCGCGTCGCGGAGAGGGATCCCAGGAGGGCCACCGAGATTCTCAGCGCCATCAGGGAGAGGGCAGAAATCTTCAAGGTGAGGGGAGTGGCGGTGAGGCGAGAATGGGTTAAGATCATGTTTCTGCTGAACCCCGTAAACTTCGTTAAGGCCTCCAGGAAGGCCACAGCCAGGTTCGTGGAGAGCTGTGGGGAAAAGATGGATATCATGAAGCTGTATCATTCGGAGCTTGCAAGAAACGTGGATTTCAGGATATTCATGCTGGATATTGACGTAAGGGAGAGGGAGGTTCTAAGACAACTTAAGGGCATCAGGGCGAGACTGGTGATCACCACCAGGAGGGGATTCCACATTCACGTGTGGAAGGAGGACGTGGATGACCCCAGGAGACTCTTTAAACTTCAGGGAGTTGAGGTCAAGACCAGGGACGCCATAGAGTACGTGCCCCTTTTGGATCAGGGTAACTTCACTCCCCAGGCATATCAGGTGGAGGACGCATCTGAGGTAGAGTCGCTTCTTCAGTGAGGAAAGTCAAGCAAGGGGCTTCGGGGAGATGAGAATTTAAACATGTGCCAGGATTTCCTCTCGTGAAGCTCTTCCGCCTCAATTTCGATGTGGTGCTCACCAGGGGAGATATAACGGAAGTTGAGGTAGATGCCATAGTCAACGCGGCCAACTCTTACCTTTCCCACGGGGGAGGAGTGGCATGGGCAATTGTGAGGAAAGGAGGAGACGTGATCCAGAGGGAGAGCGATCAGTACGTTCTGGAACACGGTCCCGTCCCCGTGGGGGAGGTGGCGGTGACCAGTGCAGGGGCTTTAAGGGCCAGATATGTAATTCACGCCGTGGGACCGAGATATGGGGTCGAGGGCAAGGATAAGCTGTACTCAGCCGTGAGGAGATCGCTAGAGAAGGCAGAGGAACTGGGATTAAGGAGCTTGGCACTTCCGGCCATATCCACAGGAATATTCGGTTATCCTCACGAGGATTGTGCCGAGGTGATGGCCCGCGTGTTCCTGGAGTTTAAGCCGAGGAGTTTGAAGAAAGTGATTGTGGTCCTCTACGACGGGAGGGCATACTTAACCTTTGAGGATGTGTTCATGAGGTTGCTGAAATCGCGGGGATCTCACGAGGAAACATGAGCCCATTCGCGACCTGACTGGCTCCGTGAAGGTCTGAGCAGAGATATCAACGCTGATTGATCAGGATGTTCAATCTTTATATTTTCCTTGCATAAAGAGATGATAATGGCCATAATAGTGAGAAAGGTTCACAAGAGGGACGACGGAACCACCGTGTGGATAAGGGTTGGAGACTCGTCCCCAATTATAAAGGACGGCTCCGTGATAGACGGAGGTTTCTTCATCAGGATTGGAGACGACTCAGGGGACAAGATGATCAGGCTCTCGGATCAGGAGGCACTGGACATCGCCTACAGGATAATCGAGGCATATAGGAGACATGTTAGGACCTTCGCTAAGCTTGACGAGCTCTCCTACGAACAGTACAAGAGGACCAAGAGGGCTGAGAACGAAGAGGAAGAGGAGCTCACCCCTGAGATAATGGAGAGGGAGATCATCAATTTTCTCAAGGACCTGGGTGGGGAAAGCACACTGGAGGAAATAAGGAGTGCCCTGGGAGAGGAGTATGCAGCCTACGCTCGAGGTCCCATGAAGGACAAGAGGGTCAAGATTGAGGGAGGGAAGGTGAAACTCCTGAAGGGTGAGTGAATCGCGGAGATAGCGTTCTCCGGTTTGTGTCCGGATTATGAATTTCACGGGGTTACTCCGTGTCCTGCTTGTCACGCTTCACCAAGTGCCCTTTTTGTGACGCCTCAATCCCGCAAGGGATTTGATGGTCGTGAACCGGACCCCTAACAACATCACAAAATTACATAGTCTTCATCCCTATCTGAACTTTTCTGTGTCAAAATGACCACTTGCGAATGATCCCGCACCCCGTGACCCAACTTTAGAACGCACCTCAACTAGTCCACAGCTTCACTAGAACTCCTCCAGTACAGAGTATCTCACTATGGGATCGGCCACACGATAACCGTCATCAATCTTCTCCAAGAATCCGTTTTTAACCAAGTTTTTGAGGTCCCTTGACAGGGTTGTATTGCTCACGGTTCTTCCGGTGGAGGCAACCAGATAATCCTTTACATTTTTCCACTTTGCCTTCCCCAGGCTGGCCACACACTTTATTATGGGAAGGTAATAGGGACTCTTCATGAACAGTTCCTGCAACTCTTCCCTGATTAACCTGGTGCCCAGCTCCTTCACCTCCTGTATTGCCTCACCGCCCCTCTCCAAGTAGAGCTTTCCGAAATAAACCAGCCAGCCCACAATCCCATCAAGTTCCTCAACAGCCCTCTCGATCAGGGAGTCGCTAACGCTCATCCCCAGCTCCTCAAATCCCCTCCTCAAGAACTCCCTGGATCTCTCCCTGTTAAATGGCTTCAACTCAACCTCAACGTAATATCTTCCGTAGAGCTCTGACCTGGGGTCTTCCGCTCCTAAAAAGTCGTGAAGTAGTCCCACCTCACTCCCGGTTAAAACCAAGTTGATCCCCTTCAAGTGATCGTAGACGTAGGCAAGTATGGACCTCAACCCAATTGTCGAGAATCTCAGGTACTGTGCCTCATCGAACACGAGCGGGATGCCTCCCTGCTTTAGTCCAATCTCGTTCAGGACTGTTAGGATGTTGTTCAACTCTCTGCCCATTTCTCCAGGCCTTAGGTTCACCTTCACTGGCCACTTCACGCTAAGGTTCAGCCTACTCAGTATGTCCCTGACCTGTTCTCCCCTACTAATCTTAGTTAATGAGGAGTAGAGTTCCTCGACCAGCTTTTGAGCGTGAACCTTCCTAGTGTTGGAATCGAAAATCTTTCTAACATCAACGAAAATGTAATTCAACCTGAGCGAGTTGAGCACTGAGAGGATAAGGCTGGATTTACCAACTCTCCTGAGTCCCGTAAGTACAATCATCCTTTCCCTCAGGTTCTCCCGCAGTTTTCTCGTCTCATCTTCCCTGTCGAAAAGATCGTCAAGCGAACCCTTGGGTTGCGTATCGAAGAGCAAGTTACACCCCTGTAACTTAGTTACACCCCTGTAACTTAAATCTAACTGTCCACCAGTTTGGATTTCGTGAGAAACTGATCTTGAGACCACAGCTTAGTTTAACCTTGTTTTGACGTGATCCTTTCAGATACTCTCCGCGTAGCCCTAGGCCCACCAAACTGGGAGCAACGCCATCCTAGTTAGTATGTGGAGTATTTGAATGAATCAAGTTAGGATAAGCCTTGGATGAACCCATGGTGTCATGATAGATAAGGCTCTTTCAGAAAATCCACACTCCACATTCAAGTCGTCATAATTGCGTCTCGATCATCTACCACTGCGTCCGGACGTATTGACACAGACCGTGAAACAATGAAGAGCTTGGCCAGATCGCGTGTGCAACGCCTAACAGTAGGTGCTGTGCGGATTCAACCATCTCAACCTGAATAAATTATCTCCATATTTTCCGTTAAATTTGATTCCATTAGGGAAAGTCCTCACTGACTTATACGCGAACTTGCTACCCCACCCTGGAGGGGTCAGTTGTCCCAATCTTTATAATACTTGTGGAATATACACTTTTGATCAAGGTGGAAGTCCACGAGGTAATCAGGGACCTGATGGCAACGCTTTCCCGACTTTCCAAGGAGAAGCTGTTTCTGGGCGTGACCCTCCAGGAGGTTGAGGACTCCACTTCGGTTGAGGTTGAAGGTCCCCTGGAAAACTGTGAACCCTTCACCTCCTTCTCCTATCTGGATACTTCCTCCCGTTATATGACCGTGAGGGGGGCCAACATATACATGGCCTCCCTTTACGCCAACCTGGAGGGGCAACACATGACTGTGCCCCTAAACGCGTCCCTCCCCTTCCTTGCGATTAAGGGTTCGAAGGACGTTATGGAGATGATAGAGGGCTCACCGCTCTCCTCCATTGTGAGGACCAGGAACGTCAACGGGGTCCCCTACGATCCAGGTTACAAGGATGACAACATTCTGGACGAGCTGAGGATATTCCTTGAGAACAGGGCAATAGAGAGGGCTAGGGTTGCCATAGTGGACGGTCCCGTCTTTCCCGGGCCCTACCTGCCCCTGGTGGGTGAACCATACAGGTCCGCGTTCGAGAAGCTGATCCACGACAGAAAGAGAGATCGCCTGGTGGGAGTAGTGAAGAGGCTCTCCATGTCGAGGAAACTCTCCAGGGTGAAGGACCTGTGGCGAGGGGATGGAGCTCCAACCGATGACGTGCTGACCCTGGAACTGGGAAGGGGAAAACAGGTTTACATCACTCCTGTATTGAGGGAGGAATTCCAGCTCTCCAGCATTTCACTTCAACGTTACATGGTTTACGTGAAGGTGAGGGATTCAGCCTTCAGAGTGGAGAGTCCCTCCAGGGATCTGCTATGTCAGGGAGTGGCCACGTCCCTGGCCCACGCGTCCTACAGGGGTATACCCGCCTTCATAGAGGCTGCCGACAGGCTCTCAAGGAAGTTGAGCGCATCCACCTTCGTTCTGTCGTTCATCTATGCCAGGGGACAGGTTGATGTCACCTATGACGACTGGAACAGGTTCCAGCAGGCCAACATGGATCTGGAGATGGGGTAGTGAAAAGAGGGAATCCCGTTAACGTGGTCTGGATGCTAACTGCCAACCACGGGATGAGGCCTCTTCGTGACTCCCAAAGAGTTAAAAATGAAAAATCTCCTTAAATCCCATGAGCCTTGAGGAAGCCAGGAACAGGGCCAGCAGGTACGGGGAAGTCGTGGGACTGATCAGCAGGGTCACGCCCATCTCCCACGGGAAGGACAACAATGAAATTCGCGCCGAGATCCCCTATGAGGTTTACCTCAAGAGGAAATTCCTCATTGGAAGTTACGTGGGTATATCCATCCCGGTATCCGGTACCCTCATGCTGGGGAGGATAACCTCAGTTGAGAGGGCAGACATCCTTGCCATTTCCAGGATTCCAGCTCTTTCACCCGTGGAGGACACCTCCGCCATAACCACGCCTCTATCCCTCACCATAGAGCTTCTCTCGGAGAAGGTGGAGGGCGAGGTCGTTCCTCCCAGTTCCCCAGTGGATCCCCAGAGTCCCATCTTCGTTCCTAACACGGAGTTCATAAAGGAGATGCTGGGTTTACCACCTGATGGAATCACCGTAGGGAAACTGGTAGAGGGGTATAAGCTTCTGGACGTTCCAGTGAACCTCACCGGGGAGGCATTGCGACACCACGTCCTCGTGGTGGGGACCACTGGCGCGGGTAAGACCAACCTTCTTCGCCTCCTGATAACCAGGAGCAATATCCCCGTCCTCGCCTTCGATATTCAGGGCGATTACGTGAGGACGATGGCCACGATTGGGGGAACCGTCCTGGTTCCCGTGACCAGGGAGATGGGGAGGGTGACAGATTTCATCTCCCTTTTCTTGAGGAGAAGTAACCTGCAGGACTACAAAATAGCCAGCGTTGATGGGCAGAGGGTTACCCTCACCAACGGGGAGAGGACCTTTTACGTGGAACTGATGGGGTTCAGGTTGAGAGAGACGTACAGGGAGATCCCCGATGTCTCGCCCATCTTCTCGGGACAGGGAGCCTACTTCTTCAAGATGATTGCTGAAAACTGCCTCACGGAGATTGATAACTGGATCGAGGAGTGCAACCCTCTTTTCAGCGAGTTTCACGTACATCAAACCACGGCGGAGAACATTAGAAGGTCAGTGATTATGTTGCAGGAAACGGGAATTCTGGACATCCCCCTGGAGGGGGGATATCTGGGAGAACCTGACTACGAGGACCTTGTGAGGAGGAAGGCCATCGTGGACCTGAGGTGGGTGATGGAGAAGGGAGTGTCCACTGCGACAACGACGGCCTTTCTCGTGGTGGATCGGATATTCAGGTTGATAGATTCCAGGTATAAGAACGAGGGAGTAGAGACGCCCTATCTTCTGGTGTTTGACGAGGCTCATGAGTACTTCCCTCAATCAAGGCGAGATGAGGAAAAGGAGGGGCTGGAAAGGCTAATAAACAGAATATTGAGGCTGGGAAGGGTCAGGGGAATTGGAGCAGTGCTAGCTACTCACAGGCCAACGGACCTCAATGATCTCATCCTTACCCTGACCAACACCAAGATTGCCATGAGGGCAGATGAGGATGCACTGGAGAAGATCGGTATGGAAGAGTACGCCAAGATCCTTCAGGCCTCTCCTCCGGGTTACGCGGTTATGAGAACCTTCTCCCTCAAGGTACAGGATCTGGTGTTCAGAACTGACAAGTATCAGTGATGTGCAACGGTCAGACCTCAGCAAAAAAGCATGGAGGCCTGACGCCTGTCGTGGTGATTGGTGCTTTGTGTGGTTTTTAACAGTGTTCTGTGAATAGTGTCCACGCCACTATAAAAGCAATCAAAACTACCAATGTATCTCCCAACCGGCATCCCGTGCTAAATCAGGCGGGAATTATCCTGAGCACCTCGCTGAGGGAAGTTATCACGAAAACGCTACCCAGGAACATGTACATATGAGAGGGCTTCATACCGTTGGCCAGCCTGGCGAAGAAGTAGCCAGAGATAAGCGCGGTGATCCCTATCACCAGTGAAGCAAGGAGGTTCACCCTATCCGCGAGGGAATATGCCAGTCCACCGCTCAATGCAGATAATAACATGGCCAGCGTTGCAGTCCCTATCATTTTCTTCACGTCCATGGAGAAAAGTATCATCATCACTGCAATGAACATGATTCCCCCACTGGCTCCCAGCGTTCCTGTCACGACTCCTATGATCACGCTCATGACAGGAGCCAGTACGTAGCCCCAGAGTCCCAGATTCCTTCTTCTGATCTTCAGGGACGGATTTCTGGATCTCCGGAAGGAGATGTAGGCCATCACTGCGGTGAAGACCGTGAAGGTTCCCTCCAGCAATTTATCTGGAGTGATGAAGGCAATCCTTGATCCAAGCTGGGCTCCCAGAATTGCCCCAACACCCATCAACAGGGAGGTCCTGAGGTCCACGTTCCCGTGCCTGAAATAAACGAATATGACTGAGAGTGTGGTGATTATGTCGACCCAGAGGCTTGAGCCTACGGAATCAACAAAGCTCAACCCAAGGTAGGACAGGGCAGGTACTACGATCAGGACGCCACTTGATCCCGTAATTCCCGTCAACGCACCAACGGCAATTCCAACGAGTACGAGGATTAATATCGATATCATGATAACCATCTAACAAACTAAACGGATTAATATTCCTAGTGATCCAGGTAGCGTCTCGAGTGTCGCGAAAGCATGAACTACTCCGCCCTCAAGGATGAAGTGCTTGCAGGTTAAGACTCCCAAAGAGTTAAAACATGAAGGGAGGAGAGTAACTCATGGAACTCGCTGAACTGCTCCTCACCTCCACTCACGGGATCGCCTTCACCGGTGCTGGGATAAGTACTCCCTCCGGAATACCTGACTTCAGGGGTCCCCAGGGCCTATGGAAGAAATATCCGCAGGAACTCTCCTCCGCCTCTTACCTTAAAAGCGACCCCAGGGGGTTCTGGGAGTTCTACGCCTTCAGGTTAAGGGCCATGGACTCGGTCTCCCCTAAC
The DNA here is from genome assembly GCF_022064045.1 of Metallosphaera javensis (ex Hofmann et al. 2022). NCBI lineage: Archaea > Thermoproteati > Thermoproteota > Thermoprotei > Sulfolobales > Sulfolobaceae > Metallosphaera > Metallosphaera javensis (ex Hofmann et al. 2022). The sequence goes on along the minus strand of NZ_JAKNCW010000013.1, from coordinate 49,016 downwards.
CCTGCCCATTACGCGCTGGCGGAGCTGGAGAGGATGGGCCTCATCAAGTACGTGATCACGCAGAACATAGACGGACTTCATCAGGATGCCGGTTCAAGGAACGTGATAGAGCTTCACGGTACCTCCCGGAGATTCTACTGTGAGGAGTGCGGGAGGCAATTTGAGAGACGGGAGGTTCTGGAGAAGGTACAGAGTGGAGAGTTACCACCCCGTTGCCAGTGCGGAGGTCTCATAAGGCCCGCAGTGGTGCTCTTTGACGAGCCAGTACACCGGATAGGGGAGGCCTTAACAATCGCTCAGGAGTCAGACCTGGTTCTAGTGGTTGGATCTTCCCTGACGGTTTACCCCGCGAACCTGATTCCACAGGTGGTGAAGGAGAACGGTGGGAGGCTTGTAATCATAAACATGGAGGAGACTCCCCTAGATCACGTGGCGGATCTGGTCATTAGGGAGAGGGTGGAGGAGGTCCTTCCCAAAACTGTGAAAAGAGTCAAGGAGATTGTGGGATTAAGCAATTGAGAGGTTTCACCGTTCACTCCGAACGCGGAGTTTTCTTTGGTTCATTTTCCTTCCCTAACTAATCCTGACCGGTTCTTGCGCTTTAAAAACTCGATCTAAAAGATATATCGAAAAGTTTAATTCGCGCAAAAACATTTTCTTGTCATGAATCCCAGGGGAGTTACAAGAACTCTTCTCTCCCTCACCCTCATGTTGATGCTAGTGAACTATGTGGAGACCATGGTCATACCAGCGTTACCCAAGATAGAGGATCAATTCTCCACCACAGCGACGACAGTTGCGTGGGTAACCTCGGCCTATCTCATCGTTGGGGCTGTGGCGTCTCCCATTTTCGGCAAACTAGGAGATAGATACGGTAAGAAGAAGGTTTACCTCATCTCCATTGGGTTCTATTCGCTTGCTGTTCTCATGGCCGGTTTCTCACCCAACATCTACTTCCTTATCTTCTCAAGGGGAGTTCAGGGTATAGGTTACTCCACCTTTCCTCTGGCAATAGCCATAATCACTGACCTCTTTCCCAAGGAGAGGGTTGCATGGGCTCAGGGAATCCTCAGCGCGACGCTGGCCGCAGGTCCTGCCCTGGGCCTTCTTGTGGGTTCATACATAGTTCAGGATCTGGGATGGCCCTACGCCTTTCACACAGCTTTCATCCTATCCGTGATCCTTCTTGCCATCTCGGCCAAGTTCATCGTGGAGATTCCTGAGAAAACTAGGGAGAAGATAGACTACCTAGGTGCAACCTTTCTCATGCTCACTGTGGTGCCCCTTCTGGTTTACCTGTCCAACGGCCCAAACGTAGGATGGACGACCCTGAGCCAGATTTCCCTGATTGTGGTGTCAGTGGTGGCTTTCCCCATTTTTGTGATGGTTGAAAGGAGGACCTCTGAACCGTTAATGAGGCTTGACCTCTTTAAGGTGAGGAATCTCATGGTAGCGAACGTGGCCGGCCTCATCTCAGGCACAGGAATGTTCCTGATGTTTACGGGACTGGTTTACTATCTCCAGTTACCTCAACCCTACGGACTGGGCCTGACCATAATTGAATCTGGCCTTCTCATGGCGCCTGTGGCCCTGGTCATGATGACCCTGGGCCCCGTTGTGGGCAGGGCAATTAACGTAATAGGTCCCAAACCCCTTCTCGTGGTAGGGTCCCTGGTTAGCATGCTTGGATACTTCTTACTGGACACCTTCAGATACAATGAGTATGAGGTGCTGTTTGACGTGATCGTGGCCGCAGCGGGGCTGGTAAACTTGATAATTCCGCTGGTTAACATGGTCGCTGTAGCTCTACCTGAGGAGCAGAGGGGAATAGGAATAGGAATGAATACCCTGATCAGGACCATTGGGAGCGCCATAGGGCCAGTGATATCCACTGTTTTCATGGATACCTACACTACCTGGTTGTTGTATGATGTGAATGGTCAGTTCTTCCCGGTGGCACAGGTACCGGATTACTCGGCCTTTCACTACATGTACATGGTTGCCATAGTCCTCATGTTCTTCAGCCTGATAGCGTCTCTCTTCACGAAGAACTACGTCATAAAGGCTAGACAGGAGGTGAAGAAGGAGGCCATTGAGGCCAGACACCCAGGATGATTTTTCACGTCCTTGGGGATTCTCAAGGTCAGGAACTTTTCAATAGTGAAAATTGATTCTTTCATTTCTTGCAAGCACAGACTTCCCCAGTCTCGTGTTAGACCTTCCCGTAGCAATGGACTTACACTTCCACAGCAAGTACAGGACCTCATTGCCTGCTTTTCACTTCCTTTAATCCCAGGGACACCTCCTCCAGTTCCTTCCTTTTAGTCTCCCTCAACAGGAGGGCCATCCCGAGGGCTATTGCAGAGATTACCGAGAACACCAGAAGTGAACTGGACAGCCCGAGGGCCTTGACCATGCTCGGGAAGAAAACCACCCCCAGGACCGCTCCCATCCTGCTCACCGCAGTTGCGAATCCCTGAGCGGAGGACCTCACAGGGGTAGGGAAAACCTCAGCTGGATAGAAGAGCGTTACGGCCCCTGCCCACTGCTCCATGGCCACGAACACCGCAAAATAGGGTACGAGAGCGACCCCGGTTATCTTGAGGAGGCCTCCTGCGCCAAGGAGCAGGGCCATTACCCCCAATCCAGTCAGGAGGACCGCCCTTCTTCCCATGGAATCTATGGCTACCTCTGCAAGGACGTACCCAACAATTGCCCCAACTGCAATTATCATGGTGGCGTAAATTACCTCGTAGTTGGAGGGAAGCGAGAATTCCCTGAAAATGGCGGGGTAATACAGTCCTATGCCGTAAGATGCCACATCAAACAGGAACCAGATGGTTGAGACGAGGAGGAGGTAGGGAAGTAACTTAATTCTGAACAGGTCCAGGAACCCCCTCACTCCCTTGTTCTCCTCCTCCTGCGTTGGCATACCCTCACCGCTCAGCTTACCCTTACTTATTAACCACCTGGGAGACTCAGGAAGGGAGAACCTGGCCACTATCACTGGAATGGAGAGAAGCGCACCAAACGCGAAGGAATACCTCCAGAAGTATCCCCCTGTGGGGAGAAACACCAGGTTAACCACTGCGGAAAGCAGGGTTCCCACCCAGTACATGGAGACCGCCCCTACCAGATACCTTCCCCTGGACTTTGAGGGTGAGTACTCTGCCATGAGGGAACTGCTCAGGGGATAATCTCCACCAATACCAACGCCTAGCAGTAACCTGGAGAGGAATAGCTCCAGGAAGTTCTGTGAAAGCGCAGAGGTAATGGCGAAAACCGTGAAGATGGCCAGGTCAAATCCCATGAGCTTCTTCCTCCCCATCCTGTCAGAGAGAAGTCCCAGTAGCACTGAACCTACTATCATTCCCATGAGGGATGCTGAGCTCACCAACCCCTCCTGCAGTGGACTCAGATGGAGTTCCTTGGGGAGGAAAAGAAGCGCAAAGGATATCACGGATAGATCGTATCCGTCCAGAAGAAATCCAGCGGAGGAAACGAAGAAGGATTTTAGCTTTCCGGGAGGACTAGACACACTCTTCTCTTTCAGTCCACCCTTAAATGCTTTCAGGGATGAGGATAGAGAATTCGTCAAGACGAGTTTAGTGGGGTGAGTGGAGGTTCATCGTTAAGTGGCCAACCTGGGCTGGACTGGGGAGTTTTTAAGAGTCACAACCCATTCGTAAAAGGTCCAGACAGGAGAGCAAGGTCATCGACTTTCCAGGACTTTAAGCAACTAACACAGCACGTCGCTTTCCCGATCGCCTCTGCCTCAAGGATCCCAGTACTCCCTGGCCTTCTCCTTCAATTTCATTGCTATTTCAAGGAGCTTCATGTACTCCCTTCGGTTCAGTATCTCCTCTACCGTCTTTAGATCCATCTCTGAATATTCATGAACTAAGTTGTTCCTAAAGTTTATGACCCAGTTCATGAAGTTCTTGTCTTCCTTATCAATAAGTCCTTTACTTTCTAACTTTATTGGAATATCTTTGTATTTCTGAGCTTTAACATTCATTTTAAATAAAACACTTGCTCCAAGATCAATGAGAGCCTGAGCCTGTATCTGAAGAGAATGAAGAACTACCATCTGATCCTCCCAACCAGTCAGCCCACCGCGCCCAGATGTAAAGTTATTTAGCTTTTCGGTTATGTTTTCTATGACTTTCAGCAGATCATTCAACGGCCGCGGCTTCATTAACATACCCATTGCCCCTTCTCCCGCATAGTTTGTTATGCTCCACCTCTTCATGTTCGTCTCAATCTTCCTCATGTCCATGAGGAAGTCCTCACAGATGGATGCCCTTCTGTACATTCTGTCGTAATCCTCGAGATAAAGGATTAGGGAGTAGCTAAAGACCTCGTGAACTTGAGAGCAGTCAGTGCTATCAGATATCATGACGAGGTTGACTTTCTCGAGGTCTAGGTATTTCATCAGGTAGTGGAGGAGGGAGCGGTACATTTCTGGGTCATCGCTCTTGAATTCCGCTGCTACACTTACATCTTCGCCCTTACCGTTCTTGGCGAGTGACCCAAAGAGAACTGCGTAGTACACGTTGAAGTCCCTCCAGTTAAAGGCCCTGAGCCTTTCCAGATATTGCGAAAGTTCTAGTAAGTCTGACACACATAAATCAAGCACTGGTCGCTTATTAGCTCTGCCCCCAACTTAACGCCGGGGAGCCATTTACGCATGGACTTGCCCAAGTTGAAGCAAGCTTAAATACTTTACTTGGTAAAGTTAATTTATGCTTAGAAAAGTCTCGTATATGTTAGAGGGTAAGGAAACCAGGGATGGGGCTGGAGTTAAGCTGTACAGAGTTTTCGGCGGACCTCATACCTATTCCTTGACCGATCCGTTTCTTCTCCTGGACTTCTTCGGCTCAGATAACGTGGAGGATTACATAGCGGGGTTTCCGTGGCATCCACACAGGGGTATTGAGACCCTAACCTATCTCATCCAGGGAAAGGTGGAACACGAGGACAGCACTGGAGGGAAGGGGGTTCTTTACCCTGGGGACGCACAGTGGATGACCGCAGGTAGCGGGATATTCCATCAGGAAATGCCCAAGCCCTTGAGCGAGGAGGATGTACTTCACGCCACGGTACTGAATACCATGAATAAGGGGCTTCAGTTATGGATCAACCTGCCAAGGAACATGAAGATGACTGACCCCGTGTATAGGGATGCTAGGAGAGGTGATATACCTGAGGTTAAGATAGATGGCGGAAGGGTCAAGATTATCACGGGGGAATACGACGGAGTTGAGGGTCCCGTGAGGGTCACCAGCCCGGTTGATCCAACCTACTATGAGGTGAAACTGGAGCCTGAGAAGGAGTTCAGGGCAAGGGTGAAGAGGGGTTACACCGTGCTGGCCTTCGTTGTGGAGGGAAGTGCAAAGATGGACGATAACGTGACTCTGTCGGAGGGTCACCTGGCGATCTACGACGACGGTGATGAGCTCCAGATAACCACGAAGAAGGGAGCCCACTTCATAGTCCTGTCCGGGAGGCCCATCAATGAACCCATAGCCTGGTATGGTCCCATAGTGATGAATACCGAGGAGGAGTTAACCCAGGCCCTGCTTGATCTGAGAAGAGGTACCTTCGTGAGGAAGGCCCCCATCACCCAGTGAGATTATCCCGAAGAGTCCTGGCAGTAATAGGGGCATCTGCCTCGTCGTTGATTGGGTTGGATCTAAAACTAAATAAATATTTAACTTTTAATTCGTGTTTTATTCCATGACTGACTTCGACGCCATAATCCTTGGTGGAGGAGGAGCAGGTTACACCACTGCCTTTGAGCTTTCCAGGGGCGGAATGAAGGTCCTGATGCTGGAACCTAAGGGCGTTCTAGGAGGAAACTGCCTATATGAAGGCTGTATACCCTCCAAGACCTACTGGTATGGAGCAAGTGAAATTGAAAGGTCCAGGAGAGTCCCCTTCATGAAGGCGGAGATATCCTTCCCCAAACTCGTGGAGTGGAAGGATCAAGTACAGGAAAGGAGGTTCAGGCAACACGACGAGGAAATCAAGGAACATGAGAACTTGACCTTCATCGCAGATTCCGGGGTAATGGTGGATCAGCAACACGTCAAGGTTAGGGATAAGACGTTCAGTACAAGATACCTCGTGATAGCCACTGGGGCCGACCCTGTAGTACCCAAGGGGTATGAGGGCGGGATCACCACCCACGACCTGCTAATGCCCAAAACAACCATAAGGGAAGTTCCAGAGAAGTTTGCGATCGTGGGAGGAGGATACATAGGGGTGGAGATGGCCTCAATCTTCGCCAGACTGGGCTCACAGGTTACCTTGTTTGCGTCCCATCTCATCAAGGAGGTTTCGCAGGAGGTTCAGGCTCTTCTGGAGAAGGAGTTGACCAATGCGGGAGTTAAAATAGTGAAGGAAAGGTCCTCGGGCATCCTCAGGGAGAACGGGAAAACGGTCATTACGGAGAAGGGAAGATATCAGGGTTTCGATGAAGTGCTTGTTGCTGTGGGAAGGAAGCCCAATACATCTGCGGTGAACGGAATTCCCCTGGGAAAGAGGGGCGAGATAGAGACTTCCCCCGGGATGAGGACCGTACTGGATAACGTATATGCGCCCGGGGACGTGAACGGAAAGTTCATGCTATTCCACATCGCAGTGCTTGAGGGATGGGTGACCGCACAGAACATTCTCGAGGGAAACAGGGAAGTGGTAGAGATGGATTACAACGCTGTCCCCTTCGCTGTTTACTCCTTCCCACAGGTAGCATGGGTGGGACTCTGGAAAGAGCAGGCCATCGCCAGGGGTTTTGACGTGGAGACCAGAAGATACGATCTCTCCCTGGATTCCAGGGCACAGATAGATGGATTCGCAGAAGGATGGATGGAGGTGGTCATAGAGAGGGGAAGCCAGAGAATTCTTGGGGCACAGGTTGTGGGAGAGGATGCGGACATGTTAATAGGGGAACTGGCCCTGGCTGTTGGTGAGAGACTAACCAGTTATGAGCTGGCCAGAATCAGTCAGCCACATCCCACACAGCTTGAGCAAATCACCTCACTGATGAGGAGAGTGGTGAGGAGAGCGAGGTAATCACGACAAATCGATGATGTTTGCCCTCTCCTTGGCGAAATATAGGAATTCATCTACTGACATATCTGCGATCCTGGACGCACCGCGAAAATCACCGCTATCCACGTAATACTCCAGGGCTATCCTCAGTTTTGGAGGAAGGGAGTTGATGAAGTTCCAGTCGGCAGATTTCCTTCTCATCTCCCTGGCCTCTTTTTCGGCCTCCATTCTTCTCCTAAGCCACTCCTCGTTCATTGTTTACAATATCTCCTTAAAGAATAAAAGATATGTGGGACTTTGTTGCGTACAGGTTGAGTGTAGGGGACCCAGGAACGTTAAATCATCCTCAAGATGTCCCTAACCCTTGAACTTGACCGCTCAGTGTCCTCTAATCCTCTCCATGATGGCCTGCATACTTGAATACAGGACCTCTCCCCTGGTAACAGGGGAAAATTCCTCAAAGATTCCCTGACCAGGTCTTCCAACCAACATTTCCACGTTATTCCTTTTCAGGATCGAATACGAGGGATAACACAGGGAACCATGTGCTGCTATCACCCTTTGCGCCCCCAGCCTGACGCATTCCCTGGCCACGGCAGGTCTCTTCATTGGAGAACGGAGAGCCGGGTTTTCCTCCCTGGTCATTATTTCCCTGTTCCTGTCGTCAAACAGGATTAGGAATTTTCCCCTGGAGAAGACCTCAATCTTATCCTGATCGTCCACAACTGTACAAATTTTCATAGGAGTGAGAAGAACTGGTGGCTAAAAACCTTAGCTTAAGCGTGCCTTTCCACTGAGGCAGAGTTCCGGACCTAGACCATTTAAATATCCTTGTGTGCACAAATTGTTATGGAGAAGATCAGTGTCGCCTACGCAACAGCGGTTAGCTTAGGGGCCATAATTGGATCGGGGATTTTCGTCCTCAGTGGAACCGTCATCTCCCTGGCCGGGATTCTGTCAATTCTGGCCTTCGCCTTTGTGGGCTTTCTGGCCCTCATTATTGCGTTTGAAACAGGCGAGCTCACATCCCTCTTTCCTGACCTTAAAGGATCAGCCTATTCCTTCGCCAATGAGGCCTTTGGTACGCATTTGGGTTTCGTCACAGGGGTACTCCTCTATTTCAGTTACGCCTCCAGTATAGCAGCTATCTCCACTGGTTTTGGATCATATCTTTCCTCTATAGTGGGCGGGGATCCAATCATCTATGCAATACTGCTCATACTGATCCTGTCGGTGCTTAATCTGATGGGTGTGCAGAAGGCAGCCGAGGCCGACTTCTACCTGGTCATGATAAAGGTGGCTATCCTTGTAATTTTTTCCGCCTTTGCCCTCCTCCTTGTGAACAGGGTGAACCTGGCCAGTCACTTCACCATCCCCGCAGACGCAGGATATGGCTTTCTGGAGTCTTTCCAGGGGATAATCTTCGCGTACTCGGGCTTTCAAAGCGTTTCAACAATAGCATCAAGTGTGAAGGGAGGAGGAAAGGGAGCAGCCAGGGCAATAATATACAGCGTGATCATAAGCCTGGTACTGTACGTGACCGTGGTAATTTCCATGATGATCCTGGTCCCTGCAAACCTTTACAGAATTAGCGCGGATCCCCTATCCTTCGCCCTATCCTACGTGCATGCACCACAATGGCTTTACCTTGTAGTTGGAATTGGGGCACTCATTGCCACAACCTCTGCAACCCTGGCCATGATCCTGACTTCGTCCAGAATGATCTATCAGCTTGGAGCGGATGGACTACTGCCAGGGATTGTGGCCAAGTACAACAGGGAGAGAGATGTGGCAAGTAACGGAGTGATAATTTCAGCTATCATAGGCCTCGTCACGCTCTTTGCAGGGAACGTATACGTGATAGCTGCCATCAGTAACTTTGGTCTCCTTTTCTCCTATCTTGTTACGTCCCTGGCGGTCATCCACCTGAGGAAGAGAACCAATCCAGAGTTCAAGACTCCTGGCTATCCCTATCTGCCCTGGTTCTCGGTGGTGGGACTTCTGGTCATCTTTGTGGGAATGCCTAAGGAGGCTCTGCTCATAGGTGCCCTTTCAACAATGGTACTGCTCGTGGTATACTCCTTGATGAGGGAAGGTAAGAGGGAGAAACCGGAGAAGGTGAGGCTGTTTGATGTTCTGCTCAGCTGGAAAGAAAGGAGAGATCAGGGGATGAAACAGGGATCGTGAACAGGACGTGGGACCAGCTTGGAGTTTTGATGATGCCTGACCAGGACATGATTAAGAAGCATGAATAAAACTTTACGGGGCGCTAATCCAACTCCTTCTGAACTTTCAGGACCCTCCTCCACAGACCTTCCTCCACGAGGGAGGAGATCCAGTTAAACTCCAGGGATTTCAGGAGAGTCAGGATCGCTTCCCCATCCGGGTTACCTTCTCTCCATTGATTGAAAAGAGTTAGAGCTCTCACGGTCATGTTCACAATTCCCGGATATCTCACCTCAAGTTTACGGGAAACGTCAATCATGTAAGCCTTGGGCACCGCGCAGTAGGTGTCTTCCCTCCTCAGACCGTGAACCACCGCAAGGGCCTGCAGTAATCTTCTCTCACTCTTGTAAGCCCTGAAGGCTGAGAGTCTCAAACAACCTCTCCTCAATCTACTCACTGCCACAAGGAAATCATTCAGGCTCATCCTTGCATAATCCCTTTCATTTCGCGTCATGAAGAACCTGAGAATGGCGAGTTAATAGCTTCACCTACATGAAGCTCACTGCGATGGACTTCCGGCCGGTAACTCAAGCTGGAGCTTTTCAAGCTGTGCGTCTCGCGCGGGAGAGGGTTTTGTCCAAACCAAAGGTTAACCAATTTACAATCTTTTAACTGCGCAATTCAAGACATGACCATGAGACTCATACTCGCATTCGACGTTTTCGGAACGCTTCTGGATACCTCAAGTTTTCCGCCGGAAATAAGGAGAAGACAGCTGGAACTTACATGGGTCTACACAACCATGGAGAAGTTTGTCCCCTTCAGGGAGATCACCAGACAGGCCATTCAGGAGTACCTCCTCACTCACGAGGGATCGGAAACCGATCTGATGAACGCCTGGTTGAACCTGAGGGCTTACCCCGACACCAGGTTCTTGAAGGACATATCAGAACTTGCCGACGTTTTCGCGTTGAGTAACGGTTCGGTAGAGGAGGTTGAGGAACACCTGAGGAGGAACGGGGTGCTCCAGTATTTCAAGGGAGTGGTTAGTGCCGAGGAGGTTAAGGCATACAAACCTTCCCCCAGAGTCTACAAATACTTCCTGGAGAGAGCCGGTTACCCTGCATTCCTGGTCTCATCAAACTGGTTTGACCTCATGGGGGCGAAAAACGCCGGGATGGGGGCCCTCTACCTGAACAGGAGAATGGAGAAGCTCTCCCTGGTTCAGGTTGACATAATAGCAAGGGACCTGGAGAAACTGGCCCTTTACCTGAAGGAGAAGGCGTAAACGAGAGGGTTCTCTGGCCTCTTCAGGAAAAACTCCAACATGTGAACGCATCCCAATTCATTGTTTGTACCAAGTTTGAAACTAGGGGCTACTTCATATTTTGTTATGTATTTAAGGAGCCTTTAACCTGAACTACACAACAAACTGAGCCGGGCCCTGAAACTAATCTGGTGTCGTCTTTCATCGCTCTTCTCCCCGCTTCAGTTAGACCTCCATCGCCAAGTTACGGCAACCATTTTATTTCATACGCGGAACTTTTCTCATGAATCAGAAAGTCATCGTGATCGGGATTACCATAATCGTGGTACTGATCCTGGTTCTAGGAACACTCCCCGTGTATGGAGTTCCGCTGGATACGCCGTTCAGGGTTTCCCCGCAACAGCTCACCAACCAGACGTGCGTTCTCTTCATTTCCTGGTATGGATGTCCCTATGGAGCTACGGACAGCTGGGCACTCTATCTAGCCCTGTCCCACTACGGAAAACTTAACGTAACCCTGAACCACTCTGACCCGCTGGACGAATACCCCAACACCTCCGGGCTTATCTTCGAAGGTTTTACCCCAAATTCAACGGTGAGATTCAGGGTGATATACCTCTACAATGAATATCTTAACGCTTCTGCCAATGGCACGCCCATCAACAATTACGTGGAGTATGGCCTTCAGCTGATCAGGGATGAGGCTCCGTGGGCCTACCCTCTGGTCAACAGGTATGAAGTTCAGAGCTTTGCCTCAGGAGAGTTCTTCAGACCTGCAGTGGACCTGGGTAGTCCATCACACATACCCTCCACCATTATCATATCCGGGCCAAAGGGAACCTACATGGTGATTGGTTACCTGTATTCTCCCTCTACAATAACCGGTTACTCCCCGGAGCAACTGCTTCACAATCTCACCAGCCTAGAACCGGTGGTGAGTGCGTCGGAGGAGATAGAGGGATTGCTATGATGAAAGTGATGCATCTCCCCCTCAAGAGGGAATACATTGTCCTAACCTCGGCCCTCTACCCTGAAGGGGTTGGCAGGGCCAGGGGAATATGCGCCATATTCGTGGATAAGGCCTACTGTAACAAGGATCCGTGGAGCGACGTGAGATCTCTCTGCGCTGAGGGCGAGATCGCCTTCATCACAGCTGCCACCGCTTACTCCCATGAGGAAAGATCCTGGGGCGAGCTTTACGTGAGTGCGGGAGTTGGGGAGAGCGGGGAGGACGCAGGCTGTACCATCAACGTGGGGGCATTTGTGAACGAGGGACTGAACCTGAATGGTCTTGTGGACCTTGTGAGGACCGTAACTGAGGCAAAATCAGGGGCCTTGAGGGATCTGGGACTTAACCTCACCGGTACGGTGAGCGACGCAGTGGCGGTGGGCAGTACACCCGGGGATGGATATTTCGCCGGTCCAGGCACGGCACTGGGCAAGGAGGTTGCAAGGGATGTGAGGCGAAAGATTGTGGAACTGCTGAGGTCCACGTCCAGTGATTAGCGCTTCACGATCATGACAGGAAGGGTAAATTTTGCGTGCTTTCTCTTAGTATTTTTCATTAATTTTTATCGCCTGGCACGATCACCATTCAAAGGAATTCGAGAAAGAACTTACATAAAGAACTGCTGAAGAGACATCAGGCTAGATCGTGAAAATCCATGGGGGAGATTTCATTTGTCCCCTTCTCAAGTCACTTTTTCCCTTCTCGTTCTCCTGATTCCCGTCACTAACACGGAGTCGAGTGCCTTCCCCGGCATGAAGCCCTATTTACCACATGAAGAAATTTCTTCCATGAAAATAGCCGTAGTTGGCGCGGGACCGGCAGGACTCTTTCTGGCCAGAAACCTGAAGGAGGACGTGGTTGTTTACGAAAGGGAGAAGAGGCTCGGCACCAAACCCTGTAGCTGGGTTGTCCTGTCCTCGGTGGAGGACCTCCTTTTAAGGAATGAGATCCTGTTCAAGATTACAGGGTACAGGATCTTTCTTGACAACAAACTCATCCACGAGGTTCATTCCAGCGAACCCTTCGCGTACATAATAGACAAACCCAGGTTTCTGGAACGCCTGAGTGAGGGAGTTGAGATCAGGTGGGAGAAAGGAGAGATCAGGGGAAACGAGGTCAATGGTATCAGGTATGACCTTGTGGTTGACGCAAGGGGATATCAGGCCCTCTCCCACGACACCGTTCAGGCAATCCAGTACGATACTACCTATCATGCAGAGGAGAACGTGCTGAACTCCTATTTCTACTCAGATTTTGTGGGTTACGGATGGGTTTTCCCTGGTCCTCACGGCGCCAGGATAGGGATTGGTGGTGAGGCTCCCTTCACCGTGCTCAGGGAGAGACTCAATTCCCTCCTCGCTGGGGAAAAGGTTAGCTACGGAGTGGCCAGGATCTCCATGGGAGGTCTGAAGCTGGGGAACGCGGTGGGAGAGGCAGGTGGCGCGGTGTTTCCCATCACAGGGGAGGGAATAAGACCATCCCTGATGCACGCGGAACTTGTGGCCAGGAGGATTGCTGGCGAGGAGGTGGACCTGAGGAATTCCAGCCTCTTCAGGATTATGAATGCCCATCTCAAGGTTGTGGAGGAGGCGAGGAAACGTGAGAAACCCGGGGAATACGTAAGCAAGGTGTTCATGGGAACGTTAAGGTGACAGCTCATGATCCTGGAGAGTTTCACAACTTCAATCTATCCAGACTCCACAAGCTTCTCCACAAGGATGATGCCAGGCTCCACATGAACTCTCTTCTCCCCTCCCCTATTTACCACCAGGTCACCCGGGTTCAGGATCAGGATGGTCCCAGTTCTCCTCTCAAAGGAGTCCAGAAGTACGCCCGTGGCGTTCACAGGTCCCCAGGTCAGGGGGCCCTCGCTTCTTCTCAGATACTCGAGGAACCCGTCAATGTTTTCCCTCACCTTCCTGGCTCTAACCTGTGCCAGTATGTGAAGTACGTCCAGGGGACTCTCCACCTCCCTCTCTATGTGTTCCTCATCCTCGGAGATGTGCTCCTCCGGGTCTATCCTCCCGTAACCCTCAACGTACTCAACTCCGTTCTTCCCTGCAATGCGGAGGATCTCAGCCTCCACTTCCCTGAATTTCTCCTCCAGCTTCTCCACCCCCTCAGGGTTCCTGTCCAGAACACGATACATCTCCATGTAGTTCCTAGATAGGAGGGCCAGCTCCTCCACCTCACGGTCGCGGAGCGAGTTCACGAACCTCTGATATACGTTCTCCGGTTCGCTGGTGTTCCTCAGGTACATGTAATCCCTTGCCTCGAACTGGATCAGTTCCTTGTTAAGGATGTGCTCCCTCAGACCTGACATATCCCTGAAGCTCTTTATGATCCTTAGGGCGATGTCCAGAACTCCCACCGACACGCCCTCCTGGAAGGGAAAGGGCTCGCTATATAGGTAATCTATGCCCAGGCATTTCCTCACGTCGGTGCAGTGCTTGTTCACCTCAAGAACGTAGACCACTCCATTATCTTCTCCAATGACGTAATCCCTCAGGGGATCAACAGTTTCCACGTACGTGTATCCCTGAATCTTGTAGGTATTTTCAGCTATGGCCATTGCCATTTCGTACCTGTTTTCGTGGAATTTATCCAGGAATTTCATGCATCTACATGAATACGTGAGATTATAAGCATGGACTGACCGGTCAAGATACGGACTCGAAGGCAAATTTTCTAGGAAAGGAACTCTTTCCGTCTAGAACGTGATCAGTGAGGATAAGGAGTCCAGAAGGGTCTTAAATCACCCCGTTCCTTCCTTTACGGAAACAAGAAATCGTAAAGACATGTTTTTAACTCTCAAATCCACACCTTATTTATGTTTGGATTTGGAAAAAAGAAGGACAAGAAGAAAGATGAGGAAAATAATGAACAGACGGGGCCCGTTGATCCGTTCTCCAGCTTTGACGATATCTTTAATCAATTCCTGAAGATGCAGGAGGAAATGATCAAACAGCTCATGGAGAGTGGAGACGTCAGGACATACACCAGGAGAGTGACCATAGGTCCGGACGGACAACCGAGGATTGAGGAATACGTCAATGGAGTCCCGATCTCCCAGGTCAAGGAGAAGGAAGTTGAGCCTCCTGAGGGAGACTTCGAGGTGGTGGAAAGCGGGGATAAGGTTATAGTTACCCTTGAGGTTCCAGGCGCGAAGAAGGAGGAAATTCAGGCAACCCTAAAGAATAAGGTGAAATTGATAGTGGAGTGGAATGGGAGGAAGAGCGAGATATCCCTTCCCGGTCCGGTGGAGCCAGTGTCAACGAAGCTCAATAACGGGGTCCTGGTCTTCACCTTCAAGAAGGCTTACAAGGATGGTGAAGAGAAGCTCAAGATTCAATGATTCCATGTGCAGTAGCATAATTTTATGAACAAGTCTTATCCATCACGGCATGTTTTGACTAAAACCGCATTTCAATCCTCCCTTTGAACCTTTTTGATGGCCGTCTTCACTCCCCGAGGAACGTTATAATCATGAAAATGCTATTTATAAAAGAAAAACTTAAGATTGTTAAAAGAGTTTTTAGTTCATGGCTAAATTCCTACTTGTGGTAAAGTCCCAGGATCAGCCAAATGTAAATACTGCAGTGAACGTGGCTAATGGTCTAAGGATGATGGGTGCGGAGGACGTGAGGGTTGTATTCCTGGGACCTGGAATAACCGCACTTGACAAGAAAGGCAAGCTCTCAGAGATAGTCAGTAAAAACCTGGATGCGCTCAGGAAGAACTCGGTCAAGGTGTACGCCTGTGAGATGGCAATGAAAAACTATAACGTTAGTAGGGAGGAACTGGTTCACGCAGATGAGATCAGCAGGGGAGCAGACGTCATAGTAAAGTTCGCTAATGAGGGCTACACCATCTTAACATTTTAAGATAAGCGTGGTTCTTGCTTTTTTGTTGCCCTTTTTATACAAACAACGTAAAACTTGTAAAGATATACCTTAGGGTTAAGTTCAGGTGTGACAATGTGAATACCAGGACAAATTGAAATCGAATCGATTAAAACCTCATCGCGTAGAAAACTCCAGGGAAGCTCCACGTCACCCCTAACAACCATGCTCCCTCGGGATACTATACTGTTTAGGACGTGATTACCTTGGCCTTCTCCTGTATCTATCCTCCAGTTCTTCAAGTAGGGTGACCTCATCATTATATTTATATAGGTTACTATCTATATACTGAAATTTTTTCTCATCCCTGTAAGTCACAGGAACACGTACGCGAATTCTGTAAGATTGCCTCGTTTTATCCTTTTCCAGCGCAACACTGAGAATGTCCTTTAGATAGATCTCCACGAAACGCGGTCTGGGAAGTGCAATGAGATAAATGAGGCTATAGTTCAGACCAAGACGGTATAGCACCTTCATCAGTTCAAACTGTCTGTTCTCTATTTCGATCTTATAATCAACCCGGGGACCGAACTGGCTCTTTACCTCTGATACTATGACTTTGTCACTCCTGACTCGCAAGAGTTCGAAGATATTTCTCTGGACGAGATTTGATATAACGAAAAGCTTCACATTGATAGGGTCGAGTGGATCCAAAACCGTACTGATGTATCGATCTTTAAGTATTGACCAGAGCTTTAGGTCATACCATCTCCCTTCTTCAAATCCGTAAATTATGGCCTTGATCGTGCTGACTACCTCTGAGTAATGATGTTTCACATCAAGGTAGGGTGGTACCTCGTTTCTGCTCAGTACGTCGAAAAAGGAAATCAGGGCATTCACTGCGGTGTCTAACCCATCTCTTTTCCACGAGTAGATCTGGTTATGATCGTAGGGGAGGCAGATCTCACCACGTGATTCCAGAGTCTTTGCTACCAATTCCTCCATGTAGAAGCCAAAGGCCTGTCTGAGCATCTGCCTTTTAGAGAAGTACACAGTACAAATAATTTAAGCCATATTTAATCTTTTAAGATCCTCAATCCCTCCATGGGCTCACAAAGTCCTGAATAATGGACCACATTCATGATTATAATGACGTAAGGGTCCTTCAGTATACTCTTGATTCCTGTCTAAACTCTCCAAATCGTGAGAGAGCTGAGTATAAAAATCCAACCACTTTAGTTGAAAGACTACGAAGGAAATGGAGTCTGGAGGACTAGGGTAAAATCCATCAGTCCCAAGTGAATACTTTAAAATCTGACTCATTAAATTCAAGATAAGAGATGGACTTAAACCTCCTTGGTTCTTCACACGATGGCACCCAAACATTCCAGATTAGGACTCCGGCGTTAGCTCCATAAGCTTCCCTTTCTCGGCCTGACCAAGGCTCCTGCACCCAACCTTACTCAGGGAGGAGGACATCACATACCCCTTTCCAACATGAAGGTCGTAGTATGGGTCATTTGAGTTGGCCCAGTTGAAATAATGAAGGCTTGCCCTGGAGAGAGGAGATCCAACTCCCCGTGGAATTTTGAGGACCAAGAGATTCAACGCAGTCCGCGTGTAAGGAATCAGCTCGTTCACGCTGTTAACTCCCTTCATGGAAAGGTATCTAGCAACTAGCTCTGAATCAACCACTCCCTCAACCGCCATTCCAATCTCCTTTCCAAGGGAGAGGTTCACGCTCCCATTATGGGCCACGTAGAGCAATTCCCTGTCGTTGGATTCCAGGTAGGGATGGGAGTACATGGAGGATACCAGAGAGGGATCACTAGCTTTCCTAGCGTGAATGATCACCATCATCCTGCCTGAAAGGGAGTCTACCAGGTTGATGAGAGTGCTTCTCTCGGAGGGTTCAAACACAGGCCTTGAGCTCCTGTGGTGAATTAGCCTGTCCTCCGTGAGCGCCACAATACCCCATCCGTGAGGATGTGACCATCCCTTGAGTGGGTCGTCCTCCGCTGCCTTCACCAGGCAATCCGCAAGTTCCCTTAACGTTGCCCTGTTACTTCCGTGATATGCTACCATCCTGCACATGTGAAGATATTGAAATTGACTTGATTTAAATATTGCTTCCGGTAATTCTGCTCAAGCTTGTTAATTTTTCACATGATATTCAGTTCCTGGACCTGAATCTGCCACCATGGGAATCTAGCACAGGTTAAGAACCCGTATTGGTCCAATCAGCGTAATCCTTTTATTACCTGTAGTCTATATACAGGGTACATGAAGACCATTATGATCAGAGATGACGTGTATGAGAGGCTTCTGGAAATCAAGGGTGACAGGAGCTTTAGTGAACTGATAGATCAGCTGATAAGGGAGTCCAGGGATTCAAGGAATAAACGCCTCATGAGGTATTTTGGAATACTGACGGATGAGGAGGCGAATAAACTGGAAGAAGAGGTCAAGAGAGCTAGGGAGAAGTTAGATGAAAGTATTAGCCGACACGTCCGCTCTGATTGAGTTCATGAGAGGAAATGAAAGGGCAAAGAGTTTTATCACTGGCGCGGAAAAGGTCTACGTGAGCTCCTTGTCCCTTTACGAGATTCTGGTGGGTAGAACACCCAGAGAGGAGATATTGGGCCTAGTCTCTTCCCTTGATGGAGTTCTTCCGCTGACCGGACTGACGGGGTTATTGCATCCTCCATATACAGGAAGTTGAAGAGTGAAGGAAAGCTAATAGGGAGCATTGATATACTTATTGCCTCCCAGGCCTTGACTAGGAAGCTGACGGTGCTGACCAAGAACAAGGACTTCCAAAACGTTAAGGACGTCAGGGTTGTGCTGATTGAATAGGGCTTATCCATCAGGGGTTGAAGTACTATTCTTACGTCACACTGGTTTCCTTGATCAAGATTGAGAGCAATTTCCGGTCATTTTTGCTCAGTTACACCTGTGCAGTTTTCAGGTGTCCCTGAGAACTGGACAAGGTCGTGATACTCTCGCCCTTAACGCGGGATGGAGTTTCTGCCTCTTTCTCATGGGCTAACCTCAGTAATCAAGAGGAATCTTTATCCTACTACCTCTCCTTATCGGCCTTTACCAGTTGTATTTAATCTAAACTAGAGGTTAATCTTAAATAAGAGTTACTCTAAATTACATTTAGATGGAAAAATGGAAACGCAGGAAAGGATACCCCTAATAGGTGAAAAGTTCCCGGAGATGGAGGTGGATACAACCCAGGGTAGGATGAAACTTCCCGAAGTATTTTCAGGGAAATGGTTCGTGATCTTCTCCCATCCAGGGGACTTTACTCCAGTGTGCACCACGGAGTTCTACAGTTTCGCCAAGCGATACCAGGAGTTCAAGAACCTGAACACCGAGCTGATTGGCCTATCCGTTGACAGTAACATAAGTCATATTGAATGGGTGAACTGGATAGAGCAGAACCTGAAGATTGAGATTCCCTTCCCCATAATTGCAGATCCAATGGGTAACGTTGCAAAGAAACTGGGGATGTTGCACGCCGAGTCCTCAACGGCCACAGTGAGGGCTGTGTTTATCGTGGATCCTAAGGGAATAGTGAGGTTAATAATGTATTATCCGCTGGAAATTGGAAGGAACATAAGCGAAATATTGAGAAGCATTAAGGCGTTGCAACTTGTGGATAAGACCGGGAATGTGATACCAGCCAACTGGCCCAACAACGAAATGATCGGGGACAACGTGCTAAATCCACCGCCCAGAACCGTGAAGGACTCCAGGCTGAGATTACAGCAATTCAAGGGATTTGCGTGGTGGCTGACTTACAGGGAAGCTGATAAGAAGGAGGTAGAGGAGGCAAAGAAGCTATTGTCCCAGAACTAGTCTCAAGTAAATTTCTTTTTTATTATTAGTGTGTGGAGTATTTGAATGAATCACGTCGGGATAAGGCTTAGCTGAGCCACGGTGTCACGATGGATAAGGCTTAGTTTTCAGAAAATCCGCACACCATTATTATATCTAAAAGTGAACACTGTCTGCTGATCAAAAAGTGACGACGTTCCAGATTTCATTACCTGTCCCTGACTGTGAGTACAGGAGAACTCATCCGTGAAGGGTCAATTGACTGCGGAGAAGGGTTTAGTTTGAATGTACTAATCATCATTGCCCTGAAGGGCCAGGTTTTCGAGCCCACAACGTGGAATCTTTGGTGGTAACTGCGCACTTGCGGATATGGTGACCTTCTTCATGGGCAGGGAAACCTTAAAGGAGAACTCAACTGTGACTTAACTCGCGCTCAGTTCCAGGGATGGACAGAACGCCTTTCTCCAGGAGGTAGTTCAGATAAATCTCGTTCACGAAAGTCCTCACAAACCTCGCCTCTCCAAATCCCAGGCTTGCTCCCCTCTGCTCTTCAATTCCGTAGTTAATAACCGCATATCTGGATGTCATGGAGAGGACAAGGTCCTCATGGGAATTGATGAAGGTCTCGTCCAGTGGACTTCTCCTTGGCCTTATCACGGCGAAGCTACCCGCATTGAGGACCCTGTAACTCTTTCCTGCAAATCTGGCCATCGGTCCCACCATGCTCTCTATCATGGTTACGAACCTTACCCCCAGCCTCTCCCTGAACTTAAGCAGTTTGCCGTAAACCTTGGCCGGGGCAAGACCCGTTAGCTTCCCGAAAACGCCCATTCCCGTCACGAACCAGGGTTTGGGATCCATCAGGAGCACGTGATAGGTGTGGTAACTTGAGGGTGAGGCCATCACCAGATCCACGCCGGTGACCGAGTCCAGCTGATCCCTCAGCTTACTCACGCTCTCCACCCTGGTGAGATCGTCGTTTGATATCACCACCCACTTTGGCTTGAACTTCAGAGCCTCATTGACCCCTGCGTTCACGCTCCTGGCGTAATTGAAGAGCGGTCCTCTGCTCTCCACGAAAATGATATGCAATCCCTGAAAGTGCTCCCTCGTCCTTGAGGCTAGCTTCCCTGAGGCGTCCGCAGTGGGAACCACTACCACGATCTCGCTATCTCCCTCAACCTCCACAAACCTCATATCTGCGCTGGGCCTTCCCTTCATCCACTCTATTATCTCGTCCCTGGAGAAGGTGGAGTATATCCTCTCCACGTCTCCGGGAGATCCCCTGAAAAGCTTCTCTATCTCCTCCATGATCATCACCTCACGTTTGCGGTCTGCCTCCCCAGAAAGTACCTGTAGAAGAGGGTGTAAAGGGTCAGCATGGAAAAGGAGTAAATGAAATCCTCAACCGGGATCGTTATCACCCTGACTCCCAGTATGCTTCCGGGACCATACTCCACCACGGGAAGGGCTGTGAGAAAGAAGTCAAACACCAGGAATGGAACGTAACTGAGGGCCATGAAACGCCAGAAATTCAAGGACTCCAGCATTCCCCTGTCAAGTAACCAGCTCGCAATCAGGGCCATTCCCATGTAAAGCAGGTCCACGAAGGTGTAGGAATGTGCAAGGAAGAGAGGGGAGATTGAAAGCGAGGCCACTCCGGCCAAGAGGCTAATCCATGAGGCCCACCTGACGCGCGAGTCCCTTCTCCTTCTGAGAAAGTCGTATATCATGATGGTGGCAAAGGGAGTGACCACAAAGAACATCACCTCCTCAACCGGCAGGTTAACCACGTAAAGCCCCAGCACGTGAGAGGGATTGAAGGCCCACGAATCACGATAAGTGGCTAGGAAATCCCAGAACAGGTAGAGCGGAGCAACCACTCCCACTGATTTCATGAGGGCAACATAGTTCCTCCCTCCCATCCACAGCGAGATCAGCAGGGTGGGGAAGAACATCATGGAATCTATCTCAGCATAGGCAAACCTGCCAACGAGGAAAGGGATCTCCATACGTAAACACCCACAGAGTTCTTCATGACTGAGAGAACTATCTTCCTCTTCTTGGGTTTAACCTTTCTGGACAGGACGACGCAGGGGGAGGAGCTGATCCTCAATCCCGTCCACTTATACATCTCGGAGGCGGTCTTTATGGGTACGAGGTATCTGCTGGGGATGAACCTGTAACCCCTCTCTGCCTCCCTCTCAAATTCCAGGTATCTCTCAACCTGAAACCTCATGAAGTCCTTGAACTCGTCGGTACACTCCAGCCCCTTCACCCCAAATCTCTCCATATCCTCAACTGGAAGGTACTGCCTTCCCAGGTACTCGTCCTCCTTTACGTCCCTGATGAAGTTGAGGTACTGCATGCTCCTTCCCAGCATCTTGGCGTAGGGCTCCGCCTCGCCTGGCAGATCCAGTATCTTCATCATGAAAAGCCCTATCACCTCCGCCGATCCATACATGTACTTGAGGGTCTCATCCAGGGTATAGTACACCCTCTTATGAAGGTCGCTCTCCATGGCGTTAAGGAACGCCTCTACCCACTCCTCCCTGAAGCCCTTCCTCTCCTTGAGCTCAACGAAGTTCTCCAGTACCACATTTCCCGTCCTCCTTCCATCCCTCTCCATCTCATACATTTTCCTCATCTGATAGAACTCATCCCTCCTCTGGGGAACGCTGTCCACAAGGTCATCAAAGACCCTCACAAACGCGTAAAGTTTGGTCACATCCTCCCTAATCCTGGGAGGAAAGAACAGAGTGCTGTTGTAGTATGTCGTGCTCCCACGCTTGAAAATTTCGTCAAGCTGTTTGTTCAAGTTGTATCGTGTTAAACCCTGTTAAAGTGAATTAATGCATTTGTAAGAAACTCTTTAATTGACGACTATAGGGAACTGAAAGAAAAAATCTAATTCATATTTAAAAGGGGACCCTCGCCCCTACAATTATGATCATTGAAAATATGCTTGAATATGCAGGAATTTTCGCCCTCACCTTCGTGGGGATGGAGTTCGTGGCAAGGGGAATGCACAAGTATGTGATGCATGGGGTGATGTGGTCCGTTCACGAGGATCATCACAGGGAAAGGCAGGCGGAACTGGAGAAAAATGATCTCTTCGGGCTCCTTTTTGCTGGAGTTGCCATTTTCCTGATATTTCAGGAGATCCTCCACGGAAACCTGCTGGCCCTGAGCGCTGGTCTGGGCCTCACGGGATATGGGGTGGCCTACTTCTTCGTGCACGACATGATAATCCACGACAGGCATCTACACCTCAGGAGCTGGGGAATGAGGCACAGCCCATTCAGGGAACTGATCCTGGTTCACGACGTGCATCATGCTGAGGGAGAGGGTAACTGGGGGTTCCTCTTCGTGATAAAGGGACTGGACAAGATACCCCCGGAACTGCAGGTGAAGAAGTGACATGAGGGCAGTGATAGTGGGTGGAGGGATAGGTGGACTGTCCACTGCCCTTCTCCTGAGGGGAGAGTTTGAGGAAGTAGTTGTGGTGGAGAAGAACTCCACCGTGGGAGGGAGAGCCAGGTCCTTCAGGGCAGGGGAGTTCAAGTTTGACATGGGACCCTCCTGGTATCTCATGCCCGAGGTGTTTGAGAGGTTCTTTCGCGAGATAGGGGAGAACCCTCATCCCGTGGTTAGGGTGAATCCGCTGGTCAGGGTTGACAGCGGGAAACTGGGAGAGAGGGGAGAGAGCGTAACCTTCCATGAGATCACGGAGGAGATGAGGGATTACCTTGAGGACACTGGTTACATGTATGAAGTGGCCATGAGGAAGTTCCTGAACAAGGAAATGACCATACTGGACTTCCTGGACAGGGAAGTTCTCTCCAATCTGGGGAGGATTCCCCTCTGGGAGAGCCTGGACAGGTTCAATTCCCGATATTTTCGCACCGACCTCATGAGAAAGGCCATGGGCTTCTCCTCGGTGTTCCTGGGTGGCTCTCCATTCAATACGCCTGCAGTTTACGCAATGGTGAACTACACCATATATGGACAGGGGGTATATTACCCCAAGGGCGGATTTGAGGGATATGTGGACAACCTTTACCAGATGTGCAGGAGGGCGGGAATCGAGTTCAGACTTAACTCTCCCGTGACCAGGGTGAAGGTTGAGGATAGGAGGGTCAGGTCCGTGATCACTCCAGATGGGGAAGTGGAGGGAGACGTGTTCGTGTTTAACATGGACTACCACTACGCGGATACCCTCCTTCCAGATGAGTTCCAGGTGGAGAGGGAGTGGTGGAGGAAGAAGCTAGCCCCATCAGCGATCCTTGGTTACCTGGGAGTGGAGGGAGAGATTAACCTGCCCCATCACACGGTGATAGTGAACGGGGACTGGGCCGATCACTTCAGGTCACTGGAGGAGAGGAGATTGCCCACACCGGAGAACATGTCCTATTACGTCAGCTACAGGCGGGCAACTGACGATAACCTGCTGGGAAGGGACCTGGTTATACTTATTCCCGTGGCGCCCGGGGTCAACACCAAGGAGGAACTGGTTAAGATAGCGTTGAGAGACCTTGAAATTAAGACGGGGAGCAAGATTCAGGTAAAGTACTCCAGGATTTACGGTCCCGAGGACTTCGTGAGGGATTACAACGCGTATCAGGGAACGGCATTCGGGCTCTCCCACACTCTCGATCAGACTGGCCCCTTCAGGTTACCCATGAAGAACAGGAAACTGAGGAACCTCTACTACGTGGGCCAGTACACCCAGCCCGGAATAGGTGTTCCAATGGTAACCCTGTCCTCCATTCTAGTGAGGGATAGGATTCTCAGGGAAATGTGAATCTACAAACATCCTCTAGACCCAACAATTCGAGCCACTGATTCTTGAAGATATGAATCACGGGAGTGTGCAATGGCATATCTATCCCGATGATTGCGTGTCACCTCGCCTGCCGTGTCGGAAACCACAAGCATCCGATTCATGTCGCCCCTGACCAGATCTTCTTTACCTATTATCCTGTTCTCCTCAGTTATTGTATGCCCCTGAATCCAGAAGTAAAGAAATTCCTCTCCCTCTTACCTCCCCAGGACCTATCCCGCGACGTTAGGGAGTTAAGGAGGGCCTGGGACTCGGCCTTCTTCGCAACGAGGGAGAAACTGGAGATTGTTCAGGACCTCGAGATACCCACCAGGGATTCCAGGATCAGGGCCAGGCTTTACGTTCCCTCTAACAGGGAGAATCTTCCCGTGCTGGTTTACTATCACGGTGGAGGCTTCGTTTTCGGTAGCATTGAGAGCTATGACGGTCTCTCTAGCCTCATAGCCAAGGAGTCCGGAGTGGCTGTCCTCTCAGTCGAGTACAGACTGGCCCCAGAGCATAAGTTCCCCACCGCGGTGAACGACTCCTGGGATGCTCTTCTCTGGATCTCGGAAAACGGGAGCAAGCTGGGTCTGGACACCTCCAGACTAGCAGTTGCCGGTGACAGTGCAGGAGGGAATCTGTCCGCCGTCATGACCCTCCTGGATAGGGATCAGGGAAAACGAATGATCAGATATCAGGTCCTGATTTACCCTGCAGTCAACATGGTGGATAACTCTCCTTCAATTCACGAGTTCGGCGAGGGATATTTCCTCACCAGGTCCATGATGAGCTGGTTCGGATCCATGTACTTCTCCTCGGGTAGAGACGCAGTATCCCCCTACGCCTCACCCGCCCTGGGCAACCTCCATGACCTGCCTCCCTCCCTGGTGATAACGGCAGAATACGATCCCCTGAGGGATCAGGGGGAGACCTACTCTCACTCCCTCAACGAGGCTAGGAACGTCTCCACCCTGGTCAGATATCAGGGAATGATTCACGGCTTCCTCTCGTTCTATCCATGGATAACTGCGGGTAGGTTAGCCATTCATCACATTGCCGGAGTTCTGAGATCCGTCCTTTAATCTGCCTTTGCACATGTCCTCAATCACCGAGATCATGGCAACAACGACCAGGGTCTGGGTATCTATGCTCTCGTCGTAGGACGCGTTCTGAAAGTACCTGATTCTCCTCCTAGTCTCCTTTAACACGTCCTCCAGGTAACCCGTTCTTTCTGAAATCCTCTCAAGTTCTGAGAGGAATCTATCCACCGATCCCGTATACGAGGGAATTGTTCTTCCCATGGGTTTACTTGCACCCCTCAGCTTAAATTTTCAGAGAGGGATTACCGAAACTAAATTGAGAAGTTGAGACGGGTCTCCAGGATGACGAGGATCAGGCCCAGAGCCGTCAGGATCCCTCCCACGCCCTCCACCACGGCTGGATCCTGTACCAGGTCCATTCTGTCCACCTCCACGTGAATATACACAGGAGAGGTGACGTTGCTGGACACGTTCTGAACCAGGTGATTTACCACCTTCTGGGTAGTGACGTTACCGCACTTCAACGTCTCGTTCTGCGTGATTACCTCCTTGGCAACGGTGACTATGATCTCCTTATACCCCTCTATGCTCCAGTTTCCCGGGGTAAGGGGCGAGGAATAGGGAAGCTTGACCACCCTACTCCCATCGTGATTTATGAGGACGTAGACCGTAGTGTTTGTGGCGTTCTCAGAGATGGAGATGAAACCTGACGCTGTGGGCGGGACGTCCAGGTTCACGGGGTGGGGTCCCAAGGTTAGAGTGTACTTCACGTGTGCGTTAATGCTCACACTGCCCAGGGCAAGGATCGCTATCCCCAGGGCGAGTAGGAGGGTTCCAATCTTCATGGCTCTAACCCCCTGAATCTGAAGAAGGCGAATAGAAGGGCGAGAACTGCCAGCACCCCATCCACCCAAACCCCCGAGATTATCTGGGAGATCAGGTTTCTTCCCAGCGAATCTGCTATCCACAGCACGTAAGGGTTGGAGAAGGAACTGAGGTAGAGGAGGGAAGTGTTTCCCTGTATTAGCTGGTAATATCCCAGGGCACCCCCAAACACAAATATGGATCCAAGAACGAACATTGAGGTCAGGGTTGCAACACCAGGACTCTTCAGGAGGATGGTGAGAAGGAACACCACGTTGAGGGAGAAGAAGTATCCCGAGGTGAAGGTGGCCAACAGCAGGGAGGGCACGCGTATCCCTGAGAGCTGGGAATAAAGAAGCGAAGTCACGAGCCACAGCGCCCACGGTATCACCACGTCCGCGAAATATATGTAAAGGAAGAGGATCTCTCTCCTCACGGGCATGGTTAGAAATGAGATTATGCTTCCCTTATACACGTGATCTCCCGTGACGAATATGACGTTCCTGAGCCCCAGGGCGAAGGCCAGGGTCTCCGCCACGCTGATCACAGGAGTGAAACCCAGCACCACGCCCAGGAGGCTGAAGTTCCCCCTCTCGTAAAATGCGGAGAGGAAAATGTTGGCAACCAGCATGGTTGGCAACACCAGCTCAAGGGTGGGCTCCCTGTACCTCTCCCTGAAAACTATCCTAAATATTTGAAAACCTCTTGAAAGCCTCATCAAGGGACGACCTCCTCACAGTGATCACGCTAATGTGGTTCTCGTCCAAAAGGTCCACCACTTCCCTCAGGTTACCCGTGACCTTGATGTATCCTCCCTCCATGGTTCCCCTTCCAAGAACCTTGATTGCCCTCTCAGGATCGTCAACGAGAAGGTAAATCTCTCCCTCCTCAACCCTCAATGCCTGATTTATTGTACCAGAGAAGGAGATCTTTCCCCTGTTTATGAAGATCACGTGAGTTATCACCTTCTCCAGTTCAGAGAGTATATGAGAGGAGATGAAGAGGGTAACTCCCCTTCTGTGGAGCTTGGAAATGACGTCGTAGAATTCAAGCCTGGCCTTGGGGTCAAGGTTTGCGGTGGGTTCATCTGCTATGATGAGTTCAGGGTCCCTTATGAGGGCTGACACCAGTTGAACCCTCTGAGCCAAGCCAGAGGAGAGCTGAGAAAGCCTCTTGTCGGCGTGTGGGGTGAGCGCAAACTCCTCCATGAGATCCCGGGGATCCCTGCCGTATACCTTCCCCACGTCGGTGAGGTATTCCCTCACCTTAACCTCCTGCGGGTGATAGATTGTGGTGAAGATGATCGCTATTCTCTCGTAAATCCTCGGGTTGTTCCATGGGTCCATACCCATCACCTCCACCTTACCCGAGGTTCTCCTGAGCAGTCCTGTGAGAATCTTGATTGTGGTGGTCTTGCCTGCACCGTTGGGACCTATGAAACCCGTAATGGACCCCTTCTCCACGGAGAAGCTTACTGAGTCCAGCACCGGTCTCTTGCCGTAAACCTTGGTGAGGTTCTCAACAAGAATCATCAAGAATCATTATGGGTCAATCTTCTACCAGTTAATATATTTCTGCCCATATTCTCCCCCAGGGAGTTTACTGTAGATCTTGTTAGTAGTTTTGTAAGTTCCATCACACGGGATGACAGAGACTTGACGTACAAACTCTCCTGGTTATACCCCTATTAGTTACTAATATGGCATCTATTCTCCCTGGAATAAGGGAAGAATTTAAGGGAGTACCCCTATTAGTTACTAATATGGTATGCTCATTATTCGATCCCTATCCCAAGGACGACAGGAAGAACTTCTTTGATAGGGACGGGCTGATCGAGGACGTTAAGAAACTGGTGGAGGCAAAGTTCTGGCCCCTGCTTGTGGGGCCCAAAAGGGTGGGCAAAACCTCGATAGTCAAGATAGTTACCAAGGAGCTCGACGGAATTTACCTTGACGCCAGCGGTATCTCCTCCATCAGGGAGCTCACCAGTCGACTTATTGATAGGATAGAGATGCTTTCCCTAAGCCTAGATATCAGGATCCTGAAAGTTGAGGTCCAGAGGAAGCCTGTAATCACCCTGGAGAAGGTTCTCTCGAAACTGGGTGACAGGGTTCTCGGTGTAGATGAGGTTCAGAACATAGCAACTCCCTGGCTGACCTCGGTTCTCTCAACGGCCTACAACTCCAGTGATGTAAGGTTCATCTTTACAGGATCCATGATTGGAATGTCCAAGGTATTGGCCGGTGGAGGGAAGGGAAAGAGCAAGACCATAAAGGGTAGGCCAATTGTGGAGAGGGAAGTGACACCCCTGAACCTGGAGGAGGGGATCGCCTTTCTCAGGGAGGGTAAGAGAAGATGTGATGTGAACATGACCGAACAGGAGATGACGGACGCCTCATTGACGTATAGGGGGATAGCGGGTTGGCTCACGTACTATGGCAATTTCAGGAGCCTCGGGTACGATCACGAGAAATCCAAGGAAGAGGTGGAAAAAATTGCCCTAAAGCTCGTGAAAGAGGAATACGAGAGGCTTGGAGAGATTGAGAGAGCAGTCCTAAGGGGATTAAGCCTGCTAAACTCTCCGAGCTGGAGGAACCTTAAGAAGGTGACCGAAGCTTTACTGGGAAGAGAGGTGAAGGACTGGAGCTTCACCCACGCCCTTAAACAGCTAATCAATGCCAGAGTTGCTAAAAAGGAAGGTGAAAATTACTCGCTGGTGGATCCCATGTATAGGGAACTCCTGAAAACTGGGGTTTGATCCGAACGATCGCCCACCATGAAGGTCTTTGATCTCGTCATCTCGTTTCATGCCCCTGTCTACCCCTCAGAGATAACCACCTTACCTGTTACTGCCTTATCAACTCCCCTGAAAAACTTGAAGTACAGGAACGAGTTAGCTACCGTGGCAACGAAAGCGGCCTCAAAGGGGATCGCGAAGGACACAGCGTGCAACAGGTAGCCGGAAAGCGACGTTGAGGCAGCAGCTGGAATAAGTCTACCAGCCTGATTCGCACCTGTGGCTGTGGCTCTCCTTCCCTCTCCCACCAGGTTCATCATGAGCGCTTGCTGAGCTGGCAACGCTATTACCCTGAGTGGAGTGAACAGCAGATAATCAATTGAGGCTAGGTACCACACCCCAAGGAAAGGAAACAGGAGAACTAGGACAGCTGAAATGGTCCTTGTGGTTATGATCAGCCTTACGAAACCCAGCCTCTCTGTGAGCGCTGGAGTTGCCAGCATGAGGGTGGCCGAAATCACTCCTCCAAGTGAAACTAGGTCCCCAATGAAACCCTGAGATAAACCATAAGCCTCGCTGAAAATTATGGGAATGAAGGGAACGATCAACCCCTGTGATACTCCGTTCAGGATACCGGTGAGGGTGAATTTCTTTATCGTTTCGTTATCTCTCCTTGTTACCTTGGGCTCCTGTTTCCTCTCCCTTGGCTTAAAGTTCTCCTTCACGGGAAGAATGGCCAGCGCAGATAGGGCAGATACCAGAAAGGAGATCACGAAGAGCTCGAAGTAGCTTGATCCGTTGGCTAGCAGAGCTCCTGCAGAGCCAGCGTAGCTGGAGATAATGGTGAACCAAGAGAATATCTTGGTCCTTTCTTCCGGCTTAACCTTCTCGGTGAGAAGCGCGGTCTGCATGGGGGCCACACTCGCTCCAACACCTCCACCCACTAGTCCCCCTGCTATCCCGAAACCTCCCAGCGCAGAGGATAACATGAGAAGGAAGAAGTTTGAGGTGAGTAGAAGGATGAGGATTGATAATGGAAGGAAGGAGAGTGTGGCCAGAAGTATCTTTTTTCTTCCGTACCTATCAGAGTAAAATCCCAGCACCAGGGTAAGCAGGGGCGTAACGAAGGCCCCCACCCCGAACAATATACCCACCTGCAGAAGGGAGAGATGTAACCCGTGAACGTAATACAATCCAACAATTACCGCCAGAAGCCCGGCGGCGAAGCTCCTTGCAACCCTCGAGATCATTAATAAAAAGACGTCCCGTTTCATAGACTAAATGGAATGAATGAACATTAAATATTTTATGATTAAGGTTCTAAACACTCTTGATGTCAATGGAAAGGCTCTAAACCAGCATAAAGGGGTACGGAAAGTTAGACATCATTCCGGTAAGGGCCACCTCCCCGTGGAAAAGCCGTAGAAGTCCTCATACACGATATAGTCAAGATGAGCGTCATTCAGGCTCTGAATTAAGGACATGTACTCATCCCTGTTTTCATAAACACATCCCACCGGAATCATGCCCTCATAGTAATCCCTGTACATTATATAGTTCTCTGAAAGTATCTTTAAGGTCCTGCTCGTGGTCTCTGCCTTGTCCTTTTCATCGCAGAGTATGGTTAGGGCGAACATGGTCTTCCCACTCAACTTCGTGGAGTCTATCTGGGGGTAAAGCCAGAACGCCCTCAACTTCACCATGGAGTCCAGGATCCTCTTAACTGTCCTGTATCTAGATTTTCCCTCCCCTTTCATCACCTTATTAGCTATCTTGGGAACAGAAAGTGACGTATCGTCCCACAAAGATCTCAGGATTTTCCTCTCCAGTGAGTCTCTCTCTTTCAAGTTCTTCAGGACCCTCTCTTCCTGATGGGTCTCTGGTTTCACTGAGATAAAGTTCGCCTTAACTATGGTATTATCCATTATCTCCAGGTTCCTGTATTTTAAGGACATGTACTCCAGCTTCTCCCTCAGTGTGGATTCGTGAGACACTATTTCCATGACCACAAGGGATGTATCCGAGGGAGGGCCCGTGTTGGCTCTATAAAAGCTCTCCAGGAATGAGGGAGGTTCCCTTCTCACATCATCGTAAATTGCCTTCACCTCACGGGAGGGAGTCAATCCCAGCAGGATGAACTTGGAGAAACCCAGATAATCCAGGTTGAGGGCTATGTACAGTTTCTCCGATACGAATCCGGCAGATCTCATCTCCTGGAGTCTCCTGTCCACCTTACTGAAATTTATTCCAAGCTTGCTTGCGATTCTAGAGGAGGTGGGGTAATGAAACTGCCTTTCCTCACCGGGAAAATGAAGTAATCTAACAATGTCCCTTGAAGTATCATCAAATTGCAACAATTTCGCCTTTTCTGACACTTTTGTCAAAGTAAATATTAAACTTTGCTCAAGTTTAACGAAAACTTGTCAATTCTTTTAAATTTGAACAAAATGTGAATAATGAAATATCACCTAGCAGGCTTGCAGTGTGAATGGCAGGCTCCGTGATGCAAACGAGGCTAATATTTAGAGGGAAATTGAAAACCACTTAGCTTTGGGCGATCATAACTTTAAGTTGGTCTAGTAACCCTTAAAAGATCATATATGCTTTCTGGAACAAAACATTATTGCATAAGAGATTTTATTATCTTGTTAATGAAATAACTAATCATGTGACTAATATGGCTTCAGTAAATGATGCTTCTGGCACAAATCTCAGTATTTTAATCTATATATTTATTATAGCAATCATCGTATTTATTGGATTCCTAAGGAACAGAAATGGGAGAAGGTACCGCCCTAGAAGACTCCTTATAAGGCCAATTATTTATCTTCTTCTTGGATTAATCATTTCATTGGAGAACATTTCCTTTTTACCCTTTGTAATTGTCGCTGTATTTGCCGGTTTCTTAGTCGGAATGAGATATGGGGAATCTGTAACGCTGTTTCATAAAGATGAGCAATTATACTACAAAAGGTCATCGTTTATTTACGGGGTTTGGCTAGTCCTGCTCTTGGTGAGATTGTCGCTTGAATTCCTGTTTCCTACAAACATAACCATTTCCTTAATCATTGATTCCATGCTCATGTTTTCAGCGGGTCTTTTGATAGGAGAATCCTATCATGTTTTAAGAATGGCTAACTTTATGAAGAAAGGATTAATATAGTGAAATAATATAATAAGATTTAAATAAATTCGTTTTAATTTACCATGGTTCAAAGGGTAACGAGCTCAACTTCTTTCCCAGAGCCTTCTCTAGAGCCAGGAAAGTGGCTGGAAGGGCGCCAGTGGTTCCAGCCTCGCCAACACCCCTTGATCCTGAGAAGAGGGATGACCTGAACTCCACGTACTCCGGAGTAACCTTCCTAGGACCTTCTACAGCAGTCAACATACCGCAATCCGCCACTGAACTGCACATGGGGTTACCCCTCTCATCAAACTTCATGGCCTCCATCATAACTTGAGATACTCCCTGAAGAACCCCTCCAATTATTTGGCCCTCCACTTCCTCGCGATTGAGAACTCTTCCCACATCATCCACAGCGTAGTATTCCACCACCCTGAACATGCCCGTTTCGCGATCCAGTTCTACCCTGGCCACATGGGCTCCTGGGGCAAATATGTCCTCGGCCCTATAAAACACCTCCACTGCAATCTCCTTGCTCAGGTCAATCTTCCCACCCATTCTCCTCTTTAGTTCTTGGGCAGCGGCCAGAGCAGCCGAGCTTCCAACAGTGCCTCCTCTTGAGCCGAAACTTCCTATTCCCTCCTTCACTCCCTCACTGTCACCGGTTTTGACCTCGACCTTATCAGGGTCTATTCCCAGTTCCTCAGCCACTAGTCCCTTAAAGGAAGACTCATATGCCTGACCATGAGCTCCCAACCCTAGGTGAACTATTACCCTCCCATCCCTGACCTCTATCCTAGCGCTCTCTCCCGGTGAGGTCCTCACTATCTCGGTGAAGGTCACAAGGGATACTCCCCTGGATGTTTCTCTAAGCTTTCTGTAGTAATTGGCTGCCCTATCAAATACCTCCCTGTATCCTGCTGCGTCATACCTTAAACCAAGAGGTGTCACGTAACCTGAATCATCAACGAGGTTCTTCCTCCTTATTTCCACTGGATCCATCCCCAGTTCCTCAGCCAAGTCCTCCACTAAGGTTTCATGAATGAGCGCAGCCTCAGGTCTTCCAGCTCCCCTATAGAAGCCCATGGGCGGAGTATTGGTGTAAACCGTGACCGCCCTTACTGAGGCAAACTTTAACTTGTATGGACCATTGGAGAGTCTGGCCACGAACTGAGATGTGAAATAGTTTATTCCGTAGGCATATGCCCCCATGTTTGCTATTACCACTCCCTCCATTCCCAGCATCTCACCGGATCGAGTGGCGTAGAGCTTCATGTCAGATACCTCTCCTCTCCCCTGCGACTGGGCGTTGTTTAGTATCTCAGATCTAGTCTCAATCCATTTCACGGGTCTCCCTAGCTTCAGTGAGGCTAAGGCAGCTAAGGCATATTCAGGGTAACCTCCGCTCTTGTTTCCGAAACCACCTCCCACGTTCGGTGGGGAACTGACCTTGATCTTCTCAGGCGGTATACCAAGTAGCTCATGAAGGTCGTTCCTCACCCCGAAGGGAGCCTGAGTGGATACCCTGACGTTTAGTGTGTCTCCCTCCCACCAGCACAGAATCCCCTTGGGCTCCATGGGATTTGTTGCCACCCTGCTCTGCTTGATCTTCCTTCTCACAAGCACGTCAGCCTTTTCCTTGAGGGAGAGATTGCCTCCCTGAAGGGGTTGATCCATGAAAACGTTACTCCTGAGCTCCGGGTGAATGGGCTCTGTTTCAAGGGCCCTTTCCGGATCAGTCACGGCCTCTAACTCCTCATAATCCAGAGAAACCTCATCAGCCAGATCTTCCCCCTCATACCTATCCTCAACCACAAAGGCCATCACGGGTTGACCCACGAAGTTCACCCTTCCATTTGCCAGCACTGGCATCCTCACCACCTGAAGACCCTCGGATGGACCGAAGAGTCTCACCGGCATCCAATTCTTTACCTGTTCCCAGGTGAAGGCGAGTAGAGCCTTTTCTGGTCCCGACACCGACTTGATTATCCCCCTCGCTATCGGAGATCTGACCACATGAAGGTAAGCCGTATTAGGGGGAGTTATGTCGTCTATGTATACGGACTTTCCCACTATAATGGGGTAGTGTTCCTTTAACATATCCTATATCTACGCGAAACGCGTATTAAGCTTAACTACCTGAATATTAACTTTCTTTTGATTCTTAAACTTCGCCAATAGGTCTTGTCAGGAGTTCCGATACGACTTTTTTGTTTTCCGGTTGAGGGAAGTGACGTAACTGTGTAACTTATCAATGCCCTAACGCCCCTAGATCAAAACTGCATGATAAACCCAGATCGATTTCAAAAAAGGAAAATAATTAACCATTTAAACTTTAATTTGATACTAATTCTCTGTGTCTAATGCCTATCTCAAGGGTTTTAGATGGTTAGGACCACTGGCCATAGTGTGGGGGTTAACCTATCCCCTGACCAAGATAGTGTCGGCAGACGTTTCTCCCCTGATCATTACCTGGGTCAGATTTGCTGTTGGGGCACTCTTCTTTCTTATCATGTCCGGTTTCAAGGTATCTGCCGGGAGGAAACAGCTCATCACTGCGATCTTCAACTTCACCATCTTCATGCTTTGCCTTAACGTGGGTACCTCGATTTCCAGTAACCCAGGACTTGCAGCACTGATGATATACACTCAGCCAATATTCGTAATAATATTTGAGAGAATGCTGGGAACTACCATCTCTACTAGATCAGTGGTAGGGATTGTCTTGGGAATATTGGGGCTTGCTCTGTCCATCACATCAGCCAGTCTAGATGTGGGAATCCTGATTGCACTGATCGGAGGAATAAGCTGGGCAGTGGGAACTGTGTACTACTCAAGGAACCTTACGGGCGAGAGCGTGCCCAAGCTTAACGCTTTCATGAGTTTGGTGTCCTTACCAGTGGCGCTTGCTGTCACTCCCCTGGACTATTACTTTACCTTCACTCCCCTTACCCTAGCTCTACTAATAGCTCTAGGCGTGCTGGGGCAGGCTGTGGGGTACATCCTCTGGTTCAATGCGTTAAAGGAAATGGGAAGCATCAGGGCATCTGCCGGTTCTCTTCTTGTACCAATTGCGGCATACATTCTCAGCTTTCTAACCCTTGGCGTACTTCCAAGCCTGGGAGAGGCCGTGGGATCCGTGATAACGCTGATAGGAATATATTTGACCATTACGTCAAGAAAATAATGTGGGTCACTCAGTTTTACAACGTGAGGGTGTATTACGGGAGGGGAGCCCTGGACTCCTTAAGGGATCTGGAGATGAAGGAACCCATCGTGGTGACCACCGGGAGCCTCTTGAATTCCTCCCTTCTAAGAGAGGTTACATCCAGGGTGGATAATCCCTTGGTGATAAGGGGACCATCACAGCATACGCCTAAGGCAGAGCTTGAGGTTCTCTCCAAGATAAAGGGAAGGAACGTGATATCCCTGGGAGGAGGAAGCATCATCGATGCGGTCAAGATTTCCTCTCCCGCCTTTCACGTTTCCGTTCCGACCACATTGTCGGGAGCAGAGCACACTGCGGTTGCCGGATACACTGATGACGGCATCAAGAAGACAGTGAGGACAAGACCACCTGACGTGGTCATCCTTGACCCGCTCTCGTTAACAGGGACTCCTGAGAGGCTAGTGGTAACCACCGCATTCAGGGCATTGGATCATGCGGTTGAGGCAAGCTACTCCACGAAGAGTTCTCCCTTTACCGATGCTCTCTCTGCGAAGGGATACGAGTACCTTGTAAACTGCCTCGTGAAATGGGACCTTGAGCTCTGTCAAGTGGGTACCTGGCTGGCCTCACTCTCTTTCATGTATGGGGGTAGAGGATTGAGTCACGTCTTTGGATACGTTTACGGACCAGCCTTCAACATTCCCCACGGCGTCACGTCCTGCATATCCTTGATTGAGGCCGTGAAATTCAATGGTGGGGCCCCAAAGTTGGGTAACGTTGTGGAAACACTGGAGAAAATCCTTGAGAAGTACAGGATTAAGGAGAGCCTCTCTAAGTATACTACCCTTGAGGGGGCACTTACTCACGCCAAGAAGTTGAGTGAGATGACCAATGCCTCAGAAAATCCTAGGAAAATGAGCGTTGAGGAGGCCAAGGAATTCATCGAGACGGTCTATGATTAATCTTTGTCGATAACATCCTGTTTAGCTAGGAGCAATGCTACCTCTTCAATATCATTCCTAACCCGCCAGCATCTTCCGCCACTCTAATCAGCTTGACATTACTCTCCCTAGCGAAATCACGTGGAGCCCTTGTAAAATCCAAGTTATCAATCAATAGCACTCCTCCCTGCCTAAGGTGAGTCCAAGCAATCCTCAACTCAAACATCACGTTCTCGTAAGTATGTTCACTGTCATGAAGGAAAATGTCGATCTTTCCAGCTTGATTCATCAGTTTAGGTAACACGTCCTCACTTCTCCCTATGTACAGCCTCCATTTTCCCTTCAGTTCATCGGGAACAAGAAAACCGACTGGTTTACCGTTCTCTAGGATATCCCTCACATCCACAGAGTAGAGGATCCCCTTTCTCAATCCCGAGAGAATCATTGTTGTGGATACTCCTGGACCCACCCCTGTCTCGATTGCGACCTCAGGGTCCAGATACCTCACAAGAGAGTAGAGAATGAGACGCTTCCTCTCGGTCAATGCGTAGGGAAAACTGGAGCCCAGAACGCTCCCAAGTCTGTCGCTGATCTCCTTTGCCTCTCTCCAGTAACCCTGTAGGTTCACTCCCAGTACTTCTTCCAGTTTTTCCATTGCTGTAGATATGTCATCCGTGTTATTATTCATGAACTATCCAAGGGACGCCACGAAAATAGTTGTGTGAAATTTCATTGTTCCACAAGTGCTAAATATTATTCAATGTAAATCGGTAACTAAATAAAATTAATTTAGACATCTCTCCTCTAGGTGGTCCTCATGCTATTTCTCCCTATACCATCTCTGATACTGAAGGAGAAACTCAAGATTAACTTAACTCAATAAAAACTTTTCAAAATTTGATCCATCAAATTAATAATCTTTTATTCAATTAAATAGCTATTAGAGTGGACAAATATTTCTGAACTTAGCTGATATATTCCACGTTATGTTAAAATCTCTGGCGAATTGAGCATCCGTAAACAAGACCTATGTGCCTTTACAATGTCAGTTCGGACCAATCGTTTCAATATCCCCATTTCAAATTTTCAGTGACTCGAAAATTCTCCTTATGGCTTTCATAGTCCTTAATCAAAGGGGTTAACGAGAGTTGATCAATTCCAGCCTGGTTACCACCTCACACAGGAATCACAGAACTCCTGCCACATTCCGTATTTTAGTTAGACGGGAAAATCTTATATATGTCTCGAATCTAAATAGATTATCTGGAGATGAGTAGAATGACGCAGATTAGGAGCAAGAAGAGCGATTCCATCTACGAGAAATTGAAGGCAGACATTCAACGTGGGAAATTCCTTCCCGGTCAAAGACTTGTGGAAGATGCTCTGGCTAAGGAATACGGGTCAAGCAGGAACACCATTAGACTCACCCTCACTAGGCTGGAGAATGACGGAATTGTTAAGAGAACGTCTAACGGGGTCATCGTCTCCCTCATTGACCTGAAGGAAGCTGTGGAAATCCTAGAGGTTAGGGAGGTCCTAGAAGGTTTTCTGGCCAGAAAGGCAGCTACTAGGATATCCGAGGAGAGCCTCCAGAGATTAGAGGCAACACTGATGGAGATGAAGACTGCCCTAGAAAATAAGGAGTACGTGAAGTACTCCCAGCTTAACGAAAGGTTTCACAGCATAATTTACGAGGCCTCGGGGAATACCACCGCCCAGCTCCTCCTCTCCAGCTTGAAGCTCAAGATGATCAGGTACCAGTTTAGAACAGTCATGATTCCTGGAAGGGCTGACGTCTCATGGAATGAACACTTCAGGATTTTCCAAGCCTTGAAAAATCACGACGAAAATGAGGCAGAACTGTGGGCTAAAGCTCACGTTAAGAACGTGAGGGAACTTATACAAAACAACAAGGAATTGCTTGATCTAGTAGCCACGTAATCTAGTACCTGTAGGGAGTCAGGGGAGGTAATCCCTTAAGGAACCTTATAACCTCCTCCATTGCCGAATTCGCGTTCTTTATGGAAGCCTCGAACGTTGAACCCCCTATGTGAGGAGTAATAATCACGTTTTCCAGGGTAAGGAGAGGATTATCCAGTTTAACCGGTTCCTCCTCAGGGGTATCAAGGGCTGCCCCCGCTATCTCTCCCCTCCTGAGGGATTCGTACAGTGCCTTATCGTCAACAATTCCTCCCCGGCTAACGTTTATCAGGATGGCAGTGTTCTTCATGGATTTAAGCCTTTCACGATTAATGAGATGTCTGGTCGATTCCGTCAAGGGCACATGAATGGAGACAACGTCAGATCTCGAAAGAAGTTCCTCAAGCGAGACAGATTTAACCTGATACTTTTCCATCGTCTCGGGTGAAACGTAAGGATCGTAGCCCAGAACCTCGCAGTTGAAGGCTGTGGCAAGTTGAGCAACCCTCCTCCCTATACTTCCCATTCCCACTACCCCCCCCAGATCTTTCCCTCCAGTTCGCGACCCATGGTATCCTTAGGCTTAAGTTCGCTCCATCTTCCCGCCCTAACGGCGGAGGTCAGGGGGATTACTTTCCTGAACAGAGCGATGGCCAACATAATTGTCAGCTCCGCGACGGCCACAGAATTCCCTCCAGGGTTATAGGTGATTAAGATCCCCCTTTCCTTTGCGGTCTTTAGATCAACCCTGGTCTCATCCACACCAGCGCCGGTTCTAGCTATGAGCTTAAGGTTTCTAAGCTCACTGATTATCCTGGAGGATATCTTGGCTTTCCTATCCACTATGGCAACGGCATCCTTCAGCATGGAGATAACCTGATCCTCAGGAAGGTAGGGATCGAAATACACCACTCTGGCCAAAGAGTTCAGCTCCTCAACCTTCTCCTTGTCCAGTTCCTCCACTATCACTGAAGAGTCCACGCCAACTACGGGCTTCATGATCCGTCAACCCTAACAGCTAGATCACTCCAATAGTCTCCTAGGATTATCCGCGACCATTCTGTGTATTTCGTCTCCTGAGAACCCTGCCTCCAGCAGTTTCTGAGCAAACATAATCATTCCCTCCACCGGATAGGGAGCGGTAGGTTGACCCAGATCGGTTGATAGTACGTTGTTCTCCACTCCGGTCTCCCTTATTCCCCTTATCACCGTTTCCCAGCTTGTTTTCCCTGAGTAGGGTGTAGTGAAGCATCTCTCGAACACGGGATTGTGGTCCAGGAGCTTGACCTGTTCCTCCACAGTATAGAAAGTTGAGGGAAACTCGGGATGGGTCACAACAATCCTCTTCACTCCGTACTGAGAGGCCAGGGGAATGAACCTCAGACCGTCCTCCTTACTTATGTGACCTGTAGCCAGCACCATGTCATATTTCTTTATGATATCCAGAACATCATAAACCTCCTCCCTCAACTCTTGGTTTTTCCAGATCTGTATGGGGACTGCCTTATTCAAGGATTTCAGTTCCTTGCTCAGCTTCGCCCAGTATGGAGCCTTTGACCAGTCATTAACGTCAGTCCATCTTCCCTTCTCGTTTATGGAATCTATGGTGGGCATCCAAACAACCTTGGCTCCAGACTTGGCGCTTACCTCAACTGCTACGGGGTTTATCCCACCAACTCCCCAATTCAGGACGAGACCACCATATGCCTTGAACCCCTCCACCACATAACGTACTAGCGAGGCACGTTCCGCAGTGGGCATGTAATGGGACTTGAGAACAAAACCCTCCATTCCTACTTCCTTGGCCATCCTTGCGAATTCTATATCGTTCGCCTTCCTGGGAAGGAGATCTGGTGCAGAATGAAGATGTATATCATATCCTCCGCGGATATACTCCTTCACTTGTTCCGGGGAAACCATAATATCACGTGATGACATAGTAACAACTAGATAATAACCTTTTTACGAAGACACGCGTGGATTAACTACATTCCTCACAGTTAACTTGGGAACGCCTGTTCCCACAAGGTTCAGGCTGAAGTGACCCTAAATCTGTAAATGAGACAAATGATATAATGTGTGGAGTTACTGTAATCAAAGACCTCTAGGTTTCTGCGAGATGTCAAATTAAAAGAGAACCGAAGACGTCACTTAACAGATACTCCACACACTACAAATAATATCCAATTTCGCTATACCCTCGAAATAGAGAACGAACAAAAAAGCCACCTCTCACTCTCACGATCTTACTCCAGTTTGTCCACATAATTAACCCCAAGTTCCGCCAATACCTTTTTGAATCCGTAAATATCCACCGTTAGCTCTCCGTTAAGTATTCTCTTTCTAGTTATCTCTTCCTTGGATTCTCTCTTGGATGCATTCTCAAGCACTGTATCTATTTCGTTTCGCGGGATTATCACCACACCGTCGTCATTGGCAAGCACGAAATCACCGGGATTAACGTTGACCCCACCCACAACTATTGGAGCGTTGACCCATCCTGGGGTGTTCTTAGAAGTCCCCACAGCGGTAATGTACCTTGACCACACGGGATATTTCATTTCCCTGAGTCTTGCCACGTCCCTCACTCCTGAATCTGTTGTGAGAGCCGACACTCCCCTGGTGATGATGGCATTGGCCAACAACTCGCCGAACATCCCATTTCTTGATCCCCCGCTTACGGTGGTCAAAACTATCACGTCTTCAGGTCTAGCTACCTCTAAGGCAGCGTGAAGCATGAGGTTATCTCCATCTGCACATCTAACCGTTATCGCTGTCCTTGCAGCCTTGAGCCCGGTTGAATTGGCCTTATGTCAGGTGAAAATAAGCCCAGTTTGTCCTGGGATTCCGAGATTGTGGCGACTCCATAATTTAATAGTTCTGTGATCCTCTCCCTGTCCTTTTCGGATCTCGAAATCTGTCTCACTATCACGGGCTTCATGGGAAGTCCTCTCCAATTACTGGATTGTACATGTAGAAGGCCTCAGCATACTTAAAGTAGGACGGATGATCTCTCAAGTCCAGTAGCTCCATCACTGGATTTCCCAGAGCTTCCTTGACACATTCGGCCTCTTTCCTCCTTATGGCCTTTACTTCATCCATACTGTTGGCTCCTGCCTTCCATGCACCTCACGATTCTCCCCTCTTACCAAAGGTGAGAGCGACCAAGGCAACCTCATTTCCCTGTTTTAAATATTTGGCCACTGTCACTGAGGCCCTCCAGACCATGTCCTCCAGATGAGCTCCTATTAGGAGAAGTTTCCTAGCCATTCTTAACACCTACCCAAGTTGTACCTATGATGATTGCTAGCTTCAAACCGGTTTCCCTTTATGCATGAGATTCGTTCATTGTAGACTTTTCTTTATATCGTTTAGACTTTATAGTTTACGCTTATTTTCCACACAAAGTTGATATCAATCTCACCGAGAGAATCTTAAAAGATCCATGCTAAGACAGAGTGGTGGTCTGGACCTAAACCAAATAGATCAACATATTGGCTGACCAGTTTTAGTGAACAAAGTTGTTTACTAATCATGATTGTTATGATGAAACTTATCAGGCATAAAATCTGAGAATTAACTAAGTTGTTCTATACCATAAATAATAAAATATATATAACGAATGGTATATTAAGATGTAGTTGGTGTTGAATGGGAGAAGACAAGGGTATCGTAGGAAAGGTGATTCTAGCTAGCTCTCTGGGCACCGTAATAGATTACTATGATTTATTCATAGTTTCCACTGCAGCGTCTCTGGTATGGCCCTCCATATTCTTTATCGGACTCAATGCTGCAGCTAAGGCCAGTCTAACATTAATCACATTTGGTATTACCTACATTATTAGGCCTGTTGGAGCTTTCATATTTGGACACTTCGGAGATAAGATAGGAAGAAGGGATATGCTCGTCTGGACGTTGGGACTGACAGCCCTAGGCGTGGGAGGCATAGCAGTATTACCTGATTCCAAGGTCATAGGAACCTCACTGGCTGTGTCAATGTTGGTCCTATTCAGGATGATTCAGGGAGTAGGTCTAGGTGGAGAATGGGCGGGAGCATCTTCCTTTTCCATCGAGTTTCTATCGCGGTCTAAGCACAGGGCATTCCTCACTGGGTGGATACAGAATGGGGTTTAACATAGGCGTCCTTCTGGCATCCCTGGCCTTCACAACTGTTGCCTAAGTCTACAGTAAAGCAGAACTGCTGAGCTTCGCGTGGAGAATACCATTCATAGTGGGAATGGAATCGCCTTTTGGGCTAGTGTCCAAATACTAACTTCTTTATGATATTATAAGCACCTCCTTCCTTAAGAAGCCTAACTTCAGCCTCTGTATGTAAATCAAGCTTTCCTTCTAACATCACTTTGCCACTATCAGTATCTATCTCGATCGATACAGTTTTGTTTTCAAAATCAATATATTTAAAACCAAATCTTTCTTTTCCAGTAATTCCCATTTCTCTCCAGCTAGGAATCAACACCGGCAAAATCCCCATTAATACTAGGTTCTCTCTAAATATTCTTTCAAAACTCTGAGCTAGGATCGCCCTTACACCTAAGAGTTTTATTATTTTTGCAGCAGTATCCCTAGAGCTGCCTATGCCAAATCTTTTACCTGCCACAATGATAAGAGGCGTTCCTTCGGTTTTATATTTGATAGCGGCATCGTAGAAATACATTTTTTTGTTAGAGGGAATATGAAGTGTGATACCACCTTCTTCGTCTACTAGATAGTTTCTAAGTTTAGGATGTAGAAAAGCAGATCTTACATAGATCTCATGGTTAGCTCTATATGAACCTAAGTTACCTATAAGGGAGAAGCCCTCTTGTTGCATATAATTCGATACTGGCGAATTGGGCGGTATAGGACCAGCTGGTGATATATGATCTGTGGTAATATCATCCCCAAATAACCCTAGCACCCTATAAATTAAGTGTTCCACATCAAAAGAACTTAAGATGCCACTTTCATCAAACCAAGGTGGTCGTTTTATATATTGCTTTACTAAAGACCAATCAAAGGTTTTCCAGACAGATAAAGGAATTTCGTTCCATGTAGCATCTCCCTTTGACATAGAATCTTTAACTTCTTGATAATATTTAGACATATTCTTAGATATATCACTTAGTATACCATTAATCTCATCAGATTTAGGCCAAATATCCTTTAAGTATACTGGATTACCGTATGGGTCCAACCCTATGGGTTCACGGTTCAGGTCTATGTTGATTCTACCAGCCAAACTAAAAGCTACTACCAGTGGAGGAGACGCTAAATAGACACCTTTTAGCAAAGGATGAATTCTGCCTTCAAAATTTCTATTTCCTGATATTATCCCATACACTTCTAAGTTGTTATTTCTAATATCATTCTCTATCTCAGATGGTAATGGACCTGTATTCCCAATACAAGTAGTACATCCAAATGCCACAATGTTAAAGCCTAATGTTTTTAAGTATTTTAGAAGACCTGAACTTTCTAAGTATTTTGCAACAATTCTTGAACCAGGTGCCAAACTAGTTTTTACAAACCATGGAACGGTAAATCCTTTTTCCACAGCCTTTTTGGCTAGAATCCCTGCAGCAATAATTTCTGTTGGATTAGCGGTATTAGTACAGCTAGTTATGGCGCCTAAAACTATATTACCATCACTAATATATTTTCCTCGTTTTAGCCTTTCGGGTAAAATTCTAAGTTTTTCTAGCTCTTTTAGTTGTAATCTCTCGTGTGGATATCGAGGTCCGGCTATGGATGGTTCGATATCTCCTAGGTCTATTTCCATTATGCTGTCATATCTTATATTATCGGATTGACTATGCAGATAGATAATATTCTGATTCTCTATATATTTCCTGATCAAATCAATATTCCGTCCTGTCATTTCATAAAACTCTAAAGTATTT
Organism: Metallosphaera javensis (ex Hofmann et al. 2022); assembly: GCF_022064045.1. Taxonomy (NCBI): domain Archaea; kingdom Thermoproteati; phylum Thermoproteota; class Thermoprotei; order Sulfolobales; family Sulfolobaceae; genus Metallosphaera; species Metallosphaera javensis (ex Hofmann et al. 2022). The sequence continues at coordinate 5,310 of NZ_JAKNCW010000013.1, read as the reverse complement.
CTGTCAATTGGAAAATACGCTACAGCAACACCATATTCGGGAGCCATGTTTGAGATAGTTGTTCTATCATATGCGGATAGATAGGTTATTCCTTCACCAAAGAACTCAATAAACTTATCTATAAGATTTAATTTTCGTAATTTTTCTGCTAGATATAAGGAAATGTCCATGGCCATTACTCCAGGCTTGAGTTCGCCAGTCAGTCTGATTCCGATAACCTGTGGAATTTTCATATGATAAGGTTCATTAAACATGAGTAACTCCGCTTCTACGCCTCCTATCCCCCAACCCAGAATCCCTATTCCATTAATCATCGGTGTATGAGAATCGGTACCTAGTACTGAATCCATGTAAACTATATTCTCACCATTTATTATTCTTTGTGATACTATAGGAGATAAAAATTCGAAATTAATCTCGTGTATTATACCGTAACCAGGCGGAATTACATTCAAATTCTTTAAGGATTTTTGTGCCCATCTTATGAGCCTAAATCTTTCAACGTTTCTCTCTATCTCTCTCTCCATATTAAGTCTTAATGCGTCATCGGTTTTGTAGTAATCTACCTGGACAGAATGATCTACCACCAGATCTATTCTTTTAAATGGATTTATCTCACCAGGATCCTTTCCATTACTCTTGGCTACGTCTCTTAACGCTGCTAAGTCTGCTAGAACCGGTACACCGGTATAATCCTGCATTATTAGCCTGTCTGGATTAAATTCGATCTCTTTTCCTGTATTCCACCGAAGGATATTGAGTAATTCATCATCGGAACACCCTCCTCTTAAACCACAACTCACTATGGAATTTTCTAGAAACATCCTTCCTACATAGGGCAATTTCGCGATCTCCTCACCATATAACGTCTCAACTTGCCTTACAGGAAAATATAATTTATCAGACATTAAGTGTTCTTTTTTAATAATCATCTATAATCACCTTTTCCCTTTTTATATGATATAAATACAGAATTCTTTTCAATATTATATTTATATGTAGCAAGATATCTATAAACTATGTGTGTAAGTTTACTAAACGGAGCTAGCACGAATAAAGGCACAGTTATTGAAAGGTGAAGTATTAATAGTACTCCCATGAAAGGTTGGTTTCTAAGCAGTAATAATAAAAGACCTGTTATCGATATAAATAATAAGATGTAAAGAAGCCAACCATCCATAGATATCATTTCCCTATCTATCAACATTTTGTTCGATTTATTTTTCAAAATAATTAGAGAAAATACAGACAATAATATCAATAGACCGCCTACTACGCCCGTTATAACCACCGGAGATGATACAGGGTAAGGTGGATTGACATGCAATATGTTCTGATAAATTGAAGCTATGACCGTAGCTATGAAATCTAAAACAAATCCTCCAACTAGGAGACTATGCGCTAACATTCTAGAGATTGAGCCTTTGCTATTAGGGTAATCGCAACCTACTCCTCCACCTCTAAACCATTTATGTGCAACTTCCTCAGAAAATGTTGATAAATGGATCTTTAGTTTAAATAGATCATTTAGATCTTCTCCTATAGACTTCCAATATTTTATACCTAGACCTATCATAAATGCTAGCGCATATATTCCAAGTGCAAGTCCTATTATTTTTATATAAATGTCCGGTATAACCTCGTAAAATGTTGTTTTAGTCCCAAAAAGGGCACTTGAGCCCTCATATATATATATAAATAGTGCATTTATTACAAACACAATTGCTGCAATAACTATACTTATGGTTGTTATATTTGAAGTTATTTTACTAAATAAATTAGAATTTACAACAGATTTATGGATAGTAGACCTTACTTGGCTATTTACTTTTGGGATATTGAGGGAGAATTCGTGGGGTACGCTATAGGGACAGGCATAGAAGCAATCTCTACAATCATGACATAAATATGCGAAGTAACGAATGTCATTTTCTGATATTAATGTCCTGAGGCTTATTGTATCCCATACTGGGCAAAAACCTTCGCAGTGTCTACAGGCATTACATATTGTATACTGCCGTTGGGCCTCGGAAAATAGATCGGATACAACATGTTTAACTTCATACATTTTTTGACGCCTCCTCACCTGCAGTCATGCCTGTTATTGAGCCTATGACTAAACCCGTACCACCTAAATACCCTTTCCCAAATACGTTGCCTGTTGTTAATTCTCCAGCTGCGTATATATTTTCGAATGGTTTTCCCTCTTTATTTATCACTCTTGCGTCTAATCCTATTTTAACACCCATGTAAGTGAATGTGATGCCAGGTCTTAATGGCCAAGCATAAAATGGTGGAGTAGAAATTCGCTTCGCCCAATGTGACTTAGGAGGTGTAATCCCTCTTGTCGAGCATTCATCGAGGGTTGACAGGTCGTAACGACAACCCGTTAATATACTATCGTTGAATTGAGTAATAGTTGAAAGTAAATTATCTTCCTCTATATTAAGTAGCTTAGCCAATTCATTTATTGTATTTGCCTGGATTGGACTATACATGGGTATTAAGCTTTCTCCAAGCATCGTTGAATCAATGATAACATATGCTATTTGATCTGGTTGTTCTAAAACAAGTCTTCCCCACATGACATATCGTTTTATCCATAAATCTTCACCCTCGTCATAGAATCTTTTTCCCTGCTTATTTACAACAATGCCTATGGGAATTAGATCGATCCTTGTCACAAATCCTCCATTGAATTTTGGAGCTCTTGCATCAACCGCTGTCCAATGGGCGTCTCTGGGATCTTTTACATTCTCTGGGGGTATTGCTCCTAAATTGTATAAAGCCTTTAATGGGAGACCGTCATTATAGCTAACTCCACGGACAATTATGTTTGAAACTTTACTTCCTAGGAATTCACTTAACCACTGTAGATTTCCCTCAAATCCGCCAGAGGCGACTATCACAGCTTTGGCTCCGAACGTTGTAATTTCATCGTTGCCAATATTAACTATTACCCCTCTAGCCAAATTCTCTTTTAAAATAAAATCTCTTACTGTAGCATTATATATGATTCGAACGCCGAGTTTTTCCGCATATTCGTAATATGTTTTGATTAATTGCCCTCCCCCTCCCATAATAAAGGCGTTAGTTCCGGAGTAATGAAATGCTCCTTTAACCGCCTTCTTTAATTTCACTTTATGATTTTCCATCCATTTCGGTAGATCCTCTGACCTTTTGACGATATATTTGCTTATTTCCAAATTAGTTTGACCATTAGTAATATTTATTATATCCCTTATAAATTGGTCTTCAGTGTATTCTCGAGTAGTGAATTCGTCTGGCTCCTCATGGACATATCTTATGCTTCTTGTAAACTTAGAGTTTCCACCCCTAAACTCCTTAGGAGCCCTTTCTAGTAGAAGTACCTTCTTACCATTTTCAGCAGATGTTATTGCTGATACTAATGCTGCATTACCACCTCCAATTACTATAATATCGTACTCATCCACCATATAAGCTGTTACTCTTGCCGATTATAAAAATTTTACGCATAAAAAGGGATGTATACGTGAAGATACTAAAAAAATTGTTTACATATTTTTAATATTTATCATTATAAAGAAGATTTCCTGTTATTAAAATAAGTATTTCATAGCCGTATTTTATTGAAGAACCTATAGTATCGATAAATCGATATATTTTTAAAGTTCAAGAAATCCGATAAATGTTATCCCGTCACAGAATGAATTTATACTTTAATCACAATATTATGAATAAAATGAATTAATTTAACAGGTTACTCAAGATCCGAATCTCTGCTTTAAACTCGATAGTTATCAGCCCCTTAGGTTTTACAGTAATGTTTATTATCAAAATTTTCATAAGACTATCAATAGTTCATAGGTGAATCCAAGATGAGAATACAAGACGTTAAAGTAATTCATGTAAGATTACCTCTTAAATCTAACTATAAGAGCTGGACTGGAGATCATATAACTCAAGACTCGATTATAACTGTTATATCCACTGACTCGGGTGTTGCAGGTATAAGTTCGATCGAGCCAGATAGACCAAACTATTCTGAACAAAGCTGGTATGAAATTCTTTATACTATAAATGAGGACATAAAAAATTTACTGATTGGTGAAGATCCATTTGATATTCCAGAAATAATCATGAAAATAGATAAATCAATTTATGGAAGGTTTATGAGCAAAGCAGCAATAGATATTGCACTTAACGATCTTAAGGCCAAGGTCTTAGGTATACCACTCAATTCGCTTTTTGGTGGTGGTAAGGATATGGTGGAATTAATAGGTTGGATAGGGTTGTTAAATAGTCAAGAAACAGTAGCAGAGGCAATTAAATACATTGAAAAGGGATTCAAGACGTTGAAAGTGAAAATAGGAAATAATATTAGAGAAGAAGTGAAAAGAATCAGAGAACTGAGAGATTCCATTGGATATGACGTCAAGATCAGAGTGGATGCCAATCAGGCATTATCGTCAAAATCAGCAATAAGGCTAGCAAGAGAACTATCAAAATACGAGATAGAATTATTCGAACAACCAGTTTCGAGGGATGATATAGAAGGAATGGCCTTTGTGAACAAAAATAGCGATATTCCAATTATGGCAGATGAAAGTGTGGTAACACCTAGGGATCTACTTAGAGTGGCAGAAGCCCAGGCAGCATCTATAGTCAAGTTAAAAGTAATGAGACAAGGAGGCATAACTAAAACAAAGTTCATGTTCGACTTATGCGAGTCGATTGGGTTAGAATGCATTATAGGTCATGGATTTTCAACTAGTCTAGGAGCGTTAGCAGAAGCACATTTAGCCTTTACTATCTCATCAATAAAAAGAGCCTGTGAGTTTATTGGACCGCTTAAATTAATCAGGGATATATCTAAACGATCTATTGCTCCCTTAATGGAAAAAGGATTTATCACCAGAAATGAAGTTAACTCCCTTGGAAACGGACTGGGTATTACTCTAGAGGATATTTTAGACATAAATCAGTTAGATACAAAAGATAAATCTAATCAATTTGTGTCAGATTTTCATTAAATTTATATTTTATCAAAAGAGTTAAGATTATTTAAGTCGGTTCAACGTTTAGGGCCATTCACGTCTCCATTGCGAATTGAATTCTAGTTCCTTCATTTCTTATTATTCAATGTAGGATTAATTGAGTAAAGTCGTAGTTTGTGGAGTTTGAGTATGTCCAACAATATTGCTATAATAGACAAAATTTAAGTTGGGCCAGGACGGGTTGGGGCCATTCAGGTTTCCATTGCGAATTGTAATTAGTTAATCTACGTGGGATGATCAAAATCAATCTATCATTTTTCAGTAATACTTT
>NZ_JAKNCW010000012.1:0-61186 GCF_022064045.1 Metallosphaera javensis (ex Hofmann et al. 2022) | reverse complement strand
CAATCCGCGACTTCGGTGAACTCCAAGGGTCGAGAATTGAATACAAAGTACATGAAATTCAATGAGACCCAAACCCCGTACACAGATAAACAATCCCGTGCTCTAAGTGAGCCTGAGACACGTCAAATTTCAACTCCGGGGAAACCTAGCATATAGTTTAAATTGAGATATATCTCCTTTCTCCCATGAAAGTGGAAAAAGCAGTAATCACAGCAGCCGGTAAGGGCAGTAGAATGAAGTATATCACATCAGTTCTGCCCAAGGCTCTCCTTCCCCTCTTCAGGAAGGAGGACGGGAAATTTGTGATGAGACCTGTTATCGACCTAATTCTGGATTCCCTGGGCGAGGCTGGGGTTAATAAGCCGTGCATAGTTGTGGGAAGCCAGGGCAAGCTTCTTGTGGATTATCTAGCGGAGAGAGGTGTCACCTTCGTCACTCAAAATGTTCCGAAGGGGTTTGGTGATGCGGTCCTAAGGGCTAAGGATTTTGTGGGGAATGACCCCTTCTTTGTCCACGCTGACGATGGTGTATTGACGGGAGGATACGTTGAGGCAACCAGGGTCTTTGAGGAAATGGAACCCGATGCAGTACTCATGGTGAGGAAGGTAAGTAACCCCCAGAGGTACGGTGTAGTAACTGCTGATGAGATGGGGGAGAGAATGGGCCATAAGTTGCTGAGGGTAAAGGAGGCAGAGGAGAAACCGAAGGTGCCAAAATCAGACCTCGGGATCTCTGCAGTTTATATCTTTTCCCCCAAGATCATGAGTGCACTGGAACAGGTAAACGTAACGGAAGGAGAGCTGGAGTTGACATACGGTATTGCAAACATTCTCAGACAGGGCGGGGAAGTGTATGCGATTCTCCTGGAGAAGGAGAGATGGCTGAACGTGGGAGATCCGGATAATTACTTCAATGCCCTGGAATTCACATATAAGGTATAATAAACTGGAAAATTGGTCCCCGCTTTTCCTCCAGCTAGATTGTAATTATTGACATTTGCAACAAAATACATTACCTCGAACCTTTGTTGGCTTAATTTTAAATCCGTGAAGCTTTATTCGTTCACATGGAAGAGATCGTAAAAGATTACATGAAAACTGAAGTTATATCAGTTGAAAAGGGTGCAACATTAAGACAGATAACCAAAATAATGACCGAGAAAAACGTTGGTTCGGTCATTATAACGGAAAAGGGTAAGCCCATAGGCATAGTTACGGAAAGGGATGTGGTGAGAGCCATAGGAAAGGACCATAAATTGGATGATAAGGTGGACGACATAATGACGGCCTCGCTCATCACCGTGAGGGAAGACTCACCGATTACAGGGGCTCTTAGCCTTATGAGGACCTACAACATCAGGCACCTTCCCGTGGTTAACCAGGATGGTAAGCTCACGGGTATAATCTCAATCAGGGATGTGGCCAGGGCCTTAGATGACATGTTTGAATCGTGAGACTTGCGATTACTCTTTAATCCGCAATTTTTTATTGGGACGTAAAAAGGTGTCCCATACTTGAGTAAACCAAAGCCAGGCCTAGCGAGGATCGGCATCTTCAGCTTAGCCCTTAGATTGATTGGATCCCCTATTTCCTTTCTCTTTTCCCTTGTAGTCGCCAGATATCTCTCCGCCGTCTCCGTAGAGACCTTTGGAGCCTGGCAATTCATTTTCGTGTTAGTGACTGGTTACTTCACGATACCTGGAGACCTTCTCTCCAACATCACCTCGAGATACACTGCTGAGGGCAGACCTGTGGGGGGCATTCTCCTCATAGACATGATAACTGCGGTACTCAGCTCGGTTATTTACGTAGCTCTTGTCCCGTATTTCGTGAGCATTTCGCACTACAACGAACCAGCTTACTTCTATCTAGGGGTACTCCTAATCTTCACCATCTTCTTCATGAAGGCAACCAACGCTATATCGTTGGGGAGAGGTCCGAGAGTCAACGCAATTGCCTCGTTAACCTTCCAGCTAATCAGGCTTGGAGTTGCCGTTTACGGACTACTGATCCTCAGACTATCCATTGAGGCAGTTATTCTGGCCTACATGCTGGGCTACATTGCGCAAATAGGGATAAACATGTTCTTTGTCAAGGCAAACTTTAGGAGGGACATTCACGTGGCGTTAATGGCCCTCAGGAAATCGGTAATTTTCATGATCCCATACATACAGTACATTCTTGAGGCTACCCTAACTTGGGTCGCAGTGTTTCTCGTTAGGAATACGGTGCCGGTGTCGTATTTCGAGTCCGCGCTCATAATCTCCAACCTAGTTGTATGGTCCACTGGGGCGTTCAGCGGACTCATACCCAAGCTCAGCGAGACGAAGGACCCCTCTGTCATAGAGACCTCCCTTAAGCTCTTCTCGCTTGCCAGCTCCCTGTTCCTCTTGCTTGCGCTAGCTGACGGACTTCCCCTCCTCTACTTACTGAGACCCGAGTACGTAGCTGCCTACATATCCCTGATTATCCTTTCTATATCAAACCTACTACGAGGGTTCTTCCAGATATTTTACACGAGCGTCTACATGATAGATCAAACCCTGAGCGTGGAATCTAGAGATGAGTTAAAAGGACATCTAGCGCGATTAGCGAAACGAAATTCCACCCTCTCCGTGATTGGTACTGGGGTGGCGATAGGTTTAATGGGGTTTCTCTATGTCTCTCACGTTACGGATCCCGCCATCTATTCCGCATCCATGAGTCTAGGCCTTCTCATAAACTCGGTGGCGATATGTGTGTCGGCTTTCCAAAGTTCCAAGGAGCTATACAACTTTCGCGTTCCTCTCCTTGAGGTGAGCGTGCCCGTAGTATCTTCCCTGGTGATAGGCTTGATTTTCATGCTTTACCCGGTTCTTCCAATTCACGGCTCCAGATTTGTGCAGGACTTGTATATCATGGCCGAAAGGGCGGGATTGGCACTTATCCCGTTCGTGATCGTGAATTTAGCGCTAAATAGATACTCAAGGCAAATTATAAACGGAGCGATAGACGTTGTGAAACCAATCCTTTCGCCAGCCAGAAGCAGAACGTCTTCAGGCTAAATGGAATTGAGATCAGTACACAACCAATGTATTGTTTCCCCCTTGACTGGGGTAAGTACCCCAATAGCCCAAGTAAAAATTAAAGCGATCCCAGACAAGAATAGTTGATGAGCGGACTGGACATTAGACTGAAAAAACTATTTCACAGGGGAAAGGCCTTCGTAGTTGCCCTAGATCATGGGCTGGTTATGGGTCCACTCAGGGGGATTGAGAACGCCATGAGTGTCGTCAAGAAAATGGGTAACTATCCGGATGCACTTCAGATGACCCCAGCAATGTTGAGGACGGTGGAGGAAAACTTCTATTCTAGATCGTCTCCCATGCTGATTGCCAGGCTCGACACGGCCAACGTCTGGAGAGATGCCAGAAAGTACGACCAGGGATATTACTCTATGGTTTACGAGGTCAAGGAGGCAGTAAGAGCGGGCGCAGATGCCGTGGTCACCTACTTAGTGGTCGGATATGGGGATGATAGGATAGAGGGTTACAACCTGGAACAGCTCTCCAAGGCGAGGAGGGAGGCTCAGGACTATGGGCTACCCTTCATCATAGAACCGCTCTTCGTGAGAAAGGAGATAACGGACTCCATCAAGGAGACCAATGCGGTGAAGTACGTGTCCAGGCTAGCCTCGGAGATTGGACCTGATCTGCTCAAGGTGGACTACACGGGTGATAAGAATGGGTTTGCGTCTGTGGTGGAGGCCTCCTTTGCACCGATACTCATAAGGGGTGGTCCTAAGACCTCCAACGATCTGGAGTTCCTGAAGATGCTGAGGGATGCGCTGGACTCTGGTGCCTCTGGTATCACAGTAGGGAGGAACCTTTGGCAATCACAAAACCCTGATCTAATGGCACAGGCAGTCTCCAAACTGGTTCATGAAGGAGTGTCACCGGAGGAGGCAGTAAAAATATTGCAGAAGTAACTGTCTTCAAAACTCAATCTACCTGTGTGGATATATTTCATTTTCTTTACCTGTCCTTTATTGCCTATATGAGTATGTCCAAGACCTCGCGCAATTGCATTTTCTCTCTAGATCCTTTCATAGAACATTTACACCCACCATCTAGTGTGTGGAGTTACTGATCCAAGTCCTCTAGGTTTTTGTATGATGTCAATTGAAATGGAACCGAAGAGGTCGCTTAACAGAACTCCACACACTACCCACCATCCCACTTTAGCTTATTTTTAGATTTTTAGAAGATAATATCTTGATCTTTCTTAAGGGTTGCAAATTCATTAAGTTATAAGGTAACTTTAAAAGATATCTTTCAAATAAAGGCACGGCGGATAGGGTGGAACCTCCATCATCTATCAATTTTCCTCTCAGCCTCAAGACCATGTATGATATTGCTGAGTTCATTTTGAGGTCTGTGGAGCTCATAAGTCCAGACCAGACGGAGAAAATGGTTGATACGCTGGCTAATTTTTACGAGAATAAGGGAGGGAAAGTTCTTGTCATGGGTGCAGGGAGAAGTGGCCTGGTGGGTAGAGCCTTCGCCATGAGGCTTCTTCACCTTGGATATAATGCATACGTTCTAGGAGAGACCATCGTCCCAGCAATTAGGGAGAAGGACCTGGCCATAGCCATATCTGGATCGGGAAGAACCAAGCTTATAGTCACTGCGGCAGAGGCAGCTAAGGACGCCAAGGCTACCCTGATTGCATTGACCAGCTATCACGATAGCCCTCTTGGAAAATTAGCAGATGTGGTGGTGGAGATTCCCGGGAGAACCAAGTACTCTCAGAACGAGGATTACTTCGCAAGACAGATCCTGGGTATAACGGAGCCTCTCGCCCCTCTTGGTACGCTCTTCGAGGACACAACTCAGGTCTTTCTGGATGGGATAGTCGCGGAGTTAATGATGAGGTTAAAGAAGACCGAGGAAGATCTTAGGAGGGTACACGCGAACATAGAGCTGTAACCAAGTGTTTGTAAACTATTATAATCGCTAGCATAGACGCCGTTATGAAAACCCCCGAAGAGACTGGTATTATCACGTATAGTGCAGGTATTATTAAGCCTGTGATTAAAACACACGTTTAAGGCCAAGTCCATTCTCCTAGAATCTTCGCCATTGATGACCAAGTATAGTACTTTCCTGAAAATCCCTTCAAGTCCATTTTACCTAAAAGTCCTTCAGTTCTGTCCCAATTATCTTCCAATTAAATTTCACTTTTAAGGTAAATGTCATCGCTCATCTATGAACGATTTTCATTTCAATACGAGCTTTATTGAAGAATATCTCACCACGTTAAAATCCGTAAAGCACTACAAGTATATTGGACTCAACCCTAGAATTCTCAGACCGAATGTTGTGAAAATTGATAACATTTGAGGAAGATAAAGAAAAGTTACAAGGAGGCTGATCAAAACCATAATGGAACTAAGAAAGAAGTTTCCTTACACCTAAGTTGTATCTAGTGAAGTTATTCTTTACTCGCTTATGGAGTTTCCTTGCGCTCTGGGCTTGAATAATCACTTAGAGATAATTTATTGTGTGAGAACTTTTCAAATACCGAGATATGAGAGAAGTTATTTACCTAAATATGGTCATAGTGTCGTCATGTTGGCATTTTTGAAGTTTCAAGGAATTCAATGAGAAGGTACGAGGTCATAAGACGAATTTATGCAAGTTCGACAACACTATGGTCACACTCTGCTTCTCTGTAGTTTTTCATATAAAGAAGAACCTAGTCTTTCGTATGCTTTTTTGAGTAATAATCTTCTCTTTTTCTCATCAATATTTTTTATATCAGCTATTTCAAACCACTTTTCATAACCATGTTCAAAGGCGCGTTACGTAATTTTTCCTCTCGCGTTATGCTATGGGAATAAGACCGGCGGAGTTCAGTGAAAGTAACGTAAAAGTATGGACCCGGAGGGATTTGAACCCTCGACCTCAGCCGTGTGAGGGCTGCGTCCTAACCAGGCTAGACGACGGGTCCTCAGCACACTATTCGTTTATCCCATAAAAAATTTGCTAGTTCAAGCCTCCACAAGGATAGCGTAACCAGTATTAAAGTCCCCAAGGTCCGGGTCTATGTCAACTGCCAAAATTTTCTCCTCTGGTACTGATAGGTCCACAAGGGAAACGCGAAAGTCCGGGTAAAGTTTTCGCGCAACTCTAAGTGCCTCCTTGGCCTTATCAGCCTCGAGAAAATATCCGAAGACGCCAGAGGCACCAATTATCACAGGACCTACTGCGGATTTCATGTGATATTCAACGTCATGAGGATAATATTTTCATTTCACCGATCTCACGATCATCTAGCCCTTAAACTTGCCACCTTCAAGGCGAAATCCTTAATCTCTGGGAGAACTGGAAACTCCTCAAAGGTTCCTGTGAACTGGAAGAGGTCCTCTGAGAAGGGCAACAATGCACCAAACCTGGCATTCAGCCTTTTCATCGCGTTGTCCAGCACTCCTCTGAACCTCTCCGCCTCCCCGGGACGTATCATGTTTATGATGAAACCTAGCACTGTACCATCCCTGACAGAGCCTATCGATTCAGCGTAAGCTATGTTGTCCTCAATGGTCCTGTTGAGGGAATCTGACACGAACAACTGCCAGATGGGGAACCCTGGATAAACTTCCTTGAACTTCTCCAGTTCATGTTTCACTATGTCGTCCTCAGGCCTTACCAGCTGGGCATTGTCCACAATCACGAAGGAATATTCCTTCATTCTGAGGATCCTCGTGTATATAGCCCACCCCTTATCCCCAAGTTTACTATCCATGTGAAACTTGTCAATGTCAGTCTTGTATCGAGGGCCATCCCCAAAGTATTTCAGGACAGTGACGGAACCCTTGCCTACCGCTATGTCCCGATACACCGTGGACTCAATCCCGTCCGATACGCTGGATACCAATCCAGGACCCTTAATCCCGGCCGTATATGAGGCGTATCCCACAAGGTCCCTATCCACCAGGAGAACGGGAAATCCCATCATGGCGAGGACCTTTGAAAGTGAGATGGCTACTGTTGATTTACCAACTCCTCCCTTGGAGCTTAGAACTGATATTCTCATCGATTTAACTAAAGAAAACAGGTTGTTTTATTTTTTGTTAATCTAATGATTCCTTCCAGGTTAGTAGCTAAAAATCTACAGGCACGTAAAAGCAAAAATAGGTCATACAACATAGTTCTCTTATCTTATGAACTCTCTTACATTAGCTGAAAGAGTAGCCGTCACGGACAAGGTGGACTACCTCATCCTCAAATACCTTATTGAGAAGAGGGAGAGATTTGAGTACGTCCCGCAAAGCATTCTAAAGGACAGCTTGGCCCTAACTGAGAGGGAGATCCAGATAAGCCTGCTGAGGCTCACCAAGACCGGAGCCATAACCAAGAGGAGAGTAAGGGGAGAGGACTCCTTCTCCATAACCTTTACTGGACTTGACATTGTGGCGACCAAGTCCCTTTACTCCAAGGGAGTGATCAAAAGCCTGGGAATCACAATAGGTGAAGGGAAGGAGAGCAGGGTCATGTTTGGATACGATCGTGGGGATAACACAGTGGCGGTGAAGTACCACAGGGTCGGAAGGAAGAGCTTCAAGAAAAGGATCAGCGACTTTTCCAGTAAGAACTGGGTCTCCATGACCCTTGAGAACGCTAGAAGGGAGTACGAGGCGCTCCAGTGCGTAAAGAATAACATGGGCTATGTTCCTACCCCTATTGCCTTCACAACGAACGCTGTGGCCATGGAGTACTTCGAGGGGCTTCCCCTGTATAGGGTGGAGCTGAATGATCCTGAGAAGGTTCTGAACTCAATCCTTGGAACCATGAGGATAGCATATGTGTACTGTAGGGGATTAACCCACGGTGATCTGAGCCAGTTTAACGTTCTCGTGAACGGGGATGAGGAGGTGAGGGTCATAGACTGGCCGCAGGCAACCAGAGATGACGACGTTCTGGTTGAGGACCTGAGCAGGATACTATCCTATTTTGAAAAGGAATATTCCCTTGAAAGAGACCTCGAGGAGGTTTTGGACTACGTAAAGGGATACTCATGAGGGTAATGGGTATTGATATAGAGAAGGGCTCACCTAGTTCCACGGAACAGCCGAGATATTCGGTGGCCATTCTGGACGAGAACGGGGAACCGGTAGTCAAGGCAGAGGACGTCACGAAGAGCAGGCTAGTGAGACTGGCGTGGGAATATGACGTGTCCCTACTCGGAACGGACAACATTTACGAACTGGGTAGCAACGACAGGGAGGTAATATCCCTTCTCTCGCTTCTCCCAGAGAAACTGGAGGTGATCCAGGTCACGGTGAAGAACGGCGTCTTTCTGGACCTGAGGGACGTTGCCAAGGAGTACGGAATTGAGGTTCAGGGGAAGCCAACTCCAGCGAGAACTGCATTCATCGTGGCGACCCTAGCCCTTAAGGGAGCAGGTACCAAAATTAAGTTCGTTGAGAACAGGACCAAAATCATCATTTCCAAGGGGAGAAGATCAGGGCCGGGAGGAATGAGCTCCAACAGGTACAAGCGGCACCTGAGGGGGTTGGTGCTGAGGGTGTTCAGAAGGGTAAAGGAGGAGCTTGACAGACACAACTTCGACTATGATGTGGTTGTGAGGAGGACAAAGGCCGGGATGGAGGGAGCTATGTTCATAGTGTATGCCCCCAGGGAGAGCCTCTACGGGTTAGTGAAGAAGATGAGCGGTCACGACGTTAACCTAGAGATAAGGGCCTATTACAGGGACAGGATTGAGTTCGTGGACACCAAGAGAATCTCCCAGAGACCCGTGATCGTGGGGCTTGACCCGGGTCTGGAGGTTGGAATCTCCATCCTTGATATGTACGGAAATCCCGTCCTCCTCACAACCAAGAGAGGGGTGGACAGGGAATCAGTCATTGAACTCATCTTGGAGAAGGGAACTCCAGCCCTAATTGCCACCGACGTTAATCCCGTCCCTGATACCGTTAAGAAAATGAGTGCAGTCCTGAAGGCCAGACTCTACGTCCCTGAAAAGTCCCTCTCGGTGGATGAAAAACAGTCCCTCCTGGATGAGTACTCCACCAAATATGGTATTCACGTAAGTGATCCGCACATAAGGGACTCCCTGGCTGCTGCTATTGTGGCCTACAGGGAAGTGGAGAGGAAACTGAGGCAGGCTGAGGGCATGATAACCAGGTTCGGAATAGACATTGATAGAAATAACGTGTTCAGATGCGTGGTGAACGGGAGCACCATTGCGGAGTGCATAGAGAACGAGATAGAGAAGAAGATATCCGTTCCGCAGAACACAGGTGTGGTTAAACAGGAGGTTAAGGCAGAGCACAACGAGAAACTGGCAGAGGAGAACACACTTCTCAAGCAGGAGTTGTTGAGACTCAACAGGACGGTATCTAGGCTGATTCATGAGAAGGAAATGCTGGAGAGGAGGGTGGAGGAAATAAAGAGACTCTACAACGCTGAACTGGACAGGGATAGGCGAGTTGAGGAGCTGAAGAGAATACTTGAACAGAAGAACAGGGAAATAATCAAGCTGAAGGAACAGGCCCAGGCCCAGTCGGAGATGGAGACTAGACTTGCTTCCGTCATTGAGAAATTGGTCAAGGATAGGGTCACTGTGGTAAAGGGAAATATGAAGGGGTTGGAGGTTAGGGATGGGGAACTCTACTTTGGGGAATGGAGAATCAACAACGACCTGGCCCTGTACGTAGGGAAGGATTTCGCCATAGTTGACGAGTGCCTCATAAAGGATCTCAACCTATTGAAAAAGGAAAGGGAATTAAATCAGGAAATGAGTGAGGATCTGCTAAAAAGGCTGATTGAGGAATATAGGTCTTCTAGGTCTAGAATAGCATGACCTTTCCTTCCAGAATCATCTGGGTTATCTTGTCAAATGAGTCCAGGTACTCCTCGGCTATTCCAGATATCTCTGCCTTGGTGTCAGACGTTATTGTCCCGGAATGAGTGGCAACTTCAACGTTAACTATCAGAGGATCGTTTATGGGTCTACCTATCTGACCCAGGACCTCTATCTGCACATTTCTGACGTCCTTAACCTGTTCCGATGCTTTCTTGGCTATTAGGTTCGCCACGATGTTGTAGAGCTTGCCCACATGGTTAACGGGGTTCTTGCCCGCGGTGGCCTCAAGCGACATGGGCCTCATGGGAGTTATGAGACCTATTCCCCTATTTCCCCTTCCTGTCATTCCATCGTCTCCGTGCTCTGCGGACGTGCCGGTCACGGTAAGATAGAGTATTCCCTGGTCCTCCCTGTCACCCGTATTAACGTTAACCTTGACGCTGAGGTCTGGGGCTATCTGAGAGGCCAGGTCCAGTACCTTCTCTTTCACCTGTTCCTTCACGGAAATGTAATGGTTCTTATCCTCTATGAGTGGACTTATGGCGGCCATTGCTATGGTGAGCGTGACTTCCTTTCCTCTTCTAAGCCCCATCACTTTTATGTCCTCACCGACCTCCGGAAGCTCAGTTTTCACCTTTTTTGAGTTGAGCATTCTCTCGGTCTGGAACACCAACTGCTCCAGCTTGGAGTAGGGTGCGAAACCCACACCGAAACTGGTATCGTTGGAGAGAGGAACGGACTTCCTTCCCTTGTCAAATATGCCCACTAGATCCGCTGAGCCCTTTCCTATCTTGTAGTCCACTATTACGTGCTTCTCTGCATCGAGATATCTGAAGTTTTCCCTTATCCAGTTCTTGACGCTCTCCACTATTATGGTACCCACTGGAACGTTGTCAATGCCGTCATTGGTCCTTACCTCGGTTGTGGCCCTGCCAGCCACTACAATATAAATAGGATGAATCACGTCACCGCCCTTGAACTTGGGAGAGGCCTGACCTCCTACCAGAAGGGTCTTATCAAGGTTGTGGTGAAGAATGGTCCCGTACGTCTTTAGATAGTAAAGGGATAGTTTCCTACTGGCTTCCTCGGATGCTGAATCTGCAATGTAGTCCGGGTGTCCTGTCCCTTTCCTCTCGGCTAACTCAACTGGTAAGGAATCTGGTTCTAAAGTTCTGAATGATTCAATGTTGATGTTTTTCATTTCACCCTCAACTGCCCTGCTACTTTTAAAAAATTACTTGCCCGTGTTAATGATGTTTTCGTAGTCAACGCTTACAAATAGGACATTGCTACCCCTTATGAGTACCCTGCCATAATTGGCTATGGGTTCGTCACTACCTTCCCTCATTTCCTTGCAGTCCCTGAGGACTAGGTTCATGGTTCCGTCAGATTGTTCCATCTTACCAATATACTCTGATCCGTCCTTGAGCTTAACGAGAACTATTTTGTTTGTTGCCATCCTTAGGCTTTTCAAAGGATTCTCTACCTTTGCCTGCAAAATTTTACCTCCTCCTTTAATCTTAAGACTTCACCACTATAAAAGAATGACGTGAAGAATTCAGGGACAAACCCTTTTGAATAGAGCTAAAAATATAGTTTCATGGAACTGGTGATCTCTGACGTTGAGGATATTGTAAGAGTTACTGAAGCTCTTTCCTCCGTCACCCGTGTTAATATTCTCAGACTGATAGCCGAGGGCGAGAAGAGCATCACGGACCTCAGCGAGGAATTGCACATGACCAAGGGAAACGTTAGCTCTCAGGTGGCGTTACTGGAGAGTTCAGGACTTGTGGAGGTGAGATACACCGAGGGAAACAAGGGGTTGAAAAAACTGATCAAAGCCAAGTACTCCAGGATTATAATCTCCCTAGCTTCCGACGACCGCCTTGAGGAAGCTCATGAACAGGGGAGCGGGGTTTAGGGGTCTACTCTTGAACTCTGGGTGAGCCTGGGTGGCTATGAAGAACCTGTGATCCTTGAGCTCAATCATTTCCACCAGACCGTTCTCGCTGATTCCAGAGATGACCAGTCCATGTTTCTGAAGTAGATCCACATAAGATGGATTCACCTCGTACCTGTGCCTGTGCCTTTCGTAAATCACATCCTTACCGTAAATGGAATGTGCAAGAGTTCCGTGAAGCAGGTTTATCCTTTGCGCCCCAAGCCTCATAGTCCCGCCAAATTGGGTGACCTTTTTCTGCTCATCCAGGAGGGTCACCACAGGATGGGGAGCGCTAGGATCTATCTCAGTGCTGTGCGCTCCCTGAAGACCCACCACATTTCTAGCAAACTCCACCACAGCCAGTTGTAGCCCAAAGCATATACCCAAAAAGGGTACGTTGTTAACCCTTGCGTAGTTTATTGCCCTGATCTTACCCTCTGTTCCTCTAGATCCAAATCCGGGTAAAACTATGATACCCTCGGCCTGCTTTAGTACAACCTCAGGGTTCTCCTTCTCCAGGTCTGAGGACTCGACCCAAAGTAGTTCCGGAATCACGCCTAGATGGGCAGAAGCGTGATATATGGCCTCCTTTATGCTGAGGTAACTGTCCTTAAGCTTGGTGTACTTCCCCACCAGGGCTATCTTCACTCTCCTGCCCTCCTTCCTTTTGACTGAGTACACGAATTTTTCCCATTCTCCGAAATCTGGCTTCCTTTGCGGTAGCCCAAGCTTAGATGTCACCTTATCCCCCAGACCCTGTCTCTGGAGAATAAGGGGGACTTCGTATGCAGTCTCCACGTCGTAACTTGAGAAAATGTACTCGGGTCTCACGTTGGTGAAGAGAGCGATCTTCCTCCTGGTATCCTCGTCTAGCTCCACGATGGATCTGGCGATCACTATATCGGGTTGTATCCCTATTCTCCTTAGTTCCTGGACGCTGTGCTGTAGGGGTTTTGTCTTCAGTTCTCCCGTAACGGAAAGGTACTCCACCAGCGCTACATGAACAAATATTACGTTATGCTCTTCCTCCTCCAGCCTGAGCTCTCTCATGGCCTCAAGGAAGGGCAATCCCTCAATATCCCCGACGGTTCCACCTACCTCTACTATCACTATATCCGCCTTCTCCACCTCACCAACTTTCCTCACCATAGCCTTGATTTCGTCAGTGACGTGGGGTATTATCTGGACCGTCTGGCCCATATACTTGCCTTCTCTCTCCTTTCTTATGGCCTCAAAGTAGACCTTCCCGGCAGTTATGTTGTTGTGCTTACTTGTGTTAATGTTGAGAAATCTCTCGTAATGACCCAGGTCTAGATCAGTCTCGGCTCCATCCTCAGTAACGAAGACCTCCCCGTGCATGTAGGGGTTCATTGTGCCGGCGTCCACATTAATGTAGGGATCTACCTTGATTATGCTCACGTTATAGCCCATGTTTTTCAGGATGAGACCGAGAGAAGCTGAAACGGTACCCTTTCCGACACTCGAAAGTACTCCACCAGTAACTATGACGTATTTTGTCACTAGGAAATCACAGTAATCAAGTTTCTCACGGCGGGAATAAAAAGCCATTGCAGGTTAGTTTAATTATTACCCCCGAGTAACTAAAGCAAGTATGAGATCTGAGATTCTTGAAAGATTAAAACAAATGAAACATCTGCAGGTGGCGCTGGACTTCATTACCATGGATGACGCCCTCAAGGTGGCCAAGGAGGTGGCAGATTTACGGAACGTCATAATTGAGGCAGGAACTCCCCTCGTGAAATCCGAAGGAATAAGGGGGTTGTTGAAGCTCAGGGAGTTCAACAACATAGTCCTAGCTGACACCAAGACAGCTGATGCTGGAGATGTTGAGGTAGAGATAGCCCACAGGGGTAAGTCAGACATTATGACCGTGTTGGGCGCAATGGACGATTCCACGGTGGAAAGTGCGGTGAAAAGGGCTAGAGAGGTGGGAATAGTAGTTCAGGCAGACCTCATAGGCGTCAAGAACACCGTGGAAAGGGCAAAGGAGCTCTTCGGTCTCGGGGTGGATATAGTGGGATTTCACATAGGATTGGACGTGCAGAAGAAAAGAGGAGTAACAGTTGCCGACCTAAAGGAGGAGATTAGGCAGGCCAGCAAGTATGGATTGATCTCAGTGGCAGGGGGATTAAGTCCAAAGACCATACCGGAGCTAGCTGAGCTTCCCGTTTCCATTTATGTTGTAGGAGGGGCAATAACTAAGAGCAGTACTCCGAGAAAGGTGGCTGAGGAAATAATTAAAATCCTATCCACCAGTACTATAGCAACACGGTGATTGAATGTCTCAACCAAATCAGGGAGGACAGCCGGGTAAATCCAAGGAGCTGAAAACGTCATCAAAGCAGGTTATCTCTCCCTCTGTACTTAAGGAGGACAAGAGAAAGCTCCAATTGCTTTATATCATAAAGGTTCTTGGGGGAGTTACGGAAAAGGGTCTTATCACCTTACTCTACGAAGGGGCCCAGAAGGGATTGAATATGGGTCATCAGTTTAACACACTGGGAAACAACCTGATCAGTCCAACAGTCAAGGAGGACATAACTTCGCTTCTCTACCTAGGTTATATAGAGACTGACCAGACGAAGAAGCTAAAACTGACCAATGATGGAGAGGAAGCCTTAGCGGCAAATAAGCAACTACTGGATGAAGGTTTCATGAACACAGTGAATAGCGTGGTGACAGAGTTGAAACAGAAAATAGTATCAATTGACCAAGAGTACAATCTCAAGTTAAGATCCGAGAGGAGAAGGAGAAGATAAGAGTTTTATCCCGAACAAAATTTCTATCTTACTTGGTTAGTAACTAACTGTAATTTCTCATTTCACGTTTAAAGAGTGAAAATCTGATACCTTAGAATTGTCGCGTGCCTCAAAAGGTTTAAGTGATTAAAAGGGATCACATTGTGGTGAAGGTTCCCCTCTTTGGCTGGCTAGGCTGTTCCTCCACGGGTGGCCTACTCCATATAAGTGGGTCTAACTTCCCCTCCTTTCCCAGTTTTGTTATGAGTTCCTTGGCTTGGCTGGTATGCCTCACATCAAGTTCCAAGAGCTGTTGAAGTATGGCCCAACTTGTCTTTTTGACGTCCTCCAGCATCTCCCTGGGCATATGCTTAATTATCATGGGGTCCTGCAACCACTGATCGAAGGCCTTCAGGGTCCTCATCATATGCTGAAAAGCTACCCTAGATGCTAGAATTAAATCCAGCCTGTCCTCTTCCATTGTCTCCTCTCTCTTCTCCATGTCCTTGATCGTTGCAAGGAGGTTCTTCTGCATTTTTATCCATTCATCCAGATTACTAATGAATGAGCCTTCCATAATGTTTACACCAATGTAACTTAGGGAATGGCCATTAATAAGCTCATTTTAATTTTGATATCGCGAAACTAGTTAACTCTTGAGGTTAAAGGGAAGTCCGCTCTCCAGCACCTTTTGAGGAATTTTGGATCTATACTTTTCCAGAAACTCTAGATCGCTCTCCCTTTTCCTCAGTTTATCGGGTAGCATCCTTGGTATTTCGTCTATTATTGGGTACCATCTGTTACAGGAGGGGCAAACCAGAAGGCCTTCCACTACCTCCTTCTTTATGCACTCGCCACATGGAGGAGATTCCAGAGACCTGACATCAGCGTTCTTGTAGGCACAGTAGATTTCGCAGAGTGGAGGTTGCCCATTAGGCTCCCTCTTGGGATAGTCCTTTTCCTGAAATACGTAGAGATCCAGATGGAAGTGTTTGCACATGGGACAGGCAAGTATATCCATTAACCTGTACTTCATGATGAAGCACCAATTATGCTCTTTACCTGAGTTGCCAGCCTCTCTGCCATACCTTCATCCTTGGCCTCGACCATGACCCTTATGATGGGTTCAGTACCGCTCTTCCTCACCAGGATCCAGAAGTCCTTGTTAATGATCTTAACTCCGTCAATTTTCACTATCTGATTCCCAGCACCCAGTTCTCTCTCCACCCTTTCATACACCTTGGAGACGTCCATTCCTGGTTTGAGGTCTACCTTGGTCTTCACCAGGTGATACTGGGGTAGTCTATCGAAGAGTTCAGCAGAACTCACACCCTCAAATGCCATCATCTCCAGCATTAAAGCCAAGGACATGGCCCCGTCCCTCACGTATTGATGACCCGGGAAAATGAACCCTCCATTTTCCTCGAAACCTGCTATTCCCTTTTCCTGGATCAGCTTTCTCGCTATGTCCACACTTCCTACCTTTGTCCACACAACCTCTATTCCATACTGCGACAGAAACTCCTGAACAAGAGAGGAACTGGAAACAGCGGTGAACACTCGTCTCGGGAAGTTCACCTTTCGTGAGGCCCACCAGCTGAGGAGAGATCCACTCCTGTCTCCCCACTGTACCCTCCCCTTGGAGTCAATGAAGATTGCCCTGTCTGCGTCTCCGTCGTGTGCAACAGCGAGATCCACCTTGAGCGAGGACGCAATACCTGCAGTCTCCCTCAGGGACTCCATGGTTGGTTCTGGATTCCTTGCAGGGAATGTGGGATCTAGGTTCGCGTTGAGGGTGAAGATCTTGCATCCAAGCAGTCTAGCGACAATAGGAGTGGAAATTGATCCCACGCTATTGGCGCCATCCATCAGAACCTTGAAGTTTCTCGCCCTTATCTTCTCTACGTCCACATGAGAGAGAACTCCCTGCACATAGGTGTCTATGACCCTATCGTCCCTCTTTACGTCGTGAGTTAGCCTGTTCCAGGGAATTGTGTTGAATCTCCCTGAGAAATATATTTCCTCTATTCTGTCCTCCTTCTCTCTGGACACTTCCACGCCGTCTCTATCCAGAACCTTGATCCCGTTATGCTCCCTGGGGTTGTGGCTTGCAGTTATTATGACCCCACCGTCATATCCAAGGGTCTTCACGGCATACTGAAGTGCCGGAGTGGGAGCAAATCCGCCCTCGAAAACCCTTACCCCAGTGCTAAGGAGACCGCTCTCCACAGCCCTGCTTAGCATGTCTCCCCCAGCCCTAGCATCTCTTCCCAAAAGGATGTTACTCCCCTCACCGAAGAAGGTACCTATTGCCTTCCCAAGTCCCAGAGCCAGTTCAACCGTTAACTCCTGGTTTACTATTCCTCTAACTCCATCGGTACCAAACAGTTTTCCCATAACAATCTAAATGAGAGAAGATTAATAAAAACGCCCGGCACCTGTAGCCAGAAATAGGCCATGTGCACTGGCTTGTTTCGCGACGTTAGAAACCCAATAACCTGCTAACTGTTCACGTTAGATAACCATTCTCTCATCTACTAGCCTGTTTTTCTCAAACCTTTCTGGACTGAAAATGTCAATAAATCTACTCTTCACGTTGTCTAGAATCAGATCCGCCATTATCTTTCCAGAGTAGGGTGAAAACATCATTCCATGACCGCTGTAACCGGCGTCAACGAAAAGGCCCTCTGGCCATGACTCAGAGTAGCCCATCACATGGGAGTGGTCCGGCGTCATCTCGTAATAGCCTGCCCATCCCCTTAATACCCTTATTCCCTCAGCCCCTTTAACTAACCTTCTCACGTCTCTCAAGAAGAGTTTCATCCTCTCCAGCGACACGTTAAAATCAAGAAATCCTCTTTCCCTAACGTCCTCAACTCCACCTATTATTTCGCCCTTTAGAGTATGGGAGAAGTAGACCTTAGGGGTTATGACAAGGGGTTTCACGCGATACTTAAGATCCTCAGTGATGAAAATCTCCTTCTTCTCCGGCTCCACTGGAAGAGATATTCCGTTTTCCTTCATGAACTTACCGCTCCACGCACCGAGAGTGACCACAACAGCGTCAGCACTTATCAACTTTCCATCAACCTTGACTCCCTTAACCTTTCCTCCGGAGATAACCAGTTCCTTTGCCTCTCCAGGTATCAACGTTACCTTGTCCTTAACTTCCTCATACATCCCAAAGGTTAGGTAGTCGTGGTGAAAGGCTCCATCCTGGGGAGCCAAGTAGCACTGAGCTTCACTCTTTATGTCCACCTCTGCACAGTCCAGGAACTTACCACTCACACCCAGGGATTTCCATATTCCATCCATTCTTTTAATGGTATCCAGGGTCCTATCATCTTCAAGAACCCAGAGATAACCAGTTTTGACACAGACCGGATTGAGGGGTAGCTCCCTGCACATTTTCAGAAGATAGGGAATGGCCTCCTTGGCGAACTCCACGTTCTCCCTTGTGTAGAAATGATATCTGAACCTCCCCGCGTTCCTCCCGCTCGAACCATAATTAATCCTGAACTTCTCAACCACTGTGGAAGGAACGCCTTTCTTAGCCAGGTGATAGGCCAGGCTTATCCCATGACCTCCAGCACCCAGAATAACCACCATGATCATCACATCGGATAAAGCGGTGATCTGAAGGTTATCAGCTTCTGACTTGAAAGAACGCTACCCGTAACGTAAGTACAGACCTTTCCCTGACACTCCCCAAGGCCAATCCCTCCTACCCTCTTGGCCAGTTCCACATTGTCGTAGCCCATTTTGGTGACCTGCTCCACATCGCTCCAGAGCACATCCTCACAGAAACAGGCGTATCCACCAGGAGAGTAGTAGTATGGACTCCTCACGGACACGAAGTTCCTCGTATAATATTCGTGAAGGGGCATTTCCTTGAGGTGATAACTCAGGGAAGATAGGGCCTCAGCGTTAAATGGTGCCTCCCCGCTTAGCATTGATGCCTCGTCATCCCAAATCCCCCTAGCCCCTCCAACCACGAAATGCCCACAGCTCCTCATGTAACCGTCCATGTCGTGCTCCGGGAGATATATTCCCATGTTGGGGTAAAACCTGTACTCGCAACCGGCATTGGCCATTGACTCTATCCTTGGTTGCTTCACCGGAGCGAACACCACTGCATCCACAAGCTGATTGCCCCTATCCCACTCCACGGAAAGCTTGCTGTTCTTAGGTTTCACCCTCAGGAAGCTGACCTCTTCTATCTCCACCCCTTTAGTCTCAGCCAACTCCAGGTACCTCCTTGAGAAGAGTCTCACCCCGCGCGGAATGAGGATCTTGGCACCGGCTACCAAAGCTGTCTTAATTGCGTCATCTGAGGAGCCAAGGACCACAACCTTACTGTAAATTGATCTCCTCTTGAGATATAACCTTCTAGAAATCACGTTCGGGTAGTCGTTACCCTCGAAAATTGGGGGCAAATATCTTCCGCCCACGGCAAAGATAACCTTGGAGGGTGAAATAAGGAGCAGTTTTTTACCCGCTCTGACCACGAAACCTTCCGTGAACTTTCCCATGAAGTCGCCCTGGATGATTCTGCTCTCGTTCTGCTTGATCACTTCCTTGATCTTGCTCACTAGTTCTCCTTGATGAAGGGGATCATCAAAGAGGTCAGTAAAAAGGTCGTTTGTCACCAGTATACCCTTACTCCTGGAGAGTGCGGTCAGGCCAGAGAGTCCTGATCCTATTATCAATGTATCCACGTTAATCCTCTCCTCCGCATATTCCTCCAGGGCAGAGTAGCGTTCTGGAACGTTCATTCTTTCAGCTATCTTCTCCAGGAGCCAAGGAACATGTCTTATGAACTTAACGCGGTGCAGGTACATCCCGCTGAAGGGGAGACTGAAGCCTTTAAGTCTCGTTACAGGCTCGCAGTTTTCCATCAGTTTCCCATTCAAATTGACCTCGGTGTAGGGCAACCCCTTCTCGCAATCAAAGGGTGCCCTGATCCTACCATGTCTCTTACTCCTGGCCTCCATTACTCAGGGCCTCCACCAAGACCCTTCCCTCCATCTTGGAACCCTGAACGTCCATGATTTTCAGGATGGTTGGAGCTATGTCAATGATCTTTGCCTTTATCTTCCTACCCTTAGCCAGACTGGGACCTGACCCCAGCACTACCCCGTAAAGATCTTCCTTCCTGTAGAATCCGTGATCACCCGTGGAGGTGGAATAGGGTCTTACAGGATCTATTTCGTTCTCATGGTCAACGTTGGAGCTCAGCGAATAATAATCCCTTATACTTAACTCTATGTCGCCCTGCCTATCTGAGGCCGGCGTATCCCTCATGTAAATTCCGGTGAAAATTGATTCTCCGTCATCCTTCAGTTCCTCCAGGTTCTTCACAATGTATCTCACAAGCTTCTGATACTCCTTTGGATAAACCACGCCAGCCTCTTCCCTATCCCTGAGGTTTATTCTGATCATCCCTCCTCCACCATAGTAGGCCTTGGTCTTCCCCCAGTTTATCTTACCGTCATCCATCTTCAACACGTTCAACCTCTCCAATATTTTATTTACGTAGACTCTCTTCTTTATCTTTGTTATTCCATGATCGGAACAAAGGAATATATTTTCTGCTAAACCCCGATGTAACATTAGAAACTTATCAGCCATCTTGTAGGCTTCAAAGATGAAATCCAACGCCTTTCCATCATCTACGCCATACAAGAGATGCTGAAGATTGTCCACTATGGGAAGGTAAGTTATCCCGAAGTCCCAATCCCTCTTCCTGAGGAGATAGAGGGAGTACTCCACAAAGAAGTTAAAGGAAAGCTCCGCAGTCTTCAGGTACTCATCGAAACTTATGATACCCTTGTTCAAGCCCTTGTAGTCCCCATCCAGTAGCATACCTACTCTCTTGACCACGTTCTCCCAAACCTCAAGTAGAAGCTCCCTGTTATTACCCCACTTGAAGTTCAGAAAGGCTGGAGGAGTCACATACACTCCGTGATTGTTCCCGTGAAGGAAGACTGAGAACTTCAGCTCCTCCTCTCCGCATTTACCATCAAGTTCCAATGGTCCAAGCCATGAGTCTTTCTCTACCTTGAATTCCCTTCCTTCCACCTGGACAATGTAGGCCCGGTCCTCTCCCTTCACGCTCCACTTCATTCCAAGAAACTCGCTTTCCCCTTCCTTGAGGACTATGCTCTCCGAGCACTTCTTCAGCTTTGCCTTATACGGATCGAAGAGAATTACGTTATCAAGTTTCCACTTATCTGGCAAAGCCTGGGGAGCAGAGGTTACCATGACCCTGTAGCCCTTCCTTCCCAGTATAGTCCAGAGGGGATCCACCAAAAGGGAATTACTGGAGAAGGCGGAGATACTGGATTGGATCTTTCTACCTTTAACAAATATTCTAGGTGCCACAACACCGTGAACCTTAGGTGATACTCCGGTAAAAAGTGAGGCCAAGGCCACAGGAGTTATGGATGGGAAGGTGCTCTCCAGTGGGCCGTATACTCCGTTCTCAGCCATTTCTTGGATAGCTGGTAACTGATGTATGAATCTCTCCATTAGATGATAGGCCAGCCCATCCACAACTACCAATAAAACTTTCAATCAATCACCTTTATCGTAAACTTTACGTTCTATGTCATCCCTGATTTTGTGAGGGGCTATCATGTTAACATGTTCCCTCTTTATGTTCCCCTTGTTATCAAAGCTAACAGCGAATTCGTAAATTCCCTTGGCGTTCTTGAACTGTCCAAATACGTCATATCGATCCTTGAAGTTCTGTATGAACTTTATGTCCACGGTATCCTCAACCACTGTAGGATCTATCTTCCTGAGCACCTTGAGGAGCAGATCCCTAATATCATCCATTCATTTCACCTCCTCTCAAATTCTTCATAACCTTAACGGTCCCTTCTATTGTGGACTCGTCGCTTTCAATGAAACTCAAGTCCGGTCTAAGTGTTTTCAGTGAAGCAGATGTCATTGGTCCTATGGTAACTACTCTATGACAATCCCTTATGAAATTAGCTACACTTTTAGCTATTAATGAACTCGTGAGCACCACAACGTCCACGGAACAGGTTGAGAGAAGTTCCCTAACCTGGTTTAGTTTGCCGTCGTCGAGAATGAGGTCGTAGTTATACACCTCGTGGTAGGATATGGAAACGAGGAGTTTCCTCATATCATCTGAGGCCTTAAGACTTCTGAACGCGGTGACCTCTCGAATCCCGCTACCCAGAATGAGGAGGGCCAGATCCCTGCTGGTATACCTGGTGGGGTAGGTTGACTCAAAGCCGTGCTTCCTCAACTCCTCTGCTGTCCCTGGCCCAATGGAAAATATCCTTTTATTCCCTATCCTGTTGAAGTCCTTGAAACATTTCACCGCGTTCACACTGGTGAAGGCTATTCCCTCACTACCAAGGTAGGAGTCATTGTACTCCAGACACTTCACGGAGAAAATTGAGACGTTAAGCACTTCAAACCCTGGAATCTCCGGTAGAGAGCTCCCCTCAGGTCTAAGGTATAAGACCCTCATTTTTCATCGCCTTTACCAGCATCTTTCCCAGTTCGCGTCCCGCGATCTGAGGTGATTCGCGGGTGGAAACCTTAACCGTAACGCGCTTCATCCCATTACTGTAACTTGCTATCCCAGATAAGACGTCATCCTCCAGTCTAAATAAAACCCCCAATGGGGAGTGACAGCCACCTCCCACTACCTTCACTGTCTCCTTTTCAGCCAGGGCCTCCATCATGGTCCCTACATGATTAAGTTCTTGGAACATACCCCTGAGCTTGGAGCTTCCCACAACTGCTATTATTCCCTGATTGGGTTCTGGAGTGAAGCTATCAACATCAAGGGGAAATCTCTTAATGTCAACCCCAAGTCTCCTTAATCCTGCCTCAGCTAGGATGATACCATCATACTCACGGTTCCTGTATTTCCTTAACCTCGTGTCCACGTTGCCCCTTATGTTCTCTACCACAAGGTCTGGCCTCATGACCTTGAGGAAGTTGGCCCTTCTTAGACTCCCTGTACCTATTCGCGATTTTTCTGGCAATTCGCCAAGGTCAAGCTCAGAGACCAGAACATCTACAGGGTCCTCCCTCCTGGGAGTTGCGAGCAATTCAAGGCCAAGGGGTAACTCTGAGGACATGTCCTTCATGCTGTGCACCGCCACGTCTGCCCTACCCTCCAGGACGGCCTCGTTCACTTCCTTCTCGAAAACACCCTTCCCTATCTCATGGAGGGGTTTGTTTCCGAACAGGTCTGCCTTAGTCTTGATCTCAATGAATTCTGTCTCATATCCCTGGCTTTCCAGGAAAGAGGTCACTATCTCTACCTGTTTAAGGCTGAGCTTGCTCCCCCTGGCTGCAATCCTTATCTTCACGTTAGATCCTCCAGGACCTTCTTGAAAACCTTGGCGCTCTGGTTCACAACCTCCTCGTCGTGAGCCCCGGAGGTAAATAGGGCCTCAAACTGGCTTGGAGGGATAAAGACCCCATCCCTTAGGAGATTCTCGTGAATTCTGACGTAAAGGTCCCTCTTTGCCTTACGAGCGTCACCGGCGTTCTTAACATCTCTCACCCCCAGGAAGAATTGGAAGAAGTTATAGACCCTGTTCACCACGTGGTCCATCCTTATTGCACCATCTATTTCCTCAGAGAGTATCCTTGCGGCCTTTTCACTAACCCTGTATACTTCCCCTCTCTCAAGTTCATGGATTGTGGCTATCCCAGCTGTCATGGAGATAGGGTTGGCATTAAAGGTTCCAGCATTGAACACCCTTCCAGAGGGAGTGAGCTGGTCCATTATATCCTTCCTTCCGCACACCGCGCCTATGGGAAAACCTCCTCCTATAATTTTCCCCAGTGTTGTCAGGTCGGGTTTCACTCCAAAATACGATTGCGCACCGCCCAGTCCCAGTCTGAAACCCGTTATCACCTCATCGAATATGAGCACTGCCCCGTATTCGCTGGTTAGTTTCCTCAAACCCGGTAGGAAGTCCTTCTCTGGAGGAATAACTCCCATGTTTCCCATTACTGGTTCCACTATAACCCCAGCTATTTCCTCCCTCCTTAGCACAGATTCCGTACACACCAGATCATTGTAGGGGCAAACCAGCACTGTGGATGATACCTCGCTTGGTATGCCATGGGAAAAGGGTACACCGAACTCTGAAGCTGCGCTTCCCGCGTCAATGAGAACGTAATCATGTGCCCCGTGATAGTTACCGTCAAACTTGAGTATCTTACTCCTGCCTGTGAATCCCCTGCTCAGCCTAAGTGCAGTCATGGTCGCCTCAGTGCCGCTGTTCACAAACCTGACCTTCTGGGCAGTGGGTATATGCTTCGTTATAAGGGAGGCCAATTCCACCTCAGCCTTGCTTGGGGTTCCATACAACCATCCCCTCTCCAGCTGATCCTTTACAGCCTCAATAACTCTAGGATGAGCGTGACCTAGGATGAGGGGGCCGTAGCCTAAAACGAAATCGATGAGCCTTTTGGAGTCCTCTGTAACCAGATATGCCCCCTTTGCCGACCTAGTATAGAAGGGAAAAGGTTTCACTGCTGCCCTAACGGGACTATTCACTCCCCCGGCAAAGAGGCTCTGGGCCTTGTTCCATAACTCGCTGCTCAAAACGGACTCGCCTCCGAAATCCATTCAGCAAGTTTCGGGGCATAATATGTCAGGATCATGTCGGCTCCCGCACGTTTTATGGCGTAGGTGATCTCCAGAACAGCCGCTCTTTCATTTAACCAGCCGTTGAGGACCGCGGCCTTAATCATGGAGTATTCCCCACTAACATGATAAGCCGCCAGGGGATATTCGGGATAGGTCTCCTTCACCAGCCTAATCACATCAAGGTAAGTGTGAGCAGGTTTAACCATGAGGATGTCAGCTCCCTCCTCCACATCTAGCCTAGCCTCCTTTATTGCCTCATGGGCATTGCGTGGATCCATCTGGTAACTTTTCCTGTCACCAAAGGCAGGGGCTGAGCTCGCTGCCTCCCTGAAGGGGGAATAGAAAACTGAGGCATATTTCACGCTGTATGACATTATTAGGGTGTCGGTGAAGCCGTTCTTATCAAGTTCCTCTCTTATGGCTCCAACTACTCCATCCATCATGCTGGAGGGCGCTACCACGTCTGCACCCGCCTCAGCTTGAGATAGAGCTATCTTGGCATGAACCTTCAAGCTCTCGTCATTATCAATGTAATATTGACTCCCCCTGTAATTCACTATCCCGCAATGCCCGTGACTTGTGTACTCATCGGTGCACTCGTCAGCGAAGAGAAGTATCCTGTCCCCGAAGGTTTCCCTCAATATTTTCAAAGATCTCTGAATTACCCCATCCTTCTGAAAGGCTGAGCTTGCCACGTTGTCCTTGAAGGATGGAATCCCAAAGAGGATGACCTTCCTTATGCCCTTAGAGTAATTCTCCTCGACGAACTTGATGAGAGGGTCCCCCACGGGGTATCTGTAAACGTCGGGCATTGAAGATATTTCCTCAGGTTTGGATATACCTTCCTTGACGAAGATGGGCAGGATCAGATCATCACGACTCAGCTTCGTCTCCGCTACTGCGTCCCTTATATTCTTGTTCTGCCTTAACCTTCTCGGTCTTATCTTGGGATATCCCACCATGAGTGAATAGTGATGTGGCTAAGTTAATGTAGTTTATCTCATTGTTTTCAACTGCCCGTCTCATGTTCTGAAACATTGGAGAGAAAATCTTCTTGATCATGGACCTAGTCATGGCATCCAAGACATCCCTGGTTTCCTGGCTATTATCTCCGAGTACCCTCAGGGCCCTCTCCACTTCCTCCTTTCTAGTCTCCTCAACTCTAGACATGAAAGATGAAACAAAATCGTCATAGACCAGTTTCAGACAGTCCTTCCTGAAGTCCTCTAACCCCTCTTCAATTATAGACTGTGCCTTCTCAACCTCCTTCTGCCTTTCCTCCAGCTTAGCCCTTGATAGTTCCTCTAGATCCTTGAGGGTGTACACGTTTGGACCCTCAAACACTGGCGGAGATCCCAGATCTATGACAACCGTTCCTTCAGGGGCCTTAACCTTGTCTGGATAGAATATGGCTGAGAAAATTATATCGTAGTTATGTAGCCTGCTGAAGTCCAGTGGGAAGTAACTATATCCGTACTTGATAGCCAAGTTCCTCCCGCGCTCAAAGGTCCTGTTGAAGATGGTCACGTCAGTTGCCCCTTCGTTGTGGAGAATGAGAGCGAGTTTTCCCCCAATCTCTCCTGCCCCAAGAATGGCTATTCTCTTATTCACAATGTCGCCGAAACGACTTTTGGCGAACTCCACGGCAAGTGAATATACGCCTACCTTACCACGAGAGATTGCAGTCTCTAGTCTGACTCTTCTTCCTACCTTCAGGGATCTCTCAAGAAGCGCCCTCATGTAACGGGATCCTATGCCCAACTTCATGGAGTCCCTCATGGCATCCTTTATCTGCTTCAGTATCTCATACTCGCCCACAGATAGGGAATCAATACCTGATGCAACTTCGAATAGATGTTTGACCGCGTCCCTTCCCCTCAGAATCGTGGCATCTGTGGATATGACCTTGTTGTGAACCTCGTTAAGATAATGGAGTATCTCGCTTACGCTTGACCTGTCTCTCGAGAAAAGGTAAATTTCTATCCTGTTGCACGTCTGTAGAACGGCCATCTCCCCGTCATAATACTTGGAGAGCTCCTTTATCTCATTCCAGCCCAGATAATGGGAGGCCAGCTTATCCACTCCAACGGTCTTGTGAGTGTAAACTATTGCAGAGTACGAGTCCATGATATCATTGGCTATGTTCATTGACGATCTCCTCTGCCCTTTTTAATGCATTACTCACATTTCCGTTATTAATGAAACTTTCGAATTCTCTATCAACAAATATTTTTTGATAGAGAGTATATCTAGTGCCTGGGTCACTCACCCTTCTCTTCAGCATTGTCTTTACGTCAGACATAACCTTCAATTCAAGCAATATCCTGGGGTCCTCCCTCACAGCTTCCAGGGCCCTGTCAAGTATCACCTTTGACATTATGCTCGACTTTCCCATGGTAGTAACGGCAATACCTATGTCCTCGTCTTCATAAAAAATGGGAACAATGAAAGATGAATCGGGCGGGTTAGTTGGGTTATTACACAGCTTCCTTGCCTTCCTGCAGAGGTCGCATATCCTGGAGTTTAACTCGGGGCTATTGGTTGCCGTCACCACTATGTCGTAATCCCTCAGGAATTCCTGATCGACTTCCCTCGCATCCAGCTCGATCCTCCTGATGTCTTCCCTCTTGGAGAGTTCATCTGAAAATGATAGGGAAACAACCGTAACGTCAGCTCCGTATTCCCGGAACTTGAGAGCCCGTTTAGTCCCAACCTTACCTCCACCAACAACTAGGATTCGCATTCCTGCCAGGTTAAGAAATACAGGAAAATAGCGAGTACTCGTAAATGACACAAATCAAATATGCGTGTTAAGATTTAAATTCACATTATGAACCTGTTAAAACCACTGATCCAACCCTGTTTGCCTTTTTATGTCCCTTATCTCCTTCATGGCTTTCTGAAGTCTCTCTACGGCCCCTCTCACCCTCTCCTCATTAAAATCGTTTTCATTCACGAGAAACTGAATTATCTTACTGGGATCTGGATCGCCTAGTTCCAGAGAGACTGAGGGAAGAACTACCTGGGGTTTCAGGAACAGTTCCCTTATCTTCTCATAATCGAAGTAGATTGGCTCGGGCAGTTCTTTTTTATCTATATTTTCAATTTTCTTGTAAGTCTTTATCAGTTTATAGGCTTTCTTGGGACCTATTCCCTTTATCCCTTCAGGATTGTAATCTGTCCCCACCAGGATCGCAATATCGATGAGTTGCTCCCTCGTTATCTCCAGTTTCTTCAAGAGAATGCCCGATTCAATAATCTCAGGCTTTACTTCCACATAAACGTCCTTATTGGGCAGTTTCCTTTTCCCGCTAATGGTGAGGTTTCTTATCAACCTCTCTGCGCCGAAGAGCAATGAGTCGTAATCCTGGCTTGCGGAGGCGTATACAATCCCCTTGGAATTAAGGAAGGCAGCCTCAGCTTCGCCCTCTGATGGAGCTTGAACGGTGGGGATCCCCATATACTCTAGAAGTTCCTTGCTCTCCCTCGCCATATCAGTTGTCAGTCTGGACGTCATTTGGGAGTATTTCCTGACTTCCTCCAGCTTCCCGGATTCCTTGGCCTTTTCCAGCTTCTTTTCAGCCTCTTCCTTTATCCTTTTCCTGTTCTCCAGTTCCTGAGCTTTCAACTCTGGTGGTTTTCCGTCAAAAACATAAATGGGGATTACTCCCTCCTCGAGCAAGTTCACTGTTCTGTAAAATACCCCATTCAGGTGACTGGTCACCTTGCCCTGTCTATTCATGAGGGGAGTTCCGTCATACTGCCTGATGGCAGCAAGAAACTGGTAAATGGCATTATACGCGTCAATTCCGACCTTCTTTCCCTTGACCTCAGCAAGGTTAAGATCCCTCTTTATATCCGAGACCAGATCGGAAAGATCTACGCCTATTCCTTTTCACCTAGATAAGTAACCATTCTGGTGTTCTCCCTAATTAACGATACGCTAATGACCCCCCTTATTTCCAGAGCCATTAGCGCCTTAAGAAAATCGCTAAATGAAAACTCGTAATTCACGTCCTTCTTTATTTCCTTGTAGAGGTCCTCATCCCTTATGGTTCCATTTATCTTGCGTAGCTTCTCGAGCACGATGTAAATCAGAGGTGTGTCTCTCCACATGAATTGTCACGTAAATGTGCTGGGTTTTACGGTTTGCCTGGGTAGTTGCTGCCTCGCCTTATCGATCCACGTCTGGTAGAATTGTATCATTTCCTGGCTCAGAGATGGCTTAACCTTGGTCAACGCCTCATTGAAATGTCTGTTCTCTACCTTGATGGTCGCTCCCTTCATGCAATCTCTCATCTTAGCGTCGCGACAATCCTTATCGTTGGGCGGACAGGCTGCACTGACCTTGTTCACGCATTCCCTCATACCCTCCCTGATGGCCCTCATTGCAGCTTCTCTTACTAGAGCTGCTAGATCTGCACCCGTATATCCCTCGGTCCTTTCCGCCAGCTCCTCCAAGTTGACCTCGTCTGATAGGGCTACCTTCTTGGTATGAACCTTCAGGATATCGTACCTAGCGTTCTTATCAGGTGGAGGTACGTACATAAGCTTCTCAAACCGTCCAGGTCTCAGTAGGGCCGGATCCAGTATGTCTGGCCTGTTGGTTGCCGCCACTATAACCACATTGTCTAGGTTCTCTATGCCGTCCATCTCGGCAAGTAACTGATTAACTAACCTCTCTGTTACACCGGAGTCTGAGGAAATTCCCCTCATGGGGGCTATGGCATCTATTTCATCGAAGAATATCACTGAAGGCGCGTACATCCTAGCCTTCCTGAATATCTCCCTGATTGCCCTTTCGCTCTCACCCACCCACTTGGAGAGAACCTCTGGCCCTCTCACAGCGATAAAGTTAGCTCCGCTCTCTGTGGCAACGGCCTTAGCCAGCATAGTCTTACCTGTGCCTGGGGGTCCAAACAGTAGTATACCCTTGGGTGGCTCAACTCCTGCGGTTTCATAGTAATCAGGGAACTTTAAGGGATATTCGGCAACTTCTCTTAATTCTTCCTTAATCTCGTTCAGACCGCCTATATCATCCCACTTTACCTCTGGAACCTCAATGTAAATCTCCCTCATGCCGCTGGGCACAATTTCCTTGAACGCGTTCATGAAGTCCTCCATTTTTACCTCCATCCTTTCTAGGATCTCTGGTGGAATCTTATCCTGGCTGATATCTATCATGGGTAGGTATCTTCTCAGGGCATTCATCGCTGCTTCCCTAACTAGAGCTGATAGGTCGGCTCCAGTGTACCCGTGGCTTATGTCAGCTAGTTTCTCAAGTTCCACATCCTTGGATAGAGGCATATTCCTGGTGTGAATCTGAAGTATCTCTAGCCGGCCCTGTTTATCTGGTAGAGGTATCTCTATTTCCCTGTCAAATCTTCCAGGTCTTCTCAGGGCAGGATCGACAGCGTTTGGCCTGTTTGTAGCAGCTATTACTATCACATTTCCCCTGCTCTCTAGACCGTCCATAAGGGTTAACAACTGGGCCACAACACGTCTCTCAACCTCACCAATCACCTCATCCCTCTTGGGTGCTATGGCATCCACTTCATCTATGAATATTATGGCTGGAGCATGCTTCTTGGCATCCTCAAAGATCTCCCTGAGTCTCTGCTCGCTCTCACCATAGAACTTGCTCATTATTTCTGGCCCATTTATCGAGGTGAAATAGGACTCGGTCTCATTAGCCACTGCCTTAGCCAATAGGGTCTTACCCACACCTGGAGGACCATACAGCATTATTCCCTTAGGCGGTTCAATGCCTAGTCTCTTGAACAGCTCTGGATGCCTGAGTGGTAGCTCCACTAATTCCCTGATCTTCTGTATGACATTCTTCATTCCTCCTATATCCTCATACGTGACCCTAGGATACCTAGTCTGCTCTATGGGTTTGTCGGAAATTGATATACTGGTCTCATCAACGACCATGACAATTGATGCCGGCCTAACTTGAATCACAGTGAAGGGGATAGCCTGACCCAGCACGGGGATCAGAACCGTGTCCCCCTCAACAAGGGGAAATTCCTTGAGCTTCTTCTTTACGTATGCCACAAAGCCTGGATCCACGGTAATGGAGAAGTTTGAGGGGGCAAGCTTAATGGACGCCGCTTGTTTCACAGAGGCCTTCCTCACCGTTACCTTGTCACCTATGGAGACGCCAGCATTCTTTCTGGTTATTCCATCCATCCTGATTATATCCCTCTCACTGGTAGCATCATCGGGGGAGAGTGGCCAAGCTATTGCAGCAGTTTTCCTCGTACCCTCAATTTCAACCACATCTCCTGGGCTTACATCTATTTGAGCAAGCATCTCAACGTCTATTCTTACCTTTCCTCGGCCTACGTCCTTTTGCCTTGCCTCCATAACCTTCAGAGACAATTCTCGCCTTGGCGACCTTTGCTCTGGGGTAGAACCAGCACTCAAATCTAATCAAGTTAAATATGCACTACAGGATAAAAGAGATTAACTTATACACTGCTTTAAAACCCGAGCCTTGTTATTCCCACTACTTCTGCGTGACTGACCCCTTCTATGCCAGATGCTAGCTCCTCCAAGGTATCAGTCCCACCTTCTGTTTTCTCAGGCATGGAAACATATACAACTAGGGCCTTCAATCCAAAGGCTATGGGCTCGGTTTCCTTCCTAACTAGCTTGTAACCCTCTGGAAGTTTTGAGACCAGCTCGTTGGCGACTTTTTCGAGATCCGTCTCATCTCCTTCTGGGAAAACCTTCAAGACCACCATAACATCCGTCATGAGATCACCTCAAGGACCAACGAATCCGCATTTGGGGCAGGTGTAGGAAACTCCCTGCAGTCTACAGTACATATCCCTGTATATGGTGACTTCGCCACAGTTGGGACAGTTGAAAATCGCGCCCTTCTCCTTGGGATGCATTATCTTCCCGCAACTGGAACACACAGGCGGTTCCACTTCTTCCCTTAGACTTAGCCTCATCGACATAATGAATAACCTCTCTAATACCAATTCTCTGGGTTTATAAAATCTAATATATCTGACCGTACAAGATCCTGGACCAGGAAGGGCAAGGCTTAGTTCTATCTGATTACATTAAAATGGTTGTTGGCGTCCATAGATGGGGAATCATATGAAAATGGTGGTAATGGTAAGAACGGACATCAGTATGGGGAAAGGTAAGATAGCTGCACAGGTCGCCCACGCTGCGGTCAGTCTTGTCTTGGACTGTCTTACCAGATCGAGCTGGAGGGACTGGCTTGATCTCTGGCTTAACGAGGGGCAACCTAAGGTGGTGGTTAAGGTGAGCTCCCTGGAAGATCTTTTGTCAAGGGTGGATAGAGCTAGGTCTCAGGGATTGCCAACATCTATAATATCGGATGCGGGGAGAACTCAGGTGGAACCTGGAACCATAACGTGTGCAGGAATAGGCCCTGGGCCCGATGATCTAATTGACAAAATAACTGGAGACCTTAAACTGCTGTGATAGGATGAACCTACTTGATCTTGCCATAGGAATAGAGTTTAAGGTACATCAATGGCCACCCATTCACGTCACAATCCCAAGGCCAGACGGATTCAGGGTAACGGAGGAAATTGACGGAAAGCCGTGCACTCTTTGGCGGGGATCGGAGAGGGGGAGATATGCCGTGTACCTTCTGAAGAAGAGGGGAATGGAACACAACGCTGTCATGACTAGGCTGGCCTCACTTCTGGGTGAAAGACCAGGTTATCTAGGGATTAAGGATGCCAATGCAGTCACGGAACAGCTAATATACGTATCAAGGAAGGCCTTGGATTTTCACGCGGAGGAATCCTTCTCCATAGAGTTCGTGGGCTATACCTCAACTAAATTAAATCACACTGGCAATATCTTCTCCATTAACCTGGTTACAGAGGACAGGGAGGAGATTGGGGAGAGGATTAACGCGATCAGAAAGGAGGGTGTGTTACCAGCCTTTGTGGGATACCAGAGGTTCGGAACCAGAAGACCTATAACCCATCTGGTGGGAAAGGCCATAACGCAGAGAGATTGGTGTAAGGGAGTAGATTTCATCTTGGGATATCCCTTCATCTGGGAGAACGAGAACATCAGGATATTCAGAACGCAATACATGGAGGGAAAAGTGAAGGGAGAGCTTCTCAAGAAAATACCAAGCCAGGAGAGAAATATCTATCTGGAACTTATGAAGACTCAAGATTGTCTATCAGCCCTGAGGAAGTCCCAGGTTAAACTTAGCTTTTATGTGGAGGCATACCAAAGTTACCTTTTCAACAGGATCCTGTCCAGAAAACTCAGGTATTCCACTGTGTATGAGACCGACCAGATTGTGGTTCCCACAGATCCAAAACAGTGTGATGCTGAGTGCATGGAAGTCTTTGAGGAGGAAGGAATACAGAGGGGTAGCTTTCACATTGAGGAACTGGGAATCTCCCTGAGACCTGTAAAAAGAAGTGCCTTCATGAGTGTAAGAAACTTGTATTTCGACGGGAACTACGTGACATTTTCCCTAGAGAGAGGTATGTATGCCACCGTGGTCCTATCGGAGATCCTTAATACTGATCCAAAAGAGTTCACTTGATCAGGGGACGAGTCTCTTCTTATCTCTAGGGAACAGGGATACCTCTTTGACGCTCTGAAGGCCAGTTAGCATTAGCATAAATCTCTGCAGTCCCATTCCAAACCCGGCGTGTGGAGGAATGCCGTAGTCGAACCACTTCAGGAAGAATTCAAAGTTGATGGGATTAAGACCACGCGCCCTTAACTCCTTTTCCAGAACCTCCCTGGTGTGATTCCTGCTACTTCCAGAGACGAGTTCCAGCCACCTGTAAACCAGATCGAAGCTCTCGCTTATCTCGGGATTACCCTCCTTTCTCTTAGTGTAGAATGGGCGTGCCTCTGCCGGCCAATCCGTGATAAAGTAAAGGTCCTGTTCCAGTACCTTGTTAAGTACTCTAGATTCGGGAGTGCCTATATCATCCCCGAACTTTGTGGGAAGCCCCTGGGACTGCAGTATCTCTATTGCCTCCCTATACGTAACCCTCTTGATGGGTCTGGTTATGGAGGGAAGTCTGTGATTAAGTATTGCCAGATCGTTCTGATGGTTCTTAGCTACGTTATCAAGCACGTTAGCTATTACGTCCTCAACTATGTTCATGACGTCATTGTAGTCCGCAAAGGCCATCTCCACATCCATGCTTATAAACTCAGCCAGGTGGTAAGGGGTGTCCGATTCCTCAGCCCTCCATGCTGGGGCGACCTCGAAAACCCTTTCAACTGCCCCCGCAAGTAACTCCTTGTATAACTGTGGGCTCTGGGCAAGAAATGCCTCCTTCCCAAAGTATATCACTGGGAAGAGCTGGGCGCCTCCTTCGGTTCCTGTGGCGATGATCTTTGGTGTAAATATCTCATAAAATCCGTGTTTGTAAAGTGTATCCCTGAAGGTTCTCACGGCTGTGGACTGTATCCTGATCATTGCCTGCATTTCCTGCCTTCTCAAATCTAGGAGCCTTTCCTTCAGCCTAACTTCTATATCAGCCTTAACCTTATCAGAGACATCTAGGGGCAGGGGTGCCTTAGCCTTGCTGAGAATCCTCAGTTCATTGCAAGATACCTCAACTCCGTTGGGTGCTCTCCTGTCAGCCTTAACCGTACCCTTAACCTGTATCGCTGACTCCTGGCTTAGCTCCCTGGCGACTTCAAATGATGGGGAGGACTTATCAACCACAACCTGACCTATTCCGCTCTTATCCCTGAGAAGGATGAACTTCTTTCCTCCCAGGTCCCTAACGTTGTGAACCCAACCGGCTAAAACAACTTCCTTTCCATCCAGATCTGGTGTTACATCCTGAATGAAATGCGTCCGGAGCATTACTCAACCCTTATTTTGACCTTAGTGTCATGGATCTTGGATAAAGCGTTTTCTAGATCCACCGCGTTTGCTGGTAAGAGCCTCTTCTCATTCTTTGCTACCCTTATCACGTACTGAACAGAACCGTCAGGTAACCAAACCGTATTCACACCGAGCACCCTAGCCGGAGAGAGAAGCTGGACCGCACTGTTCTTTATGCTTGTGGTCTTCTCCAGAATCCTGACCTTTAGCTTGAGTTTGTCCTGAAGTGCGCGGGCTATCTTAATCCATTTAGATGAATCTATGGAGGGCGGACTTTCCACCAAAAGTATCAGCAAGTTCCCTGACCTTATGGCCTTATAGTAGGTAGCATCCTTCAGTTCCCTGAACTGCGTCTCCTCTAGGTCCAACAAAGCTTCCATTACCTTAACCTCAAACTGGTCGACTTGACCGCTGTCCACCAGACCTTGGCAACGATTGCAAAGAAGGCCGCTCCTCACACAAAGGTAATCAAGAGGAATTTTCATTCTAAGTCCACTCTCCCTTTACCGCAATACTTTTGAATCTAGCTATTATATAAGTACTGGGTAGGAACGGATGCCTTTAACGGATCAGGCAAAAATTCAGATAGTGCAGGAGAGAGTGTTTATAAAGAAGGTATGCAGAAACTGCGGCGCTCTCAACTCCATCAGGGCCACAAAATGCAGAAGATGTCATAGCACCAACCTTAGACCTAAGAAGAAAGAGCTACCAACTAAGAGAGCTTGAAACCTAGGGAAGAGAGCCTCTCTCTCACACTTTCGCTATTTTCTTCGAAAGCCTTGCTATGTTCCCTCAAAAGTTTCAAGTCGATTTTTAGTTTCTTCTCCCCTATCAATTGTACGATTTTCTTTAGTTCCTCCTCGTCCTCATCCCTGAATGCGTTGGCCTTAAGGAGAATATAATCCTCCAGCTTTATGACCTTAAACGTATCCCTTCCTATCTCCCTTTCCTCTGCACTCTCAATGACGACAGGCGGAACAAAGAAGTCTTGGATATTCTCGTAGAAGTCTATCTGCAATTGCTCATCACTTAGTGGAACCACTATCCTAGGAGTGTCAATCGGGGTGGAACCCATATCCCAGCCCTTTTCGTCAGCGAGGCTCCGGAGAACGTCGTATTCCACTAACACACTAAAGTTGGTGGGAAACAGATCCACGTCACTCTCCGTTCCCTTCCTTCCCAGTTCCAAGTCCACCACCGTGTCACCAATTATAACGAAGTCCATCCTCTCCTTTATTTCACTCAAGATTTCTCCAATTTTCTCAAATGTGATCAACTAAACCACACATCATCAACCACAATTACTTTATAATTTTTTACTCCAACTCTAATATCGCCGGGGTGGCCGAGCGGTCTAAGGCGGCACTACCATTGGTAGCGCTAGGGGCTGCAGTGGGTTCCGAGATGGAAACCCGTTATTTCGCGGGTTCAAATCCCGCCCCCGGCTCTCAAGTTTATATTGAACAATTTCTGGTATTATAGCGATCCAACTTTGAGCCAGCCCAAGAGAAAGGAGGAGACTGTAGGTAGGGAGATGACAGGGGATGAGGCTCTAGCTTACGTCCTTAAGGAAATAGGTGTAAAGAGAGTATTCACCTCAAACTCGATTCCCGATTTCCTCAGAGAGAGGTTAGTACAGTATGGCCTTGAAATAGATATTTCCCTGAGCGTTAGGGACGCGCTGGAACTGGCGGACGCCTTTGCCAGAGATTCTGGAGATGCAGGAGTTGTAATCAGCGCTCCTGGAAGCTCGTTACTTGAGGGCAGTGGTATAGTTGCGCAGGCTTTCTCGGATTCCGTTCCTCTGCTGATGATCGGGACATTGAGGTCCTATAGAGATGTGGGAAAGGCGAGAGTGGGTGAATTGAGATCCCCTGATGACGTATCGGGTTCCCTTTCGCCCTTCATTAAGTTCAAGGAGAGAGTGATCAGCATAGAGGAAATTACTGTAACTGTGGAAAAGGGATACAAGGAGGCGCTGAGCAACAGGGCAAGACCAGCCCTCGTGGAGATCGCCGAGGAATTGTTCCGGTTAAAGGCTTACCCTCTTTCCACCGCTGAACAGAAACCGGAGAGGAAGACCCCTGACAAGAACACTGTGGCCAAGGTAGCCGAGGTAATGGGAAACTCAAAACTGCCCGTGATTGTGGCAGGATATGGGGTTAGGGCAAGTAACGCATCTCCGCAACTACTGGAGCTAGCGGAACTGTTGGATGCCCCGGTGATAACAACCTTCCGGGCCAAGGGAGTTTTCCCCGCATCCCATCCACTCTATGCAGGTGAAGGATTGGGAGCGTTTTCCACGGACATCGCCTCAAAACTCATGATTGAGGCCGATTCCATTCTGGTGCTTGGCTCCAGACTACCTCAATTGAGCACAGCCGGCTGGTCCATGAAGTATAAGGGCTTCCTGATGCACAATAACGTTGATGGGGAGGACATAGGTAAGGTGGTGATGCCCCAGCTCCCAATTGTAGCAGATACTGGCCTCTTCCTCAAGGAGTTGATAACTACGCTTAAGCAGAAAATAAAGGAAAACGTCAAGAGGGACGTGAGAAGTGAGATAGCTTCTGGTAGAAGGATCTTTACAATGAAACCACACTCTGGGTTGTGGCCATACGACATAACGAGGCTGTTACAACAGTTTAGATTCTCCAGATACTTCGTGGATCTGAGCGCTCCAACTCTGGACTTGGTTAGACTTCCTGTGGAAAGCCCCGTGTGGAACACCAGCGAATCGATCCTAGAGAAAGGAATCGGTGTGGCAGGAGTGCTACAGTCCAACGATCCAGGGGCTTTAGGGATCACTGATCTGGCCGGTATACTCAAGAACGTGGGTCTAGTTCAGCAGAGAGCAGAGAAGGCTAAGGGAACCGTGCTTATATTGAACGATGGTGGAGCGACCTACCTTGACACGTTTAAATCGGATATACCATCCATAGGAAAATCAGGGACGTTCGTGGATGTGGATGAGTTCCTAGAGAGATCCGTGGGAGCCATCACCGTGGATACCTACGGAGGATTGAAGGATTCTCTAGAGAGGAAGGATTCCAAGCTGAAGGTAATAAACGTAAAGATAGATCCTGATTACGATTCCATTGTGTTATTGAAACCGTGATTTTTAGATCTCGCTCTATTATTCAAACTCTATTGTAGCTGGAGGCTTCGTGGTAACGTCATAAACTACCTCGCCAACCCCTGGAATTTTAAGCAGTTCATCTGCGATCCTTGAGAGCAATGATGGTTCCACTTCAAGTATATCAGCAGTCATGAAATCCTCAGTGCTAACAGCCCTGATGGCCACTGTGTACTTTCCTTTGGCGCTCTTCACTCTCATCAGGGCCCTGGTATACTCACCGCTAGTTATCTTCTGGGATATCTCCCTGATCTCCCTGTAGCTATTCCTAAGACTGAAGGAAGCCATCTTTCCGTAAGTTCTGACATCCCCCTTAACTCCCGTTGACTTAACGGAATAGACCATGATCTCGTCTCGAAGGAGCTCAGATAACCTCGTGTCACGGGTTGAGTCGCTCTCAAACACTGCGGCGAAGTACTGGGAAGGTTTCAAGGGCTCCAGCGCGTTCTCCACAATAAAATTACTTCTCCTGGTTATTTCCAGTTTCTCCCTAGAGAGTCTCCCCACGCATCTAACCAGCAATCCGGGCCCGGGAAAGGGTTGCCTCTCGGATATCTCTCTGGGCAGTCCCAGATATCTGGCCAATTCCCTGACCTCGTTTTTGTACAGATCAGCCAGAGGTTCCACAAGGGAGAAACCCCACGTTTTTTCCGTATTTATGCCCAACTGAACCAGGACATTATGTTGCGTCTTAATTCCCCCCTGCGTTTCTATCCAGTCTGGCGCTATGGTACCCTGGACTAGAAACCTTGAATTCTCCTGGGCTACTATTTCTGAAATGGTTGAGTAGAAAACGTCCCTGAATTTCTTCCTCTTCTCCTCCGCGTCGTCAAGACCCTCTATTGAGCTAATGAATCTCTCACTTCTGTCCACTATTTTAAGGGGCATCACGTTCTTCAGCAGGTCCCTTACCTTGTTTGCCTCGTTCTCACGGAGGAAGCCGGTATCTATCATGACCGGGGTGACCTTATTTCCCAAAATCCTGTACATAAGGGCCGCAGCAGTGGTGCTATCTACTCCACC
Organism: Metallosphaera javensis (ex Hofmann et al. 2022); assembly: GCF_022064045.1. Classification (NCBI taxonomy): domain Archaea; kingdom Thermoproteati; phylum Thermoproteota; class Thermoprotei; order Sulfolobales; family Sulfolobaceae; genus Metallosphaera; species Metallosphaera javensis (ex Hofmann et al. 2022). The sequence continues at coordinate 22,931 of NZ_JAKNCW010000012.1, read as the reverse complement.
GCTTACAGCTGCTACCACCCTGTTCTCTCCCACTACCGATCTAATCTGAGGCTCTATCTCCTCGATAAACTTCTCTGGTGAGAACATTTAGGCTTGTTTAGCCATGCTATCCATATAAATCTGTTCTATGGCGTCCAGATCCAATACCTCCTTTAGAATCCGGAACGCCCTTTCCACCGACGCCTTTATCTCATCCTGCATGGAGCCGGTTCTAAGCCTTATCCCAAAATCCTCGAGTAGTTTCCTCCCTCCCTCGGAGAAGAGGAAACCGTGAACGCTTAACCCCACATACTGATCCTTTCTTGCCCCGTCATAGATCTCAACGCGCTCATCGTTCCTCCTAGTTATAAGAAGCAGGGGTTTGCCCTCAACGTAGTCTATCTCCCCCCTTCTTATTTCATATCCCTCTATTATACCATAGTCTGACTCTCCAAGGGATAAGGAGACAACCTTGCTTCTCCTGAACTTAACGTCGATCGAAAGGAGACCCAAGCCGGAATATGAGGAGGGCTCCCCTGCCTCCAGTCCGTGGGGATCATAAAGGGTTTTACCCATAATCTGAAATCCGCCACAAACTCCCAAAACAGGCTTTCTCTTGAGAGCTTCCACGAATCCCCTTTCCACAAGCCAGGATAGGGAAAGCTTGGTATTCCTTGTTCCTGGGAGTATGATCAAGTCGGCCTTGCTCAGATGGGAAGGCTTAGTAACGAATCTCAACCTTGCGTTAGATCTCTCAAATGCGTGAAACTCATTGAAGTTACTCATGTACGGATATGCCACCACGTCAACCTCCAGCTCTCCGTCTCCAAGATCCGATACGTTCATGGAATCCTCGGCCATTATCCTGAGCCTTTCGTCGTATGGAATGGTTCCTAGGTGCTTCATTGAGGTTCTTGACTCAAGCCAGGAGATTGCTGGCTCAAGCAATTTCTCGTCTCCCCTGAACTTATTAATGATGAATCCCTTCAACCTCTCCCTTATAGAGGATGGCAACATTTGATATATGCCATAGGCTGAGGCGAAAGCTCCTCCCCTATCTATGTCCAGTACCAGTATGGAGTTTATGCCCTCCTGCATTAACCTGTAACCTGTGAGATCCCTCTCCATGAAATTGGGCTCCCCGAGTCCCCCAGCGCTCTCTATGATCATGTCATCCCTGACCCCAGACCTAACCTTCTCCCAGTACTCCGTGAGCCTAGAGTAGTATTCTTGTGGTGAGAAGTTCCCCTGAGACTCTCCCCAGAAAATCACCTCTATGCCCTTTCCTGATGGTTTGAGGAGGATTGGATTCATGAACCTTTCAGGTTGTTGCCCACTTCCCATGGCCTGAAATGCCTGTATGAAGGCTATCTCCCCGCCATCATGGGTGGGATAGCTATTCAGTGACATGTTCTGCGCCTTAAAGGGGACGGCCCTGAAATGTCTCACCAGCGCTGAGGTAACCAGTGACTTGCCGGAATCGCTCATGCTGGAAGATATTATAATGGCCATGTTACCAGTATGGGAATGTGCGAGTATTAAAGGGAATTTTGGGGCAGTTGAGCTTCTTCACCGTGATACCAGCGGGAAGAGTGGACTTTGATCTTGTGATGGAGTTCGCCTTTCTTTCACCTCTGGTAGTTGGACTGGTAACTGGAGTGATAGATTACCTTGTGGTACTCTCACTTTATCCAGTAATGGGGCGTCTAGCATGGGTTCTACTGATTCCCGTGGTTGAGGTTGTGAGAGGGTTCAACCATTTGGACGGCCTCCTGGACTTTGGCGATGCGCTCATGATCAGAGGAACTCAAGAGGAGAGGAAGAGGGCCCTGAAGGACGTTTCTGTTGGAGCTGGAGGGATTGGTCTGTTGTTGGTTTACCTTACCATATTTTACGTTGCAACCCAAGTGATGGGAGGGACGGGGCTCCAGACCCTTTATCAGCTGATCTCAGCAGAGGTCCTCTCCAGGGTGGTAGGCCTGCTCTCCCTTGCCCTATCCAATCCCATGGAGGGGAGCACGCTTGGTAGGATGTTTCACGAAAAACTCAAGGGAAAATGGGTTGCCCTGCTCATTGAAAGCGTTCCTTTCCTCTCCCTATGTTCCGCAGTGCTCATGACAGTGTTAATGCTACTCTTCATATACGCAGGTAAAAGGGTACTGGGAGGTTCATCCGGGGACCTAACTGGGGCGGCAATCACGTTAAGCTTCCCCATTATACTGATTGGTGAGATAAAGTGCTCCCTGTTCTCATTGCCTCACTTGCTCTAGACCTGATAATGGGCGAACCGCCCACCCTTGTTCATCCGGTCGTCTATGTGGGGAAAATATCGGAAAGACTCATAAAACCTTTCAAGGGGAAGGGTTATGGCGTAGTGCTCTGGTTCGTCTCGGTGGTTCCGGTGCTTTTCCTCTGCCTAGTTTTCCTTTACTTGCCCTTTAAGTTGATCGAGATCCCTTTGCTCGTCCTCGTTCTGAAGACCACCTTCTCGATAAGGATGCTTTACACTATCGTGAGTTCCTCCATTCCCTTAAGAGAGGAATCCAGAAAAATCGTGCAGAATATAGTGAGAAGGGACCTGAGAGAGGTATCGCTGGGACACGTTGCGTCCGCCTCAATTGAATCCCTTTTCGAGAGCCTCGTAGACGGTATAACATCACCCCTCTTCTGGTTCCTGGTGCTTGGGCTTCCGGGGGCATTGCTCCAGAGGTTTGCCAACACCATGGATAGTATGGTTGGCTATAAGACCCCTCAACTGATTGAGGAAGGATACTTCTCAGCCAAGATGGACACCATTCTCAACTATATTCCCGCAAGATTGACTGGACTTACAATGCTACTGGCCGGTCTCCTGATGGGACTCAACGCGAGAAGTGCAATAAATTCCCTGCGTAATGCCAATATGGAGAGCCCAAACGCCAAGTACCCAATAGCCATGGCTGCTGGCCTCCTTGGTGTGAGGCTAGAGAAGGTCAATGCGTACTCGGTGGGCTCAGGAAACCTTCCCTCAACGGAAGACGTGAAGAGGGCACTGACCCTCTTCAGGCTCACCCTCCTGCTCTATCTCCTGTTCCTGCTAACTTGTTATTACTACCTTTATGGCGTTGCCCTGCTTAGCTACCCTTACGGCCTCATGGAACTGCTCTAGGTCGTATTTGTGTGTCACAAGCTTACCCACATCAACTCTCCTCTCTGCAATGAGTCTTAAGGCCTCCCTGGTATCCTCCTCAACAGCTGCGTTGCTTGGGATCACTGAGATTTCATTATTGAGCAGGTCACTGATATCATAGTTTAGTATTGTTCCTTTATACGGAACACCAAATAGGAGAACCCTCCCACCTTTCCTGACTGAGTTTAGGCCCGAGAGAATGGCCTGAGGTGCACCTGACGCCACTATAGCCACATCAACGCCTCGCCCATCGGTTACCTTCTTGGCTTCCTGCTCTACTTGTTGCTTAGTGGGGTTCAATAAATGGGATGCGCCCAGTGACCCGGCAAACTCTAGCCTGTACTCTGAAACATCGGAAATCATCACGTTGGAAACACCCATCTCCCTGACCTTCAGTAGATGTAAGAGCCCCATGGGACCTGCACCAACTATGAGGACTGAGTCGTCACGTGAGATCCCAACACGCCTCTGAGCCCTGATCACTGTGGCCAGCGGTTCCACAAATGAGCCCTCCTCAAACGACACGTGACTGGGTAACACAAGTATTCCTCCCCTTTCCACATTCCATGCAGGCACCCTGAAGAATTCGGCGAAGCCTCCAGGATCAAGGTTAGTTTTCCTGTAATATGGACACATGGTAGGGCTTCCCTTCTTGCAGTAGTAGCATTCATAGCACGGAACGTGATGGTGTGCGAACACTCTGTCGCCAGGTTTAACCGTGTTGGACATGGACTCTGCAACCACTCCTGCAGGTTCATGTCCAAGTATGGGCTGGGACGCCGTGTATTGCCCGCACATCTTCTCAATATCTGTTCCGCACAACCCGCAGGCCTTCATCTCCACAAGAACATCGCCCTGATTCAACTTGGGAACTGGTACTTCCTTGAGGACAGCTTTCCCACCCTCCATGATAATAGCTTTCATTTGTTACAACAACACTTTCCAGCTCTTTTAAAGTGAAAGTATCAGTGAGCTGCTCAAGGTTAAATAGTACTACGGCTCATAATATCATGTGTCATTGATTATTTTCATCCCAGTGTGTCTCTCAGTTTTAACGAGTCTGTACTTCTTAATGCCCGCCGTTTTCCTTAAAAGGTTCAGGAGTTTAGAAGACCCAACTCTCAATGAGCTCAGGTTAAGGACCGGAATAAGATTCTCATTGAAGGTCAAGGAAGATCCCCTTGTCAATGCTTTCTCCCTTCCCAATAACGTGATTGTGGTTACCTCAGGATTAGTTAACGAGGGGGTTGATAACTTGAGATCGGCCATTGCGCATGAACTGGGCCATCTGCGGGGAAAACATCATCTTAAGACCTTCCTTTCCCTTCTTGGGATTACGGTGGCTTCTTTATACCTTCTTAACCTTGACGTGATGCTAGGGCTGGCACTTATGTTCGCGGGTATAGTGGTGGTGAGGTATATTTCAAGGCATTTTGAGTACTTGGCCGATAAATACGCGATAGAGCTAGTCGGGAGGGACGAGTACATTCGTCTCCTCGCCCTTCACGTGAATCCCGGGGAAAAGCAGTCACTGCTCTCCACACACCCCACAGTGCTAAACAGGCTTAAGAAGATTTAAAGTATCCTCCATCTAGTAAAAACAAATGAGATACGTAGGTAAACCCGTCAAAAGGATTGAGGATCCGAAACTTATAACGGGCAGAGGTCTATACGTAGATGATATTCAACTACCCGGAACTTACTACGTGGCATTTGTGAGGTCGAAATACCCACACGCACTCATAAGGGTTAAACCCGGTCAGAACGTTTTCACAGGCTCCGAGATAAATCCAGGCAAGGACTTTCCCATACCAAGCAATGAGGTCACATATGTTGGCCAACCCATCGCGGCAGTAATAGCTAGGGACAGATATGAGGCATATGATCTTTTGGAGAGCGTGGAAGTGGAATACGAACAGATACCCCATGAGACTGACCCCTTCAGAGCCATGGAGGATAAGATCAAGGTTTACTCCAAGCTCGAAAGTAACGTTTTCGCCAGGAAGGAATTTCTGGGAGGAGAGGCCAAGAAAGAACTGGAACAATCCCCCGTAATACTCTCCGGCGAGCTACACAACCAGAGAATAGTAGCCTCTCCCATGGAGACCAGGGGGACGCTGGCCTGGTTTGACGGGAACAGACTAAACGTTTGGTCCTCAACCCAATCCGCCCATTACCTGAGAAGAAACCTGGTGAGCTTCCTAGGAATCCAGAACATTAGGGTCATCCAGCCCGATGTGGGAGGAGCGTTTGGGAGCAAGATAATTACCCATCCGGAGGAATACGCTGTTAGTTTCCTTGCCCTGAAACTTGGCATTCCTCTGAAGTGGATACCAACTAGGACAGAGGAGATGATGAGTGCAGGACATGGAAGGGATAAATGGCTAAGATACAAGGTTGGGGTGAGGAGAGATGGAACAATCACGGCCGTGGTTGGAACAGTGGTCGGAAATCTGGGGGCACCCTATCGAGATGCCAACGATGATGATTCTGGGAACGTTATGAGCGCAGCTAGAATGCTCCCTGGACCATACAGAATAAAACATGGGGTGATCACGGCCTACAGCGTAAACACAAATCTAACCCCAACAACCTCATACAGAGGCGCCGGCAGACCCGAGGCAACCTATTTCATTGAAAGCATTATGGAGGAGATAGCAGAGGAGTTGAAACTAGATCCGCTGGAGGTCAGGCTTAGAAACGTAATTAGGCCTGAGGAAATGCCCTACACCAACGTGTTTGGTATAACTTACGACTCTGGGAACTATCCAGAGTTACTGAATTCAGCCAAACCCTACTACGAACAGCTCAAGGTTGAGGCCAGGGATAACCAGTGCGTGGGGCTGGCGATGTACGTGGAAATAACGGGTTTCGGTCCATGGGAGACGGCCAGAGTGTACGCAAAATATGACGGCAGGATAGTCGTGGTCACGGGAACAGGACCGCACGGTCAGGGTGATGCTACAGCCTTTGCCCAACTTGCGGCCGATGCCCTGGAGATCCCCATGGAACTAGTAGAGGTCAGATGGGGGGACACGGACGTGATTGAGGATGGAATTGGGACCTGGGGAAGCAGAACGGTGACAGTTGGGGGTTCAGCCGTATTGATGGCGTCCCAGGAACTCAAGAGGAGACTAACCGAGGCTGGAGCTAAAGCCTTGGAAGCTGACGTGGAGGAGGTAGAATACAGAGAGGGTAAGGTAGTTCACAAGAAGAACGCAAAATCTTTGGAACTAATTGACGTGATCAAGTCGGCATATAAGTTCGGCATATCCCTGGATGTGACCTCCGTATACCCTGTCAAAAAGCCCACGTCGCCTTACGGTGTGCATATGGGGTTAATGGAAATAGACAGGGAGACAGGACTGATCAAGGTAAAGAAATACATAGCCATAGACGATGTAGGTAACGTTATCAATCCCCTACTGGCAGAGGGTCAGATTCACGGTGGAGCGCTTCAGGGAATAAGCCAGGCATTATATGAGGAGGCGGTAATTAACGACGGTGTTTTGCAGAATCCAACCTTCGGAGATTACGCTTTGCCCACGGCTGTTGAGACGCCACACTTTACATGGAAATATATCACCAATGGCCTCTCGCCCCACCCAACGGGGAGCAAGGGAATAGGTGAGGCTGGGGCAGTTGTAGGTACCCCAGTAATAACTAGCGCGCTAGAGGGATGCCTGAAAAGAAAAATGAACACCATGCCGATTCTCCTGGAGAAGGCACTGGGTGAATGAAGGGTTGCAGAGACATCTCCTTTCTCAAAAGGAGGCCAAGGAGTTTAGGGAGAAGGTAAAGAACCTTTACGGTGTTGAGCTAACCTCAGAAAGAATCGAGATAGGGAAGGAGAAAAGGCAGGTATTTTACTTCGTAGATGATATGCTGAGCTTTTTTGGAGAAAATTTAATTCCAACGTTATGCTTTCTGTTAAAATTTAGGGCAAACCTACCTTGGGTAAAAATAGATGAGGGTGCCGTAAAAGCTGTGGCCAGAGGGGCGGATCTTTACGCCCCGGGCGTTGTGGAATATGCAGAGGACGTGAAACCGGGCTATCTTCTCCTTGTAAAAACCAAGACGGATCAGCCGGTGGCCGTGATGGGTACGGTAGAAGGAGCCATGGAGGCCCTAAAGAATAGAAAGGGGAAGGTTGCATCTGCACTGCACTGGATAGGAGACGATATATGGAATCTTTGTAGATCTAGATCTTAAGAAGGACCACTTATGCTCTGCCTCTCCTCTTTAATTTCTGAAGCTCCTCCCTTAGCTCCTCCATCTGTTTCCTAAGCATGGAGATTTCGCCCTCGTGGATTTCAACAATTTTAGTAATCCTCTCAATGGGGTCCTCTGAAGCTAGGATGAGTCTCACGTTCCCGCTCTCATCCATGGATACGTAACCCAACCTCACAAGTTCCCTGACATATCCCTTAGCAGTCTTAGGTGATACCTTGAGGAAAAGGGCTATCTCTTGGACGTTAATTTCTCCTTTGTTTCTAATAATATTAATAATGTCCTGTAATCTGGGCGTTAACTCCATAAAAAGTATGGTTAAACCGTTCTGTTTTTAAGCAATAGGGCCCCTATCATACTGAGGACCTTCGTTGACGCTGTTAATAAAGGAACAGGAGGTAAATGCTCTCCTGAATTTCAAGGACGCATATGAGGCGTTGAGGGAAGCCTTCATCCTAGAGGATAGCAAAAAGGCTGTGAATACCAAGAGGGTCAGAACGTCGTTTTCCGGATCTACCCTAACCTATCAAGCTGGGGCAATGGAAGGATATATTGGTTTCAAGACATATATGAGGGGAAATTTTGTATCCCTTCTTTTCGCAAACGACGGCGAACTTCTCATGATAGCTGAGGCTGACAGGCTGTCCCTCTTGAGAACTGGCGCGCTGTCTGTGTTGGCCTCAGACGTGATGAAGAAGGATTACTCGTCCGTGGGAATCATAGGGTTGGGTAAACAGGGAATTGCCCAGGTTGAGGCATTTCACCACCTAAAGCCCGGAATAAAGATCCTTGGATACACCAGAACCCAGGAAAGGGAAGCAAGAGCCAAAGAAAAGCTATCCAAGTTGGGGATTAAACTGGAGACTGTCCCCAATCTGAAAGAGCTGGTTTCTAGAGTAGAGGTGGTGGTAACAATAACCACCGCCACTTCTCCCTTCCTAAAACTGGATCACCTCACCGAGAAAGTCCACATAAACGCCATGGGATCCAATCTACCTGAGAGGGTGGAACTTTTCCCTGAGGTAGTTAAGGCATCCACCATGATAGCCGTTGAGGATGAGATGCAGGCCAAAGATGAGGCAGGAGACCTAATTTTGGCTGAGAAGATGGGAATGATGGATTGGAAGAAAGTGGTTACTCTCTCGGAGCTAATTGGTGGAAAGGTCTCGGTGAAACCAGGGTTAACCATTTTCAAGTCTGTGGGAATAGGCCTAGAGGATGTCGCATCCATGAAAAGGCTCTTCCTCAAAGCTAAGGAGAAGGGCGTTGGCACAAACCTGGAGGTTAGGGGAAGATGGTCTCAAGGATAGGAAGGGAAATAGAACTCTCACCAGTGGAGATGGGATCTAGGTTAGGGCGTAATGCTGAGATTAACATGGCCAGTGGATCGCCCGACCCGTCAACCATCCCGGTAAAGGAGATAGAAAGGGCTTACGAAGACGTGTTGAATGAGCTGGGGCCTAAATCTCTTTTCTATCCAGGTGCGGGAGGTCAGCAAGAACTGATAAAACAGGTGGACGATTACCTTCCGGCAATAGGAATTACAAGCAAGGATCCTGTAGTGATTACCAGCGGTGCTCAGCATGCCATAGAGCTTCTCTCCAAATATTTCCTAGAGAACGGAACGGTTATGGTGGAGAACCCTACGTTCGTGGAGACCTTCTCAGCTTTCAGGTTGAGGGCATCTATCACGATACCCGTCAAGGTAGACGGAAAGGGTATCTCCACAGATGAGCTGAACGTTCTGACTAAGATAGTCAGGCCAGATTTGGTATACGTTATTCCTGACTGTCATAACCCTGCGGGAGTAAACATGGCAGAGGAAAGGAGAAAGGAGCTGGTCGAACTAGCAGAGGAAAGAGACTTCTACGTAATTGAGGATGATCCCTATAGACCCATAGCTGGTTGTGTTCCACCTCCATTGAAGAATTATGATAGGAGTGGTAGGGTTATCCACGTCAGCAGTTTCAGTAAAATCCTGGCACCTGGTCTCAGGATAGGTTTCGTCCAAGCTCCCCCAGAAGTTGCGGAGAAGTTGGGTCTCCTGGAGCAACTTGACTTTTCCACTTCAACCCTGAATCAATACGTTGTTTCACGTCTTTTGAGATCGGGATTTATTCTGTCTAGGACCAAATATCTCCCACAGCATTACAGCAAGAAGATGAAGGTGCTCGTGGACTCTTTGACTGACGCTGGAATCCTAGATTTCAACATGCCCAGTTGCGGGTTCTTCCTTCTCCTTGACCTCAAGAGAAATGCCCATAGGGTTCTGGAGGAGGCAGTGAAGCATGGTTTAGCCTTCGTTCCAGCTAAGGACTTCTTCCTGCGAGGCGGGGAGACTATGGCCAGGCTCAGTATCACACTTCCTGATGAGGAACAGATCAAGAGGGGTGTGGAGATATTAAAGAGAATTATCCGTGCCTAAACCAGGTAGATTTCCCTTGATAGTGCAGAGAGGATCCTGATCCTATCCTCCATGACTACCATGTCCTCAATTCTGATTCCAAATTTCTCAGGAATGTAAATTCCAGGCTCTATGGTGAAGACAGAATTCTTAGGTATCACGTTGACGTTATCTGGGGAGATGTAGGGATGCTCATGAACATCTATACCAATTCCATGTCCGGTTCTGTGGATGAAGTACTTGCCATAGCCCCTGTTCTCTATGACATTTCTGGCCCTTTGATCTATCTCCTTCCCTGATAACCCATAGCTGGCCTCCTCGGCTCTTTCCACTGCGTCATTAACTATTTCCCATATTTTCATCACCTCTTCTGATGGCTTACCGATGGTGACAACCCTAGTTGTATCCGTGGAGTAGCCCTTGTACCTGATGCCAAAATCCACTATTATGGGCTCTCCCCTGTGTACCTTCCTCTCTGTGCATCTAAGATGTGGCATAGCCGTATTTGGACCTGAAGTGAGAATGGTGGAAAAGGAGTATGTGACCCCCTTCTCCCTAAAAATTCCCTCCAATATCTGGGACAGGTGACATTCGCTCTCTCCCTCTTTTACCCTAGCAATAAACTCCATGAAGGACTGTTCAGCGATCCTAAGTCCTTCTTCCATTATCCCTATTTCCTCGTTGTCCTTTACCGATCTCATTAGGCTCATAATGGGGGAAGCGGGGATCAAGTCGGATGGCGAGAATCTGTTGACCATAGCAATTAGGAATACTGACCAGAGCTGATCATCTATAGCTAGGGATGAACCTTTCCTGATATCCAGAAGGGAATAAGGGTCCTCACCATCCACGTATGTTCTTACTTCAAGATTCAGGTTAGATAGTTGTTGTTCATACATTTTTGGAGCTACCATGTAGTCCTTGTCCCCAAGTATCAAGAGGATGGGCCTCTCCATGGGCTCCTCCGTAAAGCCCGTGAGGTAAAACATATTGCTTCCCGGACCCAGAACCAGATAGTCCGCCTTTCCCTTCAAGAGTTCCTTTACCCTTTGCACCCTGTTCTTATAGTCCATGATAGCATTCGGGACAGCAAGATAAAACGGTTTACCGTATCTGGGGATATTCTGCTAACAGGTGTAGTAGCACTTTAACGCAAGATTGTAGGCCGCATTGAAATCTCTGTCCACCTTATACCCGCACGCTGGACAGACAAATAGGGACCCCATGACTTCACCCTTCTTATAACCACACTGGGAGCACACCTTCGATGTATTTCTAGGATCCAATCTTCTGAATCGTATACCCTTCTCCAGCAGTTCCCTCTCCAGTTCGTCCTCAATTAGCTTGAGCCCCCTGCCTATCCTCGCGTCGTATAACCTCAAGTCTTCCAGTGCAACCATTTTGGGGCTCAGCTCACTTAGGAAGTCCATTAACTCCTTCAGAGATGCCCTGACTTTTTCCCTTATTTCCCTGACGTAGGAAAGACCCTGAGTTTCGCTCATATATTTTGTGAAGGTCTCCATAATGCTCCCGTTCCCTATATACTTGGTCTTGTATATCTTTCCGTTCTTGGTCACCGCGACGACTGTGAACAGGTGCCTTATCCCTAGGTCAATCCCCACAATTGGGTCCTCTACAGGATAAGCCAGAAACACCTTGATGCTGTCAGCAAAGTCCACTATGGCATATAGTGGAGTTCCTGGGAAATCCACGCTTACGGTGGCTCCTACTTTATCCAACTTGTAGATGGGCCCTTCTCCGCTCAATTTCAGCGGGCCTATCCTCGGCTTCGTGTAGATTACGTTCATGTCTTTCAGGCTAGGAGGAGGAGAGGGCTTAGTTTTAACCCCCGTCTTCTCCAGCGTTTTATAATATGACACGTAATATATTATATCACTATGAATTGCTTTTAGCTTACCGTAATCAATTATTTTTGCCTCTACCAGGTGTTCTTTCATAAGAATAATTATTCTTGCACATGTTTATGAACTTAAGCCATAAATCTTCTAGAAAGAATATCTGAATTTTGCTATATTAAATAGTCAAGACTGTTTAGAAACCTGGATCTGCGCTAAACATTCAGGTTTCTGCAGAAAAGAGTACGTGTAGATCATTAGTTTATTCTATAAACTCTATCGAAGGGTAATTCCTTTCCTTTGCCTCCTAGATAGTAATTCACAGTTGCGGAATATACGTAGGAATCGTGGAAATAAATTCTGTAATATTCTTCCGTCTCTCTCATATTATTCCTGTTGTAATAGTAGTAGGCAAAGAGCTCAGGTCCAGATGCCTCGCTATAGGACAGAAATGCCGAGTTTAAACTGGTGACGTTTCCCTTCAACCTGCTCATTACTCTTTCATAGGCTTTAGCCGGGTCCGTGAGGGAAAGTTCCTCAGCTATTTCCCTTAATATCATGAAACTATCAGTGTAGGGTAATTCAGGGTTCTTGAAAGAGGATCTGGATACCGAGCCGTTATGAGCGAAGAACAGGTCGTAGGGACCGACCCTAACGTGATAGGGGTGAGCGTGAGAAACCCCTCTAAGAAATTTTTTCAGGGTCTTCCTAGCGTGAATTATTCCAACCAACCTCTCGCCCCTTATGGAGTAAAGAATGGAGAGATTATCATCAGAGTACATGGGCCTTGCAGAGGCATAATGGAATCTGCTCCACTCACCATCCAGTACGTAAATCACGTACCCCCACCCGTCAGGATGGGAATTGCTAGAGAGAACATCTTTCTTGGAGGACTTCAGTAGGGCCCTTATAACCTCACCATCAATTTCTCCCTTCTCAGCAAAGGCCACAAATCTACACATTCAGGGTCAACCCATCTTTAGCGAGGGTAGCCTTACCCCTTATAATGCTTTCCACCTCGCTCTCTATCTGAGCTGGAACGTGAGTCAACACTGGATTCCTGAACGTGGTGATCGCCTCCTTAACGGAAGTATGCCCCCACTCCCTACAGTTCTCCAGGCAACTAGCCTCATGAATAACCAAATCCACTCCTGAAACTTCCCTCAATACAGGCTCGCAAGGTTGCAGAGTATCACCAGAGTAAAGTACTCTCCTTTTTCCATCCGTGATTATGTATGAGACTGCGTATATCTTGTGGCAGGCTTCCACGGAATATATCTCTAGGTCTCCTATCCTTCCTGTAGGAAGTGGGTTCTCCCTAACCTCTGCCGATATATTGTTAGTTCTTTGGTAGACCTTCAACACCTCCGAAAATCCAGGTGGAGAGAACACCTTAAGTTCTGGAACCCTGTCTATTTGTCTCCTAACCAGATGGTCAAATATCCCGGAGAAATGATCTATGTGCAAATGAGTTATGAAAACTGCATCTGGAACTAACTGCATGTCCTCCAGTCTCATGTTAATTCCCGATCCGAAGTCCAGTAAAACCTTTCCTTCATCCCCTTCCACAAGTATCCCAGCCTTGAATCTCCTTGAACCTATTGTGCTTCCGCTTCCAGTACCAAGAAACCTAAGTCTCAAGGGTTATACCCTCTCGTCCGCGTCTTCCAGATCGCAGAGGCCTACGCACTTATCTGAGTGAGACTTCCGGGTACTTTTTCTCGATCTCTTCGATTTTTGGTCCAAGTGCTCCATATGTGGTAACCGAAATTGAGGCTATAATATTTGCCTTCTCAACAGCAGTTTCTAAGTCATAGCCTTTCTCTAGGAAAACTGCCAGAGATGCATTGAACACGTCGCCAGCCCCCGTGGTATCCACTGGGTCTACCTTTATGGTGGGTATTCTGACTGACTTATTTTTGGTAAAAATCATGGCACCATTCTCCCCAAGGGTGACCACAATAGCCTGCTTAACCCTCTTTAACAATATCCCTGCGCCATACAACATGTCATCCGAATTACTAATTTCCTTAAACTCCACCTCGTTTGGAGTAAGAATGTCCACGTGATTGAGTATCTCCACATCGTTAAGCTCAGCAGGTGCAGGGTTCAAAATCCTTAGTCCGGGGAAGGTTAATAACGCTCTCTTCACCGCATCTTCCCTGATCTCTAGCTGTGTAAGTAGAACGTCCCCTTCTAAGCATGCGTCCAAGTCCTCTGGTGTCAACTCGTAGTTTGCTCCACGGTTTACCACTATCATTGTTTCCCCTCCGCCATTGAGCAAGATGTAAGCCGTTCCAGTGGGCGCATTTTTCACCCTTACACAAGACGTGTCCACACCCTCAGACTTGAGGAAGTTTATGGCGTTTATCCCATTCACATCATTTCCCACAGCGCCGATGAATCTTGTCTTTCCTCCCAGTCTCGATGCAGAGACAGCCTGATTGGAACCCTTTCCGCCATGACCCACTCTTACCTCCTGCGCAAAAACCGTCTCTCCAGGTATGGGAAAACGGGATAGCTTGAATGTCATATCCACATTATAACTACCTACTACCGTTATCAAGCCCTGAGGACCTCCAGCTTCTCAATAATCTCGCTTAAACTATTTCCCACCAAAACAGCTCTCCCATCTATCATTACCAAGTCTCCATATATGCCACTTTCAGAAATCTTCAATTTACCCCCCTCGCAAGCTTTCAATATCTCGTTTGTTAATGAGACCGATACGCCCAGTTTCTTTCCGGTGAGCTTCAAGGCCTTATACACCAGGTTGGTATACCAGTTCACCACTATAGGTCCGTCCACTTTAATCCAGTCAATATACCTTATGATACCGCCAGCTAGGGTTGCGAAATCGCCGTATTCCGTGAGTAGGCCAACGTTCATCTTCTCCTCGTGGGATATCATCTTCTTTACAATTTCCTTGTTCCTTTCAAGGAACTCTACAAGCTTCTCCAGATCGTCTCTGGCCTCATTGATCCTGACCACTCTCTCCACAGATGAAAAAGGATCAACTGGCCCGTTCCCGTGACCCATGGAAAGGGAATACCTTATAGCCTCGGTTACAATTTTCTTGGCTTCCCTTAACGCCTCCTTTAGGTCACGGCCCTTACTGAGAAAAGCTGTAATGGAGGCAGAGAACACATCACCGCTCCCGTGAAGGTTATCAGTATTTATAAGCTCCCCACGTAATTCAATTTCATCTCCATCCACAACAGCAAAGTCATATCCTCCGATTGCCTTCCCGCCCTTCACCACCACATTTATCCCCAAAGTCCTGTGGAGATGTATCGCCGTATTCCTTAAGTCCTCCTTGGTTCTTATCCTAAAACCTGTCAATCTTTCAGCCTCATACTTGTTGGGAGTTATTATCAGGGCCTTTCTGGCCAGTCTCATTATGTCCCTCACTACTTCCTCCGTTACTAGAGGATAACCACTCTTGGATATCATGACTGGGTCCAGGACCAAGTTAATTCTGTACTGAGTTACCTTTCTCTCAACAGCCTCCACAATCTTGGTTGAAGCCAGCATTCCAGTCTTGGCAAACCTTACCTGAAAGTCTTCCATTATTGTGTCAAACTGGGATTCAACGAACTCCGGAGGCACATCCAATACCTTGGTAACCCTCGCAGTGTTCTGGGCAGTCAAGCCAGTTATCACAGATACGCCGAACACTCCCAGGCTAGTGAAGGTCTTAAGATCCGCCTGGATACCCGCACCTCCTCCTGAATCGCTTCCAGCTATGGTCATTGCAACAGGTCTTTGCAACATCCCAGGTAAATGTGGACGGAGTTAGAGATATTTCTTTGGATCCTAATGTTTCCAGCAAGGCCTCTCTTTAATATGCGAGGACTTATCAGCGATTCATGATTACCCTTAAGCCCCTCCAAAACCCCAGTAAAATTTTTACGACATCACGGTCTTGGGACATCTACTGTGATATTTCCAGACCTCTCAGTCTTGCTCCATCCCTTGGGGGCTCCGGTTAACTCAAGGACAATGGAGACCAAGTGCAGACTTATGGTAAAATTGAGATATAATGCGGATAGAAGTATGTAAATCGTCTCTATCATGTGCCTCCTGGATATCATTATTATCAGAGTGAGGGTCATTATGGATGAGAGTGATACTATGGTCGCAATGAGAATGTGTAACTGATAAGAGTAGATAAAGACCAGTGAGTAATTTGCCAGGCTTAAAACCATGAAGACCGGAGTGCCCACCAACATTGCCGCGTCTATTAACTTCCAAGTCAGCTTGAACTTGGAAATTCTTAAGGTCAGCTCAAAGTTTCCCCTGTACCATCTCAGTCTCTGCCTTACTAGGGAGACAAAGGTGGTCGGCACTTCCCTCCAACTCTGGACGGACGGAGAGTAAACGATCATATAGTTGAGGCTTGTTAACTTGAGGCTGAGATCAAGATCCTCAGTGAGCACATTCTCATTCCACCCTCCAACCCTCTCCAACGCATCTCTTCTCACAAAACTACACGTGCCCTCTAGGGGTACGAAAAGACCTGCCCTAGCTCTACCAGATATGGAGTACTCGCTAAATAACTCCTCTAGTGAAGCTAGTCTAGCCACAATACTTTCTCTAACATTGATGGGAATCAACCTTCCCTGAACCCCTCCCACTCTGGGATCAGAGGAGAACTTTTGAGCAACGTACCCCAGTACGTCAAGCCTTGGTACAGTATCCGCATCGAAGACCCCAATGATTTCTCCTTTAGATAATTTTAATCCATAATTGAGCGCCCTACTCTTTCCGTTTACTACATCTGCCTTCTCGAGGTGAACGCACTTAACGTTACTGTACATTTCGGAGAATTTATTGCATACACCCAGAGTATTATCTGTGGACCCATCTTCCAATACAATTATCTCGTACTTAGATCTGTCGTATTCCTGGTTAAGCAGTCTTTCGAGAAGCCTCCCAAGGACCTTTTCCTCATTCCTGGCTGGTACCAGCAGGGAAAAGGATGGGCCTGACGAAGATTTTGGTTCACTGGATCTCCATGATAGTCCGTAGATGGCAAAGGCGGAATTGTAGACACTCCATATGGATACTATGATACTGAGACCAACAACAATATCATCAAGCATTGAAGATAATTCTCAGGACTCCTAATATATCTTGCCGATATCCTCAACTTGTTGGAAGTTTCACGTGCTTTCTGAAACAGGGAAGTAAATTTCCATTAACTGAAATAAATAGATATCACTGAATTCTGATCCCGTGCAATTCCTCTACCAATTTTTTCAACTCTACCATGGTTAGGGTCATGTCAATCTTGGCTCTCCTTAACCCATAGTTGCTTCTCCTCTCCATGAGTTTGCCGGCCCCATATATTGCTAGCCCGGTGACCGTGGTTAAATGAAACGGATCATCCAATCCAAACGCGATGAACTTACCTATTCCCTGCACCACTTTCCCCTTGGGTTCGTAATCACCCAACAGATCTTTCATGATACTGTATTGGAAGCTAGTCTTTAATTAGAATTGGCTGAAAGAGTCTTCTGACCCAACTCCTATTCACCCTTTGGGAATACTCTCTCTGTTGTTTAGCAAGCTTCAAGGCAAGCCTCTTGCTGATCCTGAACCTCCTGTTTCTCCCATTCCAGCCAGTACTATACAGCTTGGATCTGTTACCCAATGATTTGATGTAAAAGGAATACTATATAAGGCTATTCAGAACGTTTCATGAAACTGCTCTTGTCCTACAATTCTTGAGTAAAACCAGGCGCGATTATTCAAATAGAGAAAAAGTTATGGTGGCTTTACATCTATTGCAGCCACGGGACACACGTTAACGCATGCCATACAGAATATACATGCCTGTTCGTTTACGGGGTCTGCCTTCTTCTCGCTGGCTGGGTGGCCAGGAGTATCGTACCACTGAAACACGTTCACCGGGCATGCATTTATACATGAACCGTCTGCTAGGCAGAGATCGAAATCCACACCCACTATGGTCCCGTGAATACCCAGCGCCTTTTCCTTAGGAACAGGCGGAGGATCTGCGGGCGCATATACCTTATGGCCAGCATGGTCCCCAGTTACTGGCCTAGAGGTCCTGAAGTTAGGATCTATTCCCATGTGTATCCGCGATCTACTATCTAGCACACTAAAAATAATTTGACCCCGAATATTTACGTGATATCTTCCAGCTAGATGACCCCTATAACACAGCGCTGAGAACTGGAGATCCTTGGAAGGAGTCAATGACTCAATCTAATTTTTGGTAATTCCCACTTCCTGAGGAGAGCTATTATCCTTAGTACCGTGACGAATATGAATGTGGAAACCAGCGCGTAGCTTCCACCAAGATAGTAGTAGGACGGATAGAAAAGTAAACCGCCCAGTATTGTGGGAGTCGCATAAAAGTCCCTTTTCAGGATAGTAGGGACCTCATTGGAGAGCAGGTCCCTTATCACGCCTCCTCCAACTGCGGTAACAGAGGCAAGTATGGCAACGCCTATTATGTTAAGCCCATGCCCCACAGCTATCTCCGCACCTGTAGCGGTGAATGTGCCGAGTCCTATAGCGTCTGCAATGAGAAGTGCCTTAGATAGATTTTCAATGTATCTATAGAAGAACACGGTCAGTATTGAGCTTATGATTGCCAGTAACGGATATTCCATGACCCTGAGGTTGGTTGGGGGATATACGCCCAAGAGAACGTCCCTTATGATGCCTCCCGCCAGAGCTGTGGAAAATCCCAAAACCAGCACACCCAGCAGATCAAGTCCCTTATCGAAAGCCTTCAAAGATCCGGAGATGGAAAAGGACACTATACCAATCAAGTTCAATGCATAGATGATATCCTGAAGCATTACCCCTCAATTACGCCTTGAGGATTTAGCTTAAAGAGATTATTTGATCGCAAACGGGAAGAATGTCCCTATCATGGGTTGCCAAGATCAATCCTCTCTTCTCCTCCCTCAACAGCCGAATCATCCTCACAAAGCTCAGGAGTCCATCTCCATCCATGGCCGTAGTTGGCTCGTCCAGGCCTATAACCCTATAACCCGAGGCGTAGGCTGAGGCTAATAATACCCTCATCTTCTGCCCCAAACTGAGCGTGAAGGGGCTACGATCTCTCAGCTCCTTAATATCAAACAGAGATAGGGCCTGTTCGCTCCCAACCTCTTCCTCAACTGTTTCGCGGAAGAATTGCAGGTCAAGATTCTGAAAGACAGAATATATCTTCCTAGAAAGTCTCTTGAGGATAGTGGTTTTCCCTGCACCGTTTCTGCCCACTAAACATACAACTTCTCCCTCCCTTACCCTTATTCTAGGCCCCACTTGCACGTCCAGAAGCTCAGAGCCCGGTGAGCCCCTCTCCGGGTCCAGCTTGAATCCCCTGAGTCCATTCTTTCTTAAGAATCCCTCATCCTCTAACTTATCCTTATCTATCTCCCTGACCTCGTTAGACAGGAGATAGATCCGCTCTACCAGGCTAGAAAGGTACCTGGTTCTATGTTCTGAGATGAGACTACCCTTGGGAATTAAGCTCAGCACCAGTTTGATCCCCTCTTCATCCAAGTTCGAGAGCGGTTCGTCAATTAACAGGTACTCGGGAGAGTAGGAAAGCACAGAGGAGATAACGAACCGCTTCTTGTAACCGTCAGACAGCTTAAAAAACTCCTTGGAGAAGTAGGGGCCCATCAGTCTTCTCCCTATCTCGAAATCTACCCTATGAAAGTGAGACATAACCATGAGTTCCTCCTCAAGGGTACTGGCCAGTATCTGAGAGCTCGGCTCCTGGAATATCGCAGAAACTACTGAGTAATCCCTTCTCTCACAGAAGTCCGCGTTATCCAGGAAAATGCTGTGCTTCTGACATAGAATTGAGTTGATCAGAGTAGTCTTTCCACTCCCATTTCTTCCCACGAGCCCTACTATCTCGTCCCTGTCGAGCTCTACTTTACCGGGAAGATAGGGATGAGCAATGACAAGCAAATTGACACTACCCCTGCAGTTATAGGTAAGAAGTCCCATCTGGATGGCTTGAACTCTACTCTTCTCGAGAACTTCCCGTACAGCTTTATCTCGTAGGCCCTGTTAAGATCCTCGGCTATCTTTACCATCTCCACCACTATTGGCCTCGATAGTTCCTCCACGTTAAAGCGCAATTTCCTTGCCCTTCTATAGAAGAACACATCCGATGCTAACTCGTAAAATAGGGGAATGTAACTTAACGTCACCACGAACGGTACGCCCTTTTCACCCAGCAGGCCTAACAGGGAGACCCTATCCAGAAACTCGGAGAGAGAAAGGAAGAGGTTTATGAAGGTGAACGCTCTCATAACATACGTAAAAATCGCAGGGTCAAAGCGGGACGTTATCAGGTAAGACACGAGGAGAGCGACAGCCTCCAGCACAAGAAATCTGAATTGCCTGTACGTTAATCCCAGGGAGATCAGGAGGCTCCAGATGGGAACTATGTAGGAAGCCACGACGACGCAGGAGGCGTAAAATAGGCCATACCATACCTTCCATTTCACTTTATCACACCTGACTTGATCAGGAATCTCCCTATATTGTTGGATATGATTCCCATGACAGCGCTTTCTCCAAAGTAAAGTAGACTAAAGACCAGGGTCAAAAGTGGTAAGTCGTGGATATTTGGTATTCCAAGGAAAATGAACCCAAAGATTACGCTCAAAACTCCAGCTAATCCTCCCGCTAAAGTAGTGTTAATCATTACTGCCCTAAACCCTCTGTAACCCACTTTCCTGGATACGACCTCAACGACCAGCCCCACAACCAGGAACGTCGCACTTAGGAAAAGGAGAAAAAATACGCCATATAGGATGGCACTTATAAGACCAACGAGAAGTGGGCCGTTCTTCTGATTAATAAGCTGTATTCCCACTGAGATGATTATGAGAGGAATTGTAAGGGTAAGAATGGGGTCAAGAAAGACGCTGAGGGCATAGAGGGAGAGGGAGAGGCTCATGACTGCTGCCACACCAAAAGAAGCTACCGAGAAAATCGAGGAGTAAATTAGTAGTCTTCTATCCATGAGATATTATTACCTAGAAGACGGTAAAAGTTTAAGCTATAGGGGTCCCCGGATTGTGATTCTGGCCAGATTGTATCTTCGACCTAAGTGAATCCTCAAACCGTTCTCCATAGGAAGATAGGTTAGTACTTTGTGTAAGTTTTTATCCAGTGCTCTCTGAATGATGCCCATACCAGAAGGTAAAAATTAATCAAAACTACTAATGTACACCCTGTCCGGGTCGTTATCCCCATCCTGAGAGAGGAAGCTGTGGTGGAGTAAACCTCATACCTCTACTGCTCTTCCGCCCGTAAAGGGAGAAGTAGCTCCTCAACCCCTGCTGGAGGCACTCCTCCTGCTTCACGTTGAGGCTTATCTCCAGCCCTATCACGGGTCCCAGGGCGGGTCCCAGCCCTGAAATTGATCCAACAACCTGAGCCATACTCATTCCCCCATCAAGAAATATATCCCCATTGGACTTGAAGAAGGTATTATCATGCAAAAGATAAGGGTGTGGCGGGCCCGCCGGGATTCGGACCCGGGACCTACGGGTTAAAAGCCCGCCGCTCTACCTAGCTGAGCTACGGGCCCCGTCATAAATGAAAAACTCCACGATATAAATTTTTGGAACTCAGTTCATGATGTGTCACACCTTATCCCGATGGCCAAGGTCATCTTAACGGTATGGGCTCACTAACGCAGTAAATACTGAACTCTCATGAACAGCACTCTCAGATATCCTTATTTGGATTATAGTCTAGATTATCCTATGGAGAAATATAAGGTCAGAGTCGGAAAGAAAGGGGAGCTGTATCTTCCAAAGGCTCTTAGGCAGAAAACAAGGATTAAAGCTGATTCTGAGGTGGAAGTTCGGATCGAGGGCGATAAAATAATAATAAATGTCATTCCTTCCCTGGAGGATCTTCTGGCCAAGAAAAAGACAGTGAAGCTGTCCCCGCAGGAATTCGAGGAAATAAGCGAGGAAATTCAGCGTGAAATTGAAGGGCAGAATACTACTTGATACCTCATTCCTCTTACCTTTGTTTAACGTTGACATCAAAATCGAGGATTTCAATGAGCTTTTCCCCAAGTTGATCAGGCAATTCGAGGTAAGTTATAGTCCGCTGTCTCTGGTTGAGGCCAAGTGGGTATTTTTAAGGCTCAAAAGGAGGGGAATCAAATACCAGTTAGAAGACTATATCGATGGACTGAAATATATATTGAACAGCCAAGATTTACACCATGTAGATGTGACCACGCCGGAGATTGAGGAGGTAGCTGATAAATATATTGAAACCATCACCGATTATTTCGATAGAATGCTTTACGCCTCCAGTCTGGTATATGGGATGAATCTCTTGACCATGGATAACACTCTCCTGGGACTGGATAATGCAGTAAGCTGGGATAGGGTTAGAAGGATGGTTAAGTAGTCGCGAATCGTCATCAATTAAGAGATTAGCCATGAGAAATTCAGAGATTATTGTCCATGAATAGAAGTAATAAGAAATTAATGCGAGATTGATTAAAATTTCTTAATGAATTACATTCTAGTCTCATCGTTTTATTCGATACAGACTTAATTGGGTGAACATGGCTGGGTCATAGAGGGTTTATGGATATATTATCCCATTCATATCAAAACCCATTGAAAACTGTTCTGGATAATAGCCCACGCAATCTGAAAGCTGTAGGAGATGTGTTCAGGCTGGCCATAGGACGTCGGGGGTCTCCAGCCTATGTGCTCAACGCTCAGGCCCTTAGATACATTAGCGATGTCAATACTGCTCGTATGTGGAGGCGCAGTCGTTAACCATCTCGGCTAGATCGTCGTAGGAGTAGTCGGGGTGATCCTGGATGGCCTCGGAGGCGCAGTTCTCCACCCTGAGCTTGCGCTCGTACCACTCCCTGTAGAGTAACCTGTCCGTGATTGGGGGAGGATTTCCGGAGAGCTCCTGGACAAGCCTGTTGTAGGTGGCCTGAAGCTCCTGGGCTATCTCCCTGGCCGAGGCCAGGGCCTGCTCGTAGGACTGGTCCATCCAGTCAACAAGGGTTGCAGCGGCGAGGGAGATGAAGGGGGCGAAGCCCAGCTCGGAGAGGGCCCTCCTGAACCGCCTCTGGGCGTCCAGGAGGGCGGAGAGCTCCTGCTCGAGGCCCAGGTCTCTTGCCCAGGTAGAGACGCCCGAGGAGGTGAAGGGAGGTGGTGTCACGGCGCTGATGGCGACAACCTCGAGTCCCTGAAGGGAGATCCTCTCGTACCCTGAGACGAGACCCGCAATCCCG
>NZ_JAKNCW010000011.1:0-64319 GCF_022064045.1 Metallosphaera javensis (ex Hofmann et al. 2022) | reverse complement strand
ATATTTTAAGTTTCAATGAATTCGATGCGAAGTCACAACGCCATAAAACTAATTTATGCAAGTTTGACGACACTATGGACACA
This sequence comes from Metallosphaera javensis (ex Hofmann et al. 2022), assembly GCF_022064045.1. NCBI lineage: Archaea > Thermoproteati > Thermoproteota > Thermoprotei > Sulfolobales > Sulfolobaceae > Metallosphaera > Metallosphaera javensis (ex Hofmann et al. 2022). The sequence goes on along the minus strand of NZ_JAKNCW010000011.1, from coordinate 64,236 downwards.
CTCAATAGATTCTTTTCTCGCTGTTCGGAGGATTTTCACGGTCCAGGGTGGGTTTCGGCTCAGTTAACGGCTACAACTATACCTTCATGATAAGTCCACAGCTCAGTCAGGGCGGGATCTCCCTAGCGATGAATGAGACGGCCTGATTACCTGCAATGGACTACTCTCATGATGATTGGGCTATACAACGAAATAGCTACGCAAAGCCAGATGCATGATGTGCTTCAGTCAGTGACCTGATGGGAGTAGGGTAGAAAGCCTGGAGGATTGTGCAGATGAGACCATGGTTATTATCATCCCCTCGGCCAAACTTGACTGCGTACACATGCATGAGAAGTTGAAGAATCACGTTAAAAAGCCTGGTTTTCACCGCAGGTTTTTCCCAAAACATACAGAAGCCCGGGTTAGCTGAGCGTGAACCTAGATCCAGACATGAACCAGGCCTACCTCAACCCATCAACTCCTGCTTAACTCCAGCCCCTATCTCGCGTACAGAATTCCCTTCCGCTTGAAACATTCCTCCAGTGTGATCTTGACCCTCTCCTCCTTGAATCCCACACAGGATATGTCCACAACCTTGTCCAGTCTCATATCGTAAATAATCCTGCAGGTGGAGGAGTAGTTATTCCCCTTCAGGGTTATCTCCATCAGGATCCCCGGGTTGACGTTCACTGAGTACACCACCCTGACCCTGTCCACTTCCACGCACACCTCCCCGGTCCTCATGCACTTGACCGCTCCGCAATCCAGTATCTCCTCCACTCTCATTCCAGCACCACCGTCAGCTCATTGTTGCAGGCCAGCTTCTTGTTCCTGAAGAGGGGGTTAACCCTTCTCTCCACTTCCCCAGCTATGCACCTGATGTAGGTAGAGTACTCCGGGGGAACCCTCACAACCTCCAGCGTGTACACCTTTCCCTGGAGGATCAGGGGAGGTTCATATCCTCCCAGGTTCTCCGCGCCATAATCCACGTACACGATCCTTCCCTGTACCCTGAACAGGAGAATTACGTTCTTCTCGAAGGCCAGCTTACCCCTTATCTGCGACGGATATACCTCCTGGCCCTTCAACCTGATCTTTATGAGCATCTAACCAAACAACTCCTTCTGCACTCTTGAGAACAGGTAGAGAACCCCTATCTGTATCACGCAGAGGGCCATAATGGACACAATGAAAACCACCACGTCAATGGGTGGCCTGAAGGCTACCCAGTACCCTGAGTAGATTATTAACGCGAGCACTGATTTCCCGATCCCGTAGTACTCTGCGAACTTTAGCCCCATGGTTAACATGGCCAAGATGAGGGCATTGAAGACCCCTGAGATCAGGGGGACCGAGAGTAACAGGGCCTTAAGGTCCACGTTGCTCACCGGAAGGGACACGAGGGAAAGCAGGGTGTACAGGGAGATGGATAGGATCACATTGGCGGAGTAAAGAACTGATGCGGAGACCAGGACCGTTCTATTTAGTGACTTGATATCCATATAACTTCATATCATCTATATGCTTTCTAACTATTTAAATTTTAATCTAATTAACCCAAATAATTGATCATACATCTTGATTAAAATTCTATAAAAAGTTTATTCTTCAAATGATCACACATTAAGAATAGATAGAGTGACCTGAATCTTCTACTGGATTGTATGTTAATTTGTGATAAGATTTAGAGTTTGTCATATGAGTAAAAACTCCACAAGGCGTTGGAGTTATTTCTAGATATTTCCCAAGGGATGGCGGGGTGATGTTAAACACTGTTAAAGCTATTTTTGAACAGAGGATTTGGACATGTTGATGATGAGATGGTTGGTCTCATGGAGTTGGGGACTGGCTGAAAACATGCGACGTGATGGGAACGGGAGATTTTCGATGGAGGTAATTGCGTTGAGATGGCCCGGGGCTGAACCTGGGAAGTATGAGGACGGAGTTCGGGAAAGCCAAACTCGCCGTTTCTTGATTGGGCTACTCCTAACCGGAACTATCCCCTGACCCTTCGAGGCAACGTGACTAACGAACAGGAGCGGGATGCGGGTCAATCCTGCGCTACTTTGACGCAAATTATCGGCCCATTGCTCCGATAAGTTCTGGCCACCAGCAGGGACAGACGTGATCAAACTCCCCGGTTAACTGAACTTCCTCGATCTCGGGAAGACGTTGAAAACCCGATTCCCGTGACTGGATACCTTGTTAGCGAGGAAAGCTATTATACGCAGGAGATAACTTTGTATAGACATGTTCCACACCATCACGATTAGGAACTTCAAGAGTTACAGGGACATCACTCTCGAGCTGGGGAAAATCAATACAGTGGTTGGGCCCAACGGAAGCGGTAAAACCAATCTGATTGACGCTTTCTCATTCCTGAAGCAGGTATTGAGGCCAACCTCTCTCCCGCCATATCCCTTTGCGAGGTGGGGAGATTACAGGAGCGTTGTGTTCATGCAGGATCCGGACCTTGACATTTCATTCCAACTCTCAGGGAAGTACAGAGATAAGGAGTTCAGATACGAGATCACACTCAACGGGAAATACGCCTTCCTCGTGAAGGAGGAGAAGATTAGATTTGATGGTCATGAGATCGTGAGACAGGGAAATACAGTTGATCTGGAGGGGAAAAGGGCGGAGGTTCCAGAGAACATGAGTCTCTTCAACATGTACACCAGGATCGGGGGTATGGTGATGACTTCACTCCCACTTCCTCCTTGGAATGACTTCCTAGACTTCATGCTCAATTTCTTCAATGACGTTATGATCCTCCGCTCCACGGAGAACGCCCCCTTACCGGTTCACATCAGCTTTCCAGAGGGACTCAGGGAGGATGGAATGGGTCTTCCAAGGATTCTGCTGGGCAAACCCTTGCCAAAGCAGGTTTCCGAGTTCCTGAACTCGCTGAATCTGGCCGTGAGGACAACTGTGACGGAGGACGGAAACGTGAGATTATATGCTGAGGAGAACGTGAACGGAAAACAGATCACCATTCCATCCACGTCTATACCCTCCGGTGTGGTCAAAATGCTCACCCTCATGGTCGGCGTGTATATGCTCAAGCCCAGTCTGGTGGTGGTTGACGAACTGGAGAACTCCCTCCATCTGAGGTTCGTGGAGAGGTTAATTGATGTAATGAATTATTCTGCCCCCCAATTCCTTGTTACAACCCATTCACCAATGGTGATGGACTTCATGGACCCATCTGAGATCATTCTCCTGGACAGGGAGATGGGGGAGACAAAACCGAGGAGATTTGAGAACCCGGAGGAGTTGAGAAGGAACCTTCGTGAGAAGGGGCTCACCCTGAGCGAGTGGATCATATATTGATGGTGATACCTTGAGGATTTGTGGGATCTCTGAGGATACATATGGATGTGAATTCATCCGTGGGATCCTAGAGAAGCTTAAGTCATTACGAAGAGTTGATGAATCGGCCTGGTTCGCTGACTGTTACTCTGTTAGAGGAAAGCAGAACGTGATGTCCTCCAAGACCGAGAGGATTCTCAAAAGACTGGACTCAAAATGCGACAAGATATTGATTTTTGTGGATAGGGATGATGACAATCTGGATGACCTGCAAAATTCCTTGAATTCCTTGGAAAGAGTTGTAGGAAAAAACAAGATACATCCCGTTATTTTTGACCCAGAAATTGAGGAATGGATTAAACCGGATGATCCTAAACCGTCTCAATACCTTAAACAGCACATGGATTATGATAAGAGTAACCTTCCCAGAATGGTGGATACGGTTCCCCTAGATCTTCTCGAGAGGAAGAGGAGTTTCCAGGATTTCCTAGGAGCAGTGACAGATCCCTAAGACGATCTGGTTCACGCGTTCTCAGGGAAAGGAGAACTTAACCGGTGAGTTCAATTCACCTTTACGCACTCCACAACCAGTTGACCAGTGACCATCACAGCTCCATGAGCTGGAACCTGTACCCATTGACGTACCTCACCTCATCCACCGTGACGTGATCCTGCCTGCTCCCCTCGTGAAGGTGACCATATATCACGTGTTCAACCCCGTGATTCCTTATCACCTCCTCAAGCCTCTCGCTTCCATCGAAGGCCAGGAAGAAGTCCTTCTCCCTCTCCCCCGTCACCTTGATCAGATCCTTCCTGGGCGCGTGATGGAGAACCACCACCGCATCCTTCACTGACCTCAGCTGATCCTCCAGGATCCTCACGTTAAGTCTCAGGTACTCCTCGTTGGACATTCCAAGATTCACGTAAATGCAGTCGTTGAACCAGGACTTACAGTCGCAATAACCCCTCTTCTCACACGCCATCAATTCCTCCCTAGTACAGTGATACGGATTGCAGTTTTCGAAATCCTCCACGGAGAAGTTCAGATCCCTGGCGAAGGAGTAGTCGTACCAGCCAGTGGTTCCCACCAGGGTGAGGCCTGAGTCAGTTTGAAAGGGCCCGTCAACCTGGAGGAGAACACCGCGGAACTCCCTGTAGACCTCTGCTATCATCTCCACCTTCTCGAGGCTTGTGATTCCCCTGTCCCTCTCTCCCCTGGTGAGCCAGTGCTCGTGATTGCCCGGAACTCCCACCACAGGTCCCTGATATATCTTCCTCAACTTGACGAAGAACTTCCTGAGATCCTGCGCCGAGCCCAGGGTGATCAAGTCACCGGCCAGAACCAGGAGGTCTGGTTTACCCCTTAGAAGGGAGAAGAGTCTGGAGGTTCTATCACCGTCAGGGTAATGAACGTCGGAGGCGAAAAGGACCTTCACGGGATACACTCTCATTTCCGGTATATGTGTACCACGGTTCCAACTTGTGTTTTCCCGTGAAGGCGTTAAAACCCTCTCTCACAGAGATACATGAAAACTCTCAAGTTATCCGCAAATTTAGGGAAACTAGAAGGGAAAAAAGATCTACTCCCTTTTATCCACCACGGTTATTTCCTCAAGTCCTATTCCTGCGCTCTTCAGTACCCTGAGCATGGACTCCTCGTCTGGGAAGATCAGGTTTGTTTCTCCTATCCGAATCCATATCATCAGGGATAGAGGAGTTTGAGAAGAGCGGGGTCAGGGGTGAAAATATTCTGACCTGGGATGGGTCCGTGTGACGCCCGTGGATGACTCTTGAAGGACATGGACAAGGCGAAGAATGCATTTCGTCTATTCCAGTAGTTCATGTGAAGTTATTTCTTCTGGGCTTTTGGCCCTCTCTCCAAGTGCCTCCTTGAGTGGCTGATCGTAAGTTACGAGGATAAGGTTCCTGTGATATGCCAGCCTTGCAAACTTTCGGTCTTCATCTTTTATCTTGCTTTCATCCGGTAATGCACGCATGTTAGACTCTCCACCTTCTACCCTGACCACCTTTTTTGATTGAGAAAATTGGACGTAGTACTTAGCAACGTTTTGCAAGACGTCACCATAGATTCCGCTCTTTATTCTCTTGAATAGATCATAATACTCTTGTTCTATTTCACTTGTAACGTAAATTTTATGTTTACACTTGAGTATGCTAAGTAAAAGATTGGGGGCTCTGTCATCAACATCTCCAGTATTGGATTCTTCGAAGTGGCAGCCGCTATCCATACATTCATATCGATAACCAGATCTCCCACGCCCTACACCTTAGCCAATTATGTCGCTAAGTTCCAGAATTGAAGCCTCTATGAAGGTCTTGAGGCCCTCATCCGTGGTACCATCCTCGTTAATGGAACACCTATTGGCCGTGTTACCCTTTTCCTTTTTCTCAAATAACCAGATAGTTGCATCTTCGGGCTTAATCGTCTTGGATCTTACCGCGTGTAGTATACCGGATACTATGTTCTCGCTGTGGGTGTTGAGGATTACCTGTACGTCCTCCTTTACACTGATTTCTGAAATCAATCTTCCAAGGAGGAACTGGGCCTTAGGATGCAAGTGAATTTCAGGTTCCTCCACAATCACTACCTTACTCCCTAACAACTCCGCGAAAATGAACACCGTCTGGTTTATCCCGAATCCCTCATTCACGAGATAAACATCCTTATCAGCGTTGAATATACTTACTTGAGGTCCGGGCTCCACTCTCCAATCTATCCTGACGTTAAAGATTTTCTTTAGCCAACTCTGTATTTTTTCCTTGGATTGAGGGTCCATGTAGGCTAATGCACTTGCGACCTGGCTTCCCACAGAGAACATTATCCCCCTAATGTTAAACTCTAATGAGATTGATGGGAGGAGGGGATACATTGGTTCTAAGAACCCACGTAGAATTGGTACAACCCTGACTTTCTGCAGTGACAAGGCTGGGACAACGGATATAGCGGTTAACAATTCGTAAATTTTCCTAGCCCTGCTCTCCTTCTCTGGAGTCATGGGTGTGGGATAGGCGTATCCCCCCGGTTTAAAGGCCTCACCTATGACACCTGATGGGGCTAAGTTATAGGTTATGCCCTCTATGTTCAGCGACCCGGGAGTAACGGTAGAGGGACCGTACCTATCCCAAGTGTTGACGATGCTAAGTTCATTTAATTCGGGCGTGGATACCTTAGTCTCATACCTGTACAATCCCTGAGAATCGAAATCTACCTTGAGGGAGTACTCAACCTCGTGAGATAGAAGACTGGGCACCCTCTCAACACCCTTCACAGTTATGGTCCCCTTTTCACCTGGAGGGACCAACTTGTTTAAGGGGCCCAGATTTATGAATGGTAGATTCGTGTCTAGGCTGGAAGTATCCAAAGACTTGGAGAGCATAGCCAGGGCGTGAGCCACGGTAGATTTACCTGTTCCATTCTCGCCCACAAACACGTTCACCTTGGATAGTGATATGTTCACACTGGAAATACCCTTAAAGTTAGCAATACTAACCTGTGAAATCATTGATTATCTGAGTTAGGGGTGAGGATTGTGTTAATAAGGATATATCCTAGGGATGGTGGAGACGCCTCTAGGGAACCACGTGAGAAATCCAGTTCACGTCGCAGGAATAGGCCCCTTATCACTTTATGCCACGGTAATAATCCATCCCTCAACCTAGACAGGTGACAGATGACACTCGGCAACGTGAACCGGATCCTGCATCATGAGGAGATGATATTGATATTGACTAACTTTTCTCCGCTTTCCACCTGAGTTCACTTACAACAACGATAGCGTTTCCCTGAACTCAACGTTAGTCCCTTCTCCCTTGAAAAGTTTTTACCAGGGTAGCACTAACACTTTTGATTAATTTTTAATCTTCTGGTATGGACATACTTGTTTTCGTAAGCGTGTTGTGATGAGAAGAGTGCCTCTTCCCTTAAAATTCCTCGTTAAGTTTCCCACGTCTATTTCCAAATTCAGTACCGTTCCTAAAGTCTTCATACAAAGAGAGTTGCATTGAGCTCAGGGAAGAAACTCTCCTTGTTACACCTAAATCTTCAACCCGGAGACGAGTACGTCAACCCCTAAGCAACCACTTCCAGGCCTTCATCACTGGCACCCTTCTCCTCTTCACCTCTACCTCTCCCTCTTCGTCAAAGGTTATGATCTTAGCCTTAACCTCGCCCCTCTCCAGGAGCTCCTCCATTCCCTTCACCTCCCTATCCCAATCCCTCAAGGAATAGGTGACCTGATAGGCCTCAATGACCTTTCCCTTCACCACGAAATCCACCTCGCCCCTCTTTCCCCTGAAGTAATAAATTCCCTCCCCATGTCTTCTCAACAGTTCCAGGAACACCAGGTTCTCCAGAACGGAACCCAGCGACTCTCCCAGCCTGTATCCCACCACGTTTGCCAGCCCGTGATCCACAGAGTACACCTTCTTCTCTCCCCTGACCATCTCGGACAGCTTGGGGGTGAGGGGGCTCACCAGAAACACCAGGAATGCTCTCCTCAGACACTCTGTGTACCTCAGTGCGTTCTTGAAGGGTATGTTGAGGAGTCTGGAAACCCTTCTCAGGGTAACCCTGTTTCCCACGTTGCTCAGGTAGAAGAGGGATAGGTCCCTAACCTGGTGGGCATTCCTCAGGTTACAGGCCTCGATCACATCCTTGCTCACAAGATCCTGGTAGAGGTTGACCAGGATGCTCTCCTTCATGGGGGAAAGGACAACCAGGGGAAATCCGCCATACCTCAGGTATTCCTGGAACAGTGCCTTCACCTCGCTCTCCCTGGCCAGCAGGTCCAGCTCAGAGGAGATCTGAACTCCTTTGAAGGTAAGGAATTCCCTGAACGAGAGGGGATACACGGAGAGGGCAACGTGCCTCCCTGAGAGGACCTGGTTGAGGTGTAGAAGTTCGCTGGTTGATCCGGAGACTGCGACAAATGACTCCTTTCTGTCCACAATGGATCTGACGAATCCCTCCCAACCCCTCACTCTCTGGACCTCATCCAGGAACAGGTAGGGCTTACCCTTAACCCCCTTTTCCGCCCTCAGTTCCTGAAAGAGGGAATAGACCTGGAAGAGTTCCTCTCCGTCAACGGAGAGACGTGGATCCTCGAAGTTGAGAAGGAGGGTGTTCAGGGGATCAATCCCTCCCTGTATCAGTCTCCTGATGGCCTGATTGAAGATGGTGGACTTCCCTGACCTCTTCACGCCGGAAAGATTCACCACCAGGCCGGTTTCCAGGTAACGAAGAAGAGCGGAGACATACTCCTCCCTTGAGACTCCCGTGAATTGTTCCCTGTACCAGAAGTTCCAGTCCATCATGGCCTTGATGATTGAATCCCTGTTCATGGTAGGAGATTCGATGGAAGGTTAAAAATGATTCTTGGGAAGAATCAAAAACAGGTAAATTTGATTCTTGGGAAGAATCAAAAATCGAGACAGCGCCTCCAGACCGGATCCGTGGGTTAAGATCCCAAAGGCTCCAGATCACTTGAAGCCACCCCTCTTGAGATATACGTGGGCCCTCCTGGGAAGCCGGCAGATGACCAGTTCCTCTGCTCTAAAAAGTCCGGTGGGAGACATTGCCCGGAAATGAAGGTTAGACACTGAGAAAGGGAGTTCCTATGTACACGTGGTAGGGTCACAGGATAAGACGGGACAGTGATCCTGATTTTTTCTTGTTGTGAATTTCTCTTGCGTCCATCATTTAATGAACTCAGCACTCTAGCCAGCTTCGATAAATCCAGAAGAGATAAACAGGACATCACATTCAACCGGAGCCGAGGAGGACGAACCGTACAACCTAACCTTAAAGGCCCAGCACCTAACCGGCTGAACCAGCATGAAGCAGACCAATCCCCTAAAATGGTATTACGCCGTTCTCAGGATACAGAGTTCCTCGAGGCAACATCCCGGGCCCCTGATGGAACACTGGAAGGGTTATGTTAAACCAAGTGCCGTTATAGAACTGGACCTCCCCCAGATTCAGGGGAGTGGAGTTCTCCACGAGATATACTCCGTCGTACCCGGCCATGATGGGGCCTCCATGTATGAAGGTAACGTTCCCTATCCTAACCTGGGAAAATGGAGAGTAGTAAACCAGGTACACGCTGGAATTAACCACGTAAAATCCCTGCGGTGAATGGAAGGTGGGAGAGGGAGCCTGGGTGGAATTGCGAGATGGGGCACTAGTTACTGTGAAACGGGTGAAGAGATGGGTTTCCTCAATTACCCCTAGGGAAACGGCTACAACTAGGAATACAACCAGCAAAATGAGAAGTTTCACATAGCATAGTTTACGACTAATATTATAACCTTTTTCGTAAGAGTAAGTTCAACGTACTTCAGGTATCACCTCATTATCAGTCTCTGTAAATGTGAACCCAGCCTGTCGTCGTAAAGGTTATAGAATAACGTCCACTTCAGGTCCTCCTCGTTGTAGGTTCCGCTCAGATATAGTTCAATTCCCTCTACAATTTCCCTGTGGAACTCCTCGTGAAGGTTTACCTCGTCAGTCTCAACATCATTCTTCACCAGGTTGTAAATGTATTCCACCCTCACCTTCTGCTCGCCTGGGGACACCCTATACCTGAGGAGGGAACATATGTTGGCAAAGGCTATGGTGATTGTTATGTTTATCTTCTCCCCTTCAATTTCCTTGGAGATCAGGATCTCATCTATCAGTGTCCTAGGGTATATTGTGACCTTGACCGGGTCCTCAATCATTTCGCTGCTTTGTGGGGGCAGCGGTTAATAAGTGCTGCATTGTGTACTTAAGTCAGGAGCGAGTTAAGGAAGACCCCTGTTTCCCTATCCTCCGGGAAGATGTAAACACCTTTGATTCCTCTGGTCAACATGATGTAGTACCTGTTCTTCAGGAGTTCCAATGCCCTTTTTGGATCCCTTGAGGCTAGCCGCTTGAGTGAGTGTCTTCCTCCCACGTCATCCGTGATTGGACCAGGATCTATGCTCCATCCACCCCTCCATACTAGGTCCCTCCCCCACACGACTCCCACATAGCTCGCCTCGAATCCTTGAGCCCCATACACAGAGGCACATCTGGAGAGGTCACTTCTTCGGGTCCAGTATAGGGGATAGTCCTTCTTGGGATCCATAAGCCAAGTTATCCTATCCCTACCCACCACGTTTCTCAGGTCCACGTTCCTGTAGAGAGAGAAACCCGATTGAAGCGGGAAGCCTATTCTCACGTTCTTTAGAGAGTCAGGATTCTTCTGGTCTCCCTCAGACTCCGTAAAGGCACATACCAGCGCTCTGTCCTCCCTGTTGTTTAGTTCCCTCAACATGTCCGTTATGGAATTGAATACCCTGATCTCAATCCCCAGATTTCTGGCCATTTCAGGTTTACCCCACAGGAGTTCCCTTACCCAGAAAAGGTACTCCTTGGACTGCCTGAAAAGACTGGATAATGACATTTCCGTGAAGGCTGAGGAACTCGCGTAACGCCTGAACATATCTCTGGTGCCAACCTCCTCCCCAATCAGGATCTGGTTGTCATCGTAGAAGAAAACCCTCACCTTTCCCCTGGTCATAGACGTCTTTATCACGTCCTCCGTCATTCTCTGCGCCTCGTCAAAAATAACAAGGTCGAGCTCCTCATTGAACCTTGGCTGTCCCACCCCATCCTTATACCCTGTGGAGTAAAACCTGACGGCGCCGCTAACAGGTCCCAGTACCATCCGCAGGGTATTGAGTAAACGATTATTCTTGTAGGCTAGGACAGTCCTCTTCCCCCTTCTCAGACCCTCGATCAGGAGGGTAATGGCCACAAGCGTCTTACCTGATCCGCTCTCTCCCCTCACCAGATAAGTTCTGTCCCTGTTGTTATCCAGATCTTCCATAACCTGATGAACCAGCAAAGCCTGCTCCTCCGTGAGTCCGTACCCCCTAGATAGGAGAGCCCTTGAGGCGTTCTGCAGGATACTGCTGCCCTGGCTCTCCAGAAGGCTAACAAGGGCGTCGGTGATGTGAAACTTCCCCCTGAGAACTCTATCGAGCGCCTCTTGATTGACGGGGCCCAGAGAGTTCACAGCATCCCTTAACTCCCTAGGTTCTGTGATTACATCACACTCTAACTCCACGTCCCTGACGTTATACATGACAACCGTTCCCTCAAATCTGACGTTGGAGGAGTGGAAATAATTTAATTTATTCACATAATTTTCAACTTGATAGCACGGGTTAAGATGTATCCCACCGTCAGCCTTTACTAGGTAATCGTTAAGGACCCTGACGTTTTTCCACCCCTTCATTTCCACTACTAGGCCTCTTTGATCGTCCACAAAAACGAAATCCGCCCTCTCGCCACCCAGGATAGGCATTTCCACTATGACCGGAGTCTTGATCCCGCTGTTTCTGAGGAACTCCAGGCTGCTTCTCCAAGCGTTTACCTGCTCCAGCCCCGGCCTCTCCGTGAATGTGGACAGGTACGCGTTCTCCAACATGTCTACCGTGATACTGTCGGGCCTTTCAACGAGGGGAAGAGTCATCAACCTAACTAAAACTTCAAGTTGTTAAAAGGGTTCCCGGTTAGTGTCGATTTCGGGGTATATTGTATACTCTCTGTGATAGATGTTATGTCCGAAGTAACGGAGGTTTTGACTTGGAGGCTTCATTGACGGAATCTATTTTGCAAGTGAGACTAGTAATGAACCCTTTATCGTGAAAACCGGATCCCCAACAATGTCCCTGGCACCCTCCATCAAGTAGATATGTGTAGGCACATACCTTGTCCTCAGCGTGGTTCTATCCTCGAGCACGTACTCTGTGAAGGGCTCCTGAACAACTTTGACCATTCCCAGTATATCTAGCTGACTTGATGGCTTCTGCTCCTCTGTGTACCTTCTCTCACCCTGATTCCTGAAACCCACATTGATGTTGAAACGAACCAAAATCCTGTCCTCTAGCTCTTTGCCCTGGTCCTCCCTTTCATAGATGTTGGTCACAACGGCATAAACCACTAACTTTCCTTTGATTCCCTTATCCTGCAGATCGATATCATATATATTAGGTTCCAGCTTTTTAATTTCGTAGTCAAATTCTCTCTTAATATTTATCAAAAAGATACACCTCGTCTATCTGTTAAGTTGTTTGGGTAGTGAAATTTCAGACGATAACTGGCTCTTGCTGGTGTCACCTTCGGCAGAGAAATATTCGTTGCTCTGGGATAGAAGGGATTCGGGTTTGAGTCGTGTAACTGGCGTCTTGTTGGTTATGATGTTACCATGAACTATCACCTGAAGTTCAGAGATGTCTACGTTGTTCTCAAGGAGTGCTCCGAGTAATCTAATGTAAGTCACCCTTTTAGATTTAGCAAGGTAAAGCAGACTCCTCTCTACACCCACAATGTCGAAAAGAGCCTCTAGGAATTTTCTTCTGCTCTCCCTAGATATAGTTTCAACCTTACCATGGGTCCAGTTGTATATGGATTTCCTGCTTATTCCGCTCCTCTCCTCAAGTTCCTTGGCTGACGTCTCGTTCTCTATATATCCCAGGATGTTAACAATATCCGCCTCGCTGATTACACCGGAGAACAGATTGAGGTAAATGTTTCTCCTCGGGTCATATGACATGTGTAATAGATTACACATGACACTTATATGGTTTTCCGTTAGTGACGTTAAAAGATACGGGTGGGTAATATGTTACTCATGTAATAATAACTAAAATATATTTTCTCTAGTTTCATATTAACTCTTGGAAACTAGGCCTGGTATCTGAAGGCATTAAATAATCGCTTCTCCACTGCCCACTGAGGAGGTGTATCGGGATTTTGGAGATCCATATTTATTACGTTGTTTCAATCGAGGAAGGCTGAATAACTATACATATTCACTCAAAATCTATCCAGTAGCTTTTGATTAATTTCTATACACTGATTCTGGATAAAATTTGGGCATATCGAATAAAAATGGAACAAGAGACTAATCTCATTCATTCAGGCTCACCTTTTCTCACTCAGCTTTGGTTCATTTCCTTCTTAACACCAGCACCACCACCGCAAGCACTCCGGCCGCGGGAAACAAGTACACGACGTAGCCGTAACCCACGTTCACGGACATGCCATACGTGGAGGGGACCCCCAGGGAGTCCCTGACCACAAGGGTGAGGTTATACTCTCCAGGCGAGAGGGTAAGGTTAAGTTCACTCCCGTTACCCGCATCCCTTCCATTCAGCAACCAGGTGTATGAGTATGGAGGAGTCCCTCCAATCACATGGGATGAGGCAACCAGTGCCCCGCCCAGGAACAGGGATGTCTGCTGTAGCGTGAAGTTAACCTGAGGTCTCGGATGAACCACAAGAGTCACGCTCCTGCTCAGGGTGAACCCCGCTCCGTCCCTCAGGTTAACGGTTACAGTGTAGTTTCCCGGGGGATCGTTGAAGAGTATCCCGGGAGAGGAGGAGCCTGTGGACCATTCTAGCTGGTAGGGTGGAGTTCCCCCGGAATACCTGGCCTGTAGGGAAATGGGAACGCCCTGATCCGTGATCGTGGAATTGTAAACCAGGGTCAGGGACGGGTCCGGGTTCACCTGGAACGTCACATTTCTGGTTACTGAGACCCCAAGGGAGTCCACCACTGTGACTCTGAGGGTGTAGTTCCCGGGCGGAGGGGAAAGGGGTATGGAGAGACTACCGTTCACAAGGCTGGTAAAGGTTTGACCCATCACGCTGTACACCACTCTGTAGGGTGGGGTTCCTCCCGACACGGTCACGTTCACCGGATTAACCTGCCCGGCATCCAGGACAGGTAAGGAGGAGAGGTTCACCTGGGGGTCCGGGTTCACGGTCACGGTCAGGTACCTAGTTACGGTGTAGTTCAGGCTGTCCCTCAGGATCACCGTGATCAGGTAAATTCCAGGCCTGGTGAAGGTTACGTGATTTCCCACAGGTGTTCCGTTGAGGTATACCACAACGTGGTAGGGTGGAGTTCCCCCTGACGCCGAGTAGGTGATGTTGCCTCCCTGGCCAACATCCAAGATCGTGGGGAAGGATAACGTAAGGCTGGGATCCGGGTTCACCTTCACCATCACCCTGTTTGAGGAGGATGACACTCCCAGCGAATCGGTCACAGTTGCGAAGATCACGTAGGTTCCAGGTTGCAGGGTCAGGGTTACCGCGTTCCCGCTAACCTGGTGGGGTGTTCCGTTCACGTAGAGGGTTACGGTGTAGGGTGGAGTTCCCCCCGAGTATTGAAGGTTAACCGTCAGGGGTTGACCGTAATCCAAGAGGGTGGGGGCATTTATGGTCACCACGGGTCCGCTTCCCACCGAGAACTGGGTTGATCCTGTTACGGACTGACCCAGCCCATCCACGACCACCACGCTGAGGTTGTATGGCCCTGCGCTCAGAACTCCCAGATCCAGCTGGATGGATAGGCTTGAGGTACCGCTCACCTCCTTCACCAGGACGTGATCCAGGTAGAACCTGTAGATGTAAGGTCCCACTCCGTTCAGCACCTGGACGCTCACGTTCACAAGTACTGGGGAACCCTCCTCTGCCCTCACCACATGGAAGGAGAAGTGGCCCGCGAGGCCCTGAACCGGGTAGAGCGGTTCGAAGAAATTCTCCTGTCCCACCGTGACCACGGGCTCCCCATTCACGAGGGAGGTCTTCAGGTTGTCCGCAGCCTCTGCAGTGTCAGCTCCGTACCCGTAAAGTTCCCTGGGGGTGACTGGGGATCCGTTCACAAGGTAGGACATGGAGAGACTTGCGTTCATGGAGTTGAAGTAGGTTATCTCCCCGCCTCCTCCTCCCCCGAACACGAGCTCGGCGTCATATCTACTTCCGCTCCCGGTGGTGTTAAATCCATCCACGAGGAGGTAGGCGCTCCTCACTCCACTCTGATGAATGGTGACGTTATCGTACCAGTTCATGGTTCCGTTATAGAACCCGAACATGACCAGGACCCCCTGGGACACGGGATTCACCTTCACGTAAAGCTCCCCTGAGAAAGGTATGGTATAGCTGAAGTTGGAGGTTCCATAGGCGTAATAATACTCTGTGTAATATCCCCTGCCAAAGGAGTAAACGTGCCCCTGTCCAGACACCGTAGAGTTGGAGAGGACTGACGGGTAGCTGGTGAGGTTCCATACGTTATCCACGAGAAGTACCGTGTGGTTGTTTGTAAGGAAGATGGGAACGTTCTGGAGCCAGTACTGGTAACTTCCCCTCAAGGTGTTGACCTGAAGCACTAGGTTGAACTGAAGGGAGGCTGAGTAGGGAGATATTCCCTGGGGAGGAGTGGCGTTGTAGGCTGAGATTGAGTATATGGTGAACTTACCAATGGCCTCGTTGAACTTCACCACGTAGCCCCTCAACCCGGTTGAGGTATTATCAACGCCGTAGTCAGCTATCCCAATGGGTGCCGGTGGGGAGGAATGAACGGTGAAGGGGACAAGGGGGATCCCTCTGTAGGTGAGGAAAATGTTGTCAATTAGGGAGTTGTTGTTCTCCACCACCACGTAATACTGACCTCCCTGAAGTGGGCCCACGTTGAAGGATATATTCACCCCATATGCCGAGAAGATGGACGCGGAGGAGCCCGTGGATGAATACTCCTGATACTCGGTGGAATTCAGGACAAGGAGGGTGACGGGATTGGAGGAGGTGAGTTGTCCCGTCATGTTCTGTCCAGAGTAAATGGTGCACGAGAAGGTCTGGTAGTATCCTGGAAGAAGGTAAAAGGAGGAGGAGGGATCACCGTGAAGGTGACGGGGCACCTGAACCGGAAGGGCGGAATGGACGTGAACCTGGGGATAGAGGGTGACAAGGGAGAGAAGGACAAGGGTAAGCATCACATAACGCATGGGAATTTTGATCTCCGGACTGCTTTAAACTTGTTCCAAATTCCCCGTGATCCAGACACATGGATAGGTGATTAATTTTGTTTTTGGATTCTTACCTGAACAAGCTCCCTGCCAGGACTGGGATAAACGCGCATGAATATTGACTCATATCAAGATTTTCACACGTGATGACATCATATGGTTCAACAGGGCTCGGGTGGCGGGAAAACCTTAACACTTACCGCAAATTGCCTGCCCGTTCTTGAACTGGTGAGCTCACTTCACCACCAGAACCGGCTTCTTGGTCCTCTCCGCAACTGAGGAACTCACACTTCCCAGAAAAACCTTCTTCAGTCCCCTGTGACCCCTGGTTCCAAGAACTATGAGATCCGCGTCCTCCTCCTCTGCGAACTTGGAGATAACCTGATCGGGAGGACCTCTCGCCACCTTAAACTCCACCTCAATCCCGTGCTCACGTGAGATCCTCCTTACCTCCTCAGTGTGGGACATGACCCTCTCCTTGATCTTAACGTGATCCTCCCTGTAATATCCCTCCAGCACAAAGTGATCTGAGTCTATTGCCTCCACAGCTATCACCTTGGCTGAATGAAGCTTGGCCAGCTGAATGGCGTGAATCAATGCCCTCCTGGCGTGCTCCGATCCATCATATCCCACTAATAGTTTTCTGTACAAGTGAGGCCACTGCTATATCTTACTAATGGAACAATTTAAACTTTTCTATTAGTTTCATTTATTGCGAGTCTTGATTAACTTAAAAATGATCAAATTATGAGGGGAGAAGACTGGGGTAGAATGAAAACTATCAAGTTAAGGCATAACAGCGATCAAGTATCAAGGAGGTAAATTAAAAGAGTAACCAGTTCACTGGGGGAAGGTGATCCTTGCCCCTAACTCTCATGTACGCAAGGGAGAGAGGACGTGCCCTCGTTTGAGGGGAAGGGGTACCGAAGCTTCAACCCCTGCACTTTCTCACGATCCGTGAAAAATTGATGGTCTCCCTACGGTCATATACAGGAGTGCGTTAGTGTCACAACGGGCCCCTACGTCAAGAGTGGGATCCCTCCCTGAACGCCCTCCTCATTATCTTCCCTGAGCCTGTCTTTGGAATCTCATTCACTATCCTGATCTCTCTGGGTACCTTATAGGGGGCCAGCCTGGTCCTGCAGAACTCCTTCAACTCGTCAAGGTTCAGGGTCGCCCCTTTTCTGGGCTTGACGAAGGCTACCACTTTCTCCCCTCGGTACTCATCGGGTAAACCCACAACAACCGCCTCATCAACCCCAGGATGAAGGTGCAGAACCTCCTCGACCTCCCTTGGCATCACCTTGAAACCGGAGGTCACTATCACGTCCTTCTTCCTGTCTATAACGTAAACCCATCCATCCCTTATCTCCCCAACATCTCCTGTGGGAAGCCAGCCGTCCCTGAACTCCTCCTGTTTCCAGTATCCCCTCACGACCTGAGGTCCCCTCACCAGAAGCTCACCGTCCTCCAGCCTGATCTCCGTGTTGTAAACGGGTACGCCTGAGCTCACCACCCCCATTTCGTTTACGGGCAGGTTACCCTCGTAGGGATAGGGCCAAAGCGTTGCAGGTGAAGTTGTCTCGGTGAGCCCCCAGGCCATGTAAATCCAGGACCCGGTCACCTTCCTCCATTCCTCCTCTAAGGCTCTGGGCATGGGCATCCCTCCCGAGGACCACAGTCTCATGGAAGAGAGGTCCTCTCCCGAATAGGAGTTCAGCATGGCCCTGTATGCCGTGGCCACGCTCATGGTAACAGTTGTCCTCTCCCTCTCCACTGTCTGAAGGGCTCTCCTGGGATCGAACCTGTACGACGTATGTATTTCAGCCCCCGCCATGATGGGTGTGGTCACATGAAAGACCTGTCCAGTTACATGAAAGAAGGGAGCGATCCCGAGTACCCTGTCCCCGGAGGTGAACCTGAACCAGGTTGTGTAAATGAGGGAGGAGGCAAAGAGGTTACGGTGGGTTATGGGCACCCCCTTGGGTTTACCAGTTGTGCCGGATGTGTACATGAGAACGGCAACGTCATCTGGGGACACCAAGACCTTGTCAGCCCTACCCCCCATGACCAGCTCCTCCTCACAATAGGGAACATCCCATCCCTCCACCTCATGGAAGGTATGGGGATTTGTCCTTACCACTGGAACCTTGGTTGTGATGTGGGATTCGCAGGAAGCGATCATGAGCCTTGCACCGGAGTCCTGAACCAGGTAGGCAAGTTCGCTCTCCGTGTAACCTGGATTCACCGGCAGGACCACTCCACCCCTTCTCCACACCGCGTATTCAGCTATCAGGAACTGCGGAATATTCTGAGTGGAGAGAATAACGACGTCCCCCTTGCCTACCCCCAGGTCTGCCAGTAGGGAGGATGTTCCCTCAACTAGCTCCCTTAGTCTGGGGTAAGAGATGCTGGTACCGAAATAGGTAACTGAGAGGTCACCAGTAGACCTCTCAAGGATTTCGGGTTGGGTGAGAGGGCTAAATAACTCCCTAAGTGAAGGCCCTGCAATCATTATGGAGAGTGAACACGCCGGCTTAAAAGTCCTGCTAGGTTTCGGTGGATGCCTAACGCCTCTGCCCCTATCATCGAATTTTCTCCAGGATAAAGCAATCCTCCGGGGGGAGATCACGGGAGTCCGGTTCAACTAGTCTAGGATTAAAATAGGGTTTAACAATAGTTTAAGTTCTTTTCCGTGAACTGAAATATATGAACAGGAAATATCTATTTCAAGGAAACGTAATTAGCCTGATAGCTTCACTCGTAATTCTCTACGGACTGGCCCTACTTGAGATTCACGGCATCTCGTATGCGCTCTCTGAACCCTTTCTCGTCATAATGACAGGGGTGTGGATAATGGCCATACCATCTTACATGAGCTACAGAATGAGTAAACTGGAGAAACCGTGGATCATGGACTATATGGCCGTTAGCGCAATAGTGATAACATTCGTGGGACTGGTTCTGGCATTTGAACATCTATTTCTGGGAGTGGAGATAATCCTGGCAGGTTACACCCTGGAGCCAATTGCAGGGATATCCATTTATCTTACTGCGAATAAAATATCGAGACTTTATTCATCGCTCTTCTTCTGGGGTGCTGTGATCTTCACAGCCGGTCTTCCACTTTTCCTCTTTAACGCGGGCATGGTGTCCATAGTAGGGGACATGATCAAGATGGCGGGTATTGTCATGTTGCTGGCCAAGTCCGGGGTAAGTAGCGGAATAGGATGAAAGAAGGTTCTAGGGAGAGTAACGTGGTACGCTGAAATTAAACGCGTTATCCTCATGCCTCCCATGTCCTCTTTACCTTGATCACAGTTGAGCTACCTCACAATTGTTTGAAAAGGTAAAACTCTTGACCTGGAGTACCGTGGGTAAAACCCTTGAATTCACGGTATGATCTACATCTGCCTGGAGAATTCTATTACCTTTCATGTATCAATCCCGTGAGAGGTGCAGTAATCCAGGGAATCTCCAGGAAATGTTTAGAGCGAGGATTCCTAATTATCCCTTCCTGGAGTAAAGGCTTTGACGTGTCCACGTGTTGGTACATTATACTATACCAAGTCCATGTAGAGTTGGTATAGTATGGTAGACCATTTTACTGAGACCTCCACAGACACCCCGTGAACGTTGAGGATGAAGCAGATTCTTGTGGATCAGCGGGAGATGGACCTTAATGAGACCACGTTGGAGGTATGGGCAAACCAAATTAGTGAGGCACATATGCTCTTTTCCCCGTCCAGATACGGTCAGAAACTGAGGCAGTGGCTTACCTGTGAGCCACCCCGCTCCGAAGGGCGAGACTTTCCGAATCTTTGTGACAACAAGGTTTACGTGGTCGATCCAAGCTTGAGAACGACTTTTAACCTGACTTTTACGACGAACTGAACTCAAGGCTCATCCAGGTTACGCGCGCCGACGACTCCATCAAGGAGAGAGAAACAAGGGGTTAAATCATGGCTACGAATTGACTAGGGCGAGAGAATTGTTGTTAGCCGGGATTAGAGGGAGGTTAGAAGGATGGACAACAGATAGATAGGGATTTCCGCCATACGAGTTTTTATTGGAAGAGTTCAGAACTTCGTGAAACAATGAACCGTGAGGACAGATTGGGGAGACGAACCCCGAGGTTCAATAGCGACGACTGAGGGGTACAAAGGTGGAGAGGATGATCTCCCCTCTCGAGATCAACCAAGATTACAGGAGCGAACAGCCCCACACTTAAAAAGATTTCTCTTCATAAAAAAAAGATTACACCTTTGTCCCTTCCAGCTCTCCCGAAACCTCGTCCACGCTCACTCCCTTGCCTGTCTCATATCCCTTCACAAACCAGAGAACAGCAGCCACCGTACCCACTGCCCATACCAGACCGTTAAACAGGGTGTACTGGAAGATGCTGAAGTTGCTGGTCAGGTAGATGGTGGGAATGTACGCTCCAATTGATATGAACCTTGCTATTGCCGTCAGGGTACCCCTCCTGAGCGTGGGCCATATTTCGCTCTTCAACGCGTCCTCCGTGAGGTAGGAGATCCCCACGAATATGTTCAGCAACACCAGAAGGGAGTAAAACAGGGAGAGGTTGACGCTCCACGCGGGAATGGTACCCATGATGAGGAAAGTGAACCCTGTGGCGCCGACAAAGGAAATTAGAAGCAGGAGTTTCCTGCTCAGCGAGTCCGCGAAAGCTCCGATCACGAATCCCACAGCCATTTCAGCCAGGTTTGTGACCAGTATTATGAGGGCAGTCTGACTGGGAAAGTAATATGGGCCTAGTACATAAGTCATCAGCCCATAGCCTATGGTGTTCGCAGCCGCCACCACTATGGCCACGAAAAGCTTAAACCAAGTGGGCAACTTCTTTACCTTGATCTTGGGTCTCAGCTCCTCCTGGGAAATTATTTTCACATCTCCGAAGTACTTCTTCATCTCCTTTTCAGCGTCCTCCAGTCTGCCCTGCTTCTCCAGCCACCTTATGGACTCGGGTATTTTCAGCCTCGCGTAGATCAGGACCATGAGCACAATGAGGACCGTGACGCCTATCATGAGTCTCTGGAAGAACACGGTCTGATTCTGAACCAGGTAACCCACCAGGCCCAGGACGAAACCTCCCACATTGATGAAGTTTAGCTCAAGGAAGAAGGCCTTACTCCTGTGCTTCCTGGGCATTATCTCGTGAGTTGCAATCATTATTGTGTTCATTTCTCCCCCGGCGGCGAAGAGCATGAGCGCCAGGAATAGGAGGATAAGGTAGTAGGTTCCGCTGAAAACCAGGCCAACCGCACCCACACCGTAAAGCGTCATGGTGATGTAGAACATGGTTTTCCTTCCCAGCTTGTCAGAGAGGGGTCCGGTCACTATTATCCCTATTATGAGCCAGAGGGGAGCCCACGCCAGGAGTGTACTGGTGAGGAACTTGGGAACGGAGACCCAGCCGGTTGCAATGGAGGCCATGCCAAAAATGTAGGCCTCAAGGAAAAATCCCGCCGAGAAGGCTATGAACGCGAAGGTATGCACCCTGGACCAAGAGAACTTGTCCAGGTTCTTACTGAAGGGATTTGGATCCATCAAGGTATATGAATTGAGTAGATTTTAAAGGTTAACCGTGTGACTGTCTAAAAAGTTTAGATGATATCGTATTACCATTAAAATGTTACTAGGAATCTGGGTGAGCTTGGTCATCCTCCCTCCCTGATGAGCCTGTAGAGCATCTGAACCCTCCTTGCTGGATGAGGGTGAGTGGACAGGATGTCCGTGAAAACGCTGACCTTCCTGTTCAGCCACTCCCTCACCACGAAGAGGGGCTCCTGTTGCTCAACCCTGACCGGGGCTGCCGTTACAATGATCCCTGTGAATGGATCCAGTCTGATCTTTTGCATGTAAAGCTCTATCTTTGCCAGGGCAGTGGCCAGGGCACCTGACCCCTCTCCCAGCACCTGGTAGGAGTTGTAATCTGCATATGACTCTCTCAACCTGTTGAACCAGAGGACGAAAATCTGAAGCGTGAGAGTGGCCACCAGGAGGATGAAACCCAGGGCTAAGGCGAGGAGGGCGAAAAGGAACTCAAACTCGTCCCCGGCGAAGAGAATCGCCAGAAAGCCCACATTCATGAGGAGAGTGCTGACGTAACCAAGGGCGGTGGGAATGAGTCCAAGGGTCATTCCGATCTCCACGTCCCTATGCCTGAGGTGACCTATCTCGTGAGCTATCACCGCTCTCAGTTCGTTCATATCCAGTATTTGAAGAAGGGGAAGGGTAATACCGACCCTCCTTCCTGAAACGCTATTGCCGTAGGCGAAGGCGTTGGGATAGGGAGCATCAACCAGGAAAACCCTAGGCGGAGAAACCCTTGACGCCAATGCAATCTCTCGAACCATCTGTACTATCCACCCGTACTCGGGATCGTTGATGAAGACTTCAATCCCTCCTCTCCCCACAAGGTACGGTGAGATGAGCCATTGAAAGAGCCAGAAAACGAAGAGGAGTGGGAAAATCAGCAGAAGAGGTATCCTGAGGGCCGACGAGATTACCAGAAGAATCAGTCCCTCTGAGAGCACTGTGAGGATCAGGGCCACTGTCATGCTGACGAGGAGCCTTTCCCTAACGTTCATGGTTCTAGATTGGGTGATGGAGTTAAAAGTTTAGGAGAGCGAGGAGTGCAGGAGGGCGTGGACGTTTTATCCTCCAAAAACAGTGCTGAGCAACCCGCTCAGGATCGCCAGCAGTCCCAGGGTGAACACCAGGATAAGGACCTTCCCGGATCTGGCAAACTTGAGCAGAGCATCTATTAGCACCAGACTTATGCCTGTGGCCACTATCATAGATACAGCCAGTCCTGTTACATTTATGAGATGAACGGCCTGAACTACCTCAGCTTTACTGAAAAGTACCGTGACACCTATTGCCCCTAGGGCTGCAGGTATCAGGGAGATGAAGGAGAGCCTGAAGGCCTCCTCAGGTTTCACGCCCAGCAATATCATGGCCGATGTGGTCATTCCCGATCTGCTGACCCCAGGGAGCGCCGCCAGACCCTGGGCGAGGCCTATGATCACCATGTCTCTCCATCCGAGCTCCTCCAGTCCTCTCCTGGGAACGTATCTCCTTCTGGTCAAGTATATTACCACCCCGTCCAGGATGAGGATTATTCCCAGAATGGTCATGGGTATTCCCACCACCGCTGACGTAACCAGGTCTATCACAAAGAGGTAAAGGGGAACTCCCACCATACCCGTAATCACAGTTATGATGATCACGAACTTCAATAACTTGAGATCCAGAGCGGTACCCCTGCCCACCATTGCCTTGAATAGTCGAACTATCTCCCTCCTGAAGTAGATGACTGCAGCGAAGATGGTCCCTATCTCCATGAAGAGTCCGAATGAATAGGCCAGAGAGAAGGGCAAACCGAGGAGGAAGGTTGACGCTATCAACACCTGTGTCTTACTGCTGATGGGTAGCCACTCGCTTATCCCTTGAACCAGTCCAAGAACTATTCCCACAAGTATGTAGTTCATGTTAGAGCTAGATGGGTTTGGGAAATTAGGATTTACACATATAGAAAAAGTGTGGAATATAGGTCTAATTAGATCTATGTAGTCTACAGTTTCTATATAGGTCTCATTTTCTCCTCTCCAGATAGAGGCCTATACCTATTATTACCAGAAGCACCGGGATCATGAGGAGGAGAGAAGGAAATCCCTGACTTGAGTTTTGGCCTGAAGCTGTACTTCCCTGAACCACGTTTCCCTGCGTGAAGTACTCTGGGAGGGAGTAGTTGCCCATACTCATGACGTGATACAGCTGGTTGTACTCTGTGTAGTTGTTGTTTATGGTGGCAACGTATCCGTAATGTATGGGATACTGCAATGGTACGGGATAGGTCCAGTTCTCGGGAGTCAGGACCAGAGGAGCCCTTGGAGAGGTGAAGTTGAGTCCATACAGGATGGCATTGGGGCCGAACTCCTTCACTATGGGGTTAAGGTAGGGGAGGTGCCAGTTGTAATCGATGAAGGCGAGGATGGAGTAACCTGAGGCAGTGTAATTATCCACGAATCCTTCCTTGGCGTAGGGAGATATCATGAGCAGTGGAATCCTCTGTCCCAGGGTGAAGTAACCCGGTAACAACTTGGAAAGGGTGGGAGCGTTCGCCAGTCCGAACCCATACACTATGGGTGGTGGGACAGGGTCGTAGTATCCGCCTCCTTCGTCGAAGGTGATGAAGATCACCGTGGAGTTCCACTCAGGACTTGTCATTACTGCATTTATCACGTTATCAAGGGCTATCATGGCAAGCGTAGTGTTGAAGGGAGGATGCATATCGTAACCCGGCACATGATCGTCGTAACCCATGGGACCCGTGAACATCACGTAGGAGACGGAGGGTAGGGTTCCGTTCTTTGCCTGAGCTAGGAAGTCAGTTAGATCGTGATAGTGTGAATTCCACTGGTTTGCTCCCTTCAGCAGGCTCACGGGGAGAGGTGCGGTGTTGTTGTAACCCAGGTAGAGGTCTGGAGACAACAGCTGGAAATCCCTTGAGTAGCCGTACTCGTACCAGCCCCAGCTAATGTTGTTTTCCGTGAGCTGATACAGTATTGAGTCGTTGAGGGGTATCAATCCGAACTGCGGTGCGTCGCTCTCCACCTGGGTTGGGAAGCCAGTGATGTACGCAATCCTGTTTGGAACAGTCACGGATAGGGTGGGGGAGAAGTAATTGTCAAACAAAACGTATTCCTCTGCGTAATCCCACAGGAGAGGGACCTGTTCATACGAGATGTAGGCGAGGGATTGGGGACCTGAACCGTTCACGAAACCGTTCATCTTACCCCAGTTCCAGTCCTCGTGGTAGTTGGAGTATCCCTCAACAGGATCCTTCAGGACTGTGGAGTTGGCGTAGTAGGGATGAAGGTAATCCTTCCCCGACGGAACTGATATCCACGTCACGTTCCCGTGGCTCTGCATGAGTAGGGTAAGAAGAGAGAGGTTGTAGATGTAGTTCACCGGTCTCATCAACGACATGGTTATGTTGTTCTCTATCACTGGGTAACCAAAGGGATACGTACCGAATATGCTGTCAAAGGCATGGTTTTCCAGCTCTATGAAGATGACGTGCTTTATTGGGGTGGCAGTGGAGGAGGCCTCGCCCGCATGGGCTGTGGGTAAAAAGGAGGCCACGAACAGGATTACCAAAACTGTGGAAATCAATTTCCAGGTGTTCATATCAAAAGGGTTTCTATCCTGAAAATAACCATTACTTACATAAAAATAGTAAAATATATAGTGATTGTAGAGCTATATAGGTTCATGGCTCTCTCACGAATTCTGGTCTTCCCTTTCCCTGCACGGCCCTCACCCTGTCCCCTATCTTCACCTTATCCCTGACGTTGGCGTAGAGTCTGAACCCCTCATCCATCTCCACTATTGCGTAAATTCCGCCCTGGAATTCTGTATACGAGAAAATTCTTCCATTCCCTGAGCTCGTCCTCCTCTCCAGCCTGTTGCCGTGACATCTGGGGCATCTGTCCCTTGGGTAGAAGAAATTGTGCCCGCACTCCTCGCAGTGGAGGTACTCTATTCTACCTTCATTGAAGGTCATTTCACTCACCCAGTACCAGTGTGGTGGAGTGGGCCCTGTTCCATCCACCGATCCCGTTAAGGAGAACGGTGTCCACACCCTTCACCTGCCTCGGGCCTCCCATTCCGTTTAACTGGATTAGCCCCTCCTCCAGGATAACCCCACCGCTCATATACGCTGGTTGACCCACGTTAAGTGAACCACCTCCAGTGTTTATGGGGATCTCCCCCTTGTAGGTGAAGTCCACCTCCTGGGCAAACTTACCTCCCTTCCCCTTCTCTGCGAGCCCTATGTCCTCTATCTGCAGGAGGACAGTGATGGTGAAGGAGTCGTAGAGCTGGAAGCAATCCACCTTCTCCAGTAAACTCCTCGCACCCCTGGCGCTTTCAACTGCGGGCGTTGAGACTATGTCCGGTAACTCGGGTGGCATCTCAGGCCAGTGTGCCTCGCCAAAGTACTTTATGGAGAGTGGCCTCATGTTGGACTTACCTCCGCTCTTCCCCACAACGAAAACGTGAAAGCCATCAACTGGGTACACAATCTCCAGAAGTCTAAGGGGAGTGCTTATCATCCTGGAGGAGAGCACGTCCTCCACCTTGAGTGGATCCCTGTACATGGCCCTGGGGTTACCCTGAGCGTTGAACCTCTGCTTCACTGCAATGCTGGCCCTCTGCTCGTCGGTGGTGCCGAAGAGGTGGGAATGTCTGGTTGCCACGAGGGCGTAGTCCGTTACAGGGTTCATGTCGTCGTAGACCCTGAAGACCTCATCAAAGGGGGTCAGCCTGATACCTGAGAATGCCCTATCCACGGAATCTGCGGTGACCCTCTTCTCCCTCACCGGGGAAGCCTTTCCCCCAACCAGGAGGATGACGTTATCGGCATCTCCACTTGCCACCGCCTTCTCCGCCCTGTACAGCATGGCCAGAGCGGAAGCCCCTCCAAAATCCACGTAATCCAGAAACCTAGGCCTTATTCCAAGATACTGGGCAAGCTGACTTGTGTAGAAATGGAGGGCCACGTTTCCGTCGAAGGTACCAGGGAGGAAGGTCGCAATTATACCATCAATCTTATCCCTGGTGAGCTGGGCCATCTCCAGGGCCTGATCCACGGCGGAAGACATCAACTGAAAGGTGGTGCCTGGGTAGGTTTTCTGAACAACGCTACCGAAACCCAGTATCATGATACCACCTAGAAGGTTAGACCCCCGGTCACACCTATTACCTCTCCTGTGATGTATGACGCCTCATCTGATGCCAGGAAGGCCACCAGGTTAGCCACATCCACGGGATCACCTATTCTCCTTATGGCCAGCCTCTCCATGAACTTCTCCCTGATCTTGTCAGGCACACTCCTGGTCATGGGAGTGTCTATGAAACCGGGGGCTATGGCGTTCACAGTGATGTTGTATCTCCCCAGCTCCTTGGCCAGGGTCTTGGTGAATCCTATGAGGCCGGCCTTTGCTGACGCGTAGTTGGCCTGCCCCACGTTACCTGTCCAGCTAAGGGAGGACATGTTAACTATTCGCCCGTGCTGTTTTGATATCATGGATTCCACAACCTGTTTGGTCATGTTGAAAGCACCGTAGAGGTGAACCCTGATCACCAGGTCCCAGTCCTCCCTTGACATCTTCACGAAGAGCGAGTCCCTGATTATCCCGGCGTTGTTAACCAGGACATCCACGTGGTCGGTGCGGAAGTGGGAGAGCGAAGCCTCCACGAACTGGGCACAGGAGTCCCAACTGGTGACGTCCAGGGGAAGACCTACAACTGGAAGGCCTAGCTTCTTCAGGTTCTCTGCACTCTCCTCGTAGTTCTTGAGATCGCCTATGGCAACGTTGAATCCCCTCTCCGCCAGTTTCTGGGATATGGCGTAGCCTATGCCACTTGCGCCCCCGGTCACCAGGGCTAAACTGTTAACGTGTTGAACCCCCATAGCATAGACCGGGAAGAGTGGGTAAAAAGCGTTATTAGGGTCTCAATCACACGCGATTTCTACAGCCAGTTGGTCTCATCATGTTTTATTGAAGGTTTCCCTAAGCACTTGTGGAGGATAAGGAGGCACGCAATCTAATCAAGGAGTTAGATTGACGCGTGCGTCAAAATGTCGAGAGGAACTTCCCCCAAGTCCTCTTTTCATGATAATTTACTCGAGATGTGAAAGGGGTGTCGCCAACATCCCTTACACTATAATGATGGAACAGTCAGCGAGTTAGAGTAAGATAGTGGCACAGGTTGGCGACATTGTAAAAATAGACCTTAATCACAACAGGCCCTTCAAACCGGATCACTTCCCTGGGTAACCCTAAAACACAAAGCAACTATCCCTGTAATTTGAGGGGGATTTATATGTTATAATCAAATGTAATCCAATGCAACTGACTATCAAGGAACTGGGACCCATAAGGAACTCAGATCTGAAGCTAGGAGATCTCTCCGTGATATTTGGAAGGTCAAATACGGGAAAATCGTACATTCTCAAGGCTCTATACTCGTGGCTGTGCTTCCTTGACGAGGCAAACTCCTTCGAACTGGCTACGCTAATGACAGGTGACCTTGAAATCCCATCCCTTGTTGAAGGGGGTCAATTCTCGCGCCCCATAGATTTTAGGCGCGGAGTGGAGATGTTATTGGAGAGGTACTCCAGGCGCTTCACGTCATTGAACCATACCAAGCTAACTATTGAGGGGAAGGATGTGAATGGTCTCCTTGATTTAATCGAGAGACAAAGCGAAATGCTGAGACTGGAAAAGCGAATTTACCCTTCGTATGGTCCCATATGCCCGGGAGCCAGTTACACGATTGAGATCGGGTTCGTCAACGGTAGTATTGACGTCTCAGTGACCAAATCTGGTACGGTAATGGACAGTGAGTTTTGCATGAGTGCCCTAGCAAATAAGATCAGGGCAAGCATAATCTCCTATTTACGTTCAGTTGTGATCCCACGAATGATGAAGCCGATAGGGGATAGCGTGAAAGTTCCTTCGGTAAGGCTTCTCAATCACGGTAGATTCCTGGCACTCTTTCATAAGGTGAGCCTTATCGATCCGTACTTCAGGAGTGCCTTCTACTGGATTGAAAGGGGTAAGGAGATGATCAGAAATGGAGCTGATGACGAGGAGGTAAGGAAAGTGTTTAACCTGAACATGAAGCTAGAGAGTGGTGAGCTACTCCTTGATGGCCTTACGGTTACCCTCTCCTCCTCCAGCCTCCTTGAGATGGCGGCTCTGAGGCTGAGCCTTTCAGATGGTAGAGGTGGACTTGTGTTGATAGAGGAGCCAGAGATCCAGCTAGACGTGATGTCTCAGGTTAAGATGGCTCTCATCCTCTACTCTCTAGCTAGAAAATTCAGGATAGTTATTACCACTCATAGCGAAATTATTATTCTAACCCTCGCTATGCTGAGCTACTACCTTCCGTGCCTGGGAGATGAAGCTCTCACGGAATTTAAGAATGTATTTGGTAATACCGTAGAGTTCGTTAAACCTGTTAACGTCTCTTTCTATCACGTCATGGAGGGAACCTTAATGGAGCGCTCTGCTGGGGATATTCTCAATAACACCGAGATATTCTCTGAGGTGAACAAGAAGCTACTGGACCTCGGTTTAAACCTGTACGAGAAGTGGGAGGCTAGATGCCAACAGAGATCATGATAAGGGAAGGAGATTGCAGTATACGTTTAGATTGTTCCGTTTTTCTCTCCTTTGAAAACGATAGCGTTATCAGGGCACCTATTCCACATCCTGAGGGAATTTGCGTTAGACAGAATGAAATAGTATACATCGAATTGAAGGCAATGGGAAATCTAAAGGGTCAAGCCATGGATAGCATCGTTAAAAAGATAGGAAACCTTTTCATACATAAATCCCAAAGGAATTTGGATATATTAGACGAGAAATACAGGAAAGTGGGCGATTTCATTGCCGAGTTGATAACACAGCGTGATTTCAGAATAGGAGTTTACATAGTAATCCCATCTCAGACGAGAGCCCTACTCTTTAGGGAAAAAGACCAGATCAGAAAAATGAAGAGTTTAGCTAAGGGGAAAATCGACCTCTTATGCATTCTAGTTTGTGGGACTACAGTGACAGGAGGAAATGAACATGGAAAGGAAGACTGTTACACGCCCTGACACAGTCTCATCACTCCCTTGGTCTTTGGATCAATTTTCAGTATTCTCCTTACGTCATCCCTGTTCCTCGGGAAAATTCCCTTAGATATGAGGTAATAATATGCCAATCCCGCATTGGCTATCCCCTCAGTGCACTGCTCTATAAACCTCTCCCTAGCCTTTTCCCTTATTCTGTCTAAGGATATCTTCACGCTTAAGTTCTTTAGAACGAAGTCTCCATTGAAATAAACATTGGCGTAAAAGGGTTCCTCCTTGACCAGCTCCACGAACTCATCTGTGGTGAGTACGTGAAGGTCTACTCCCTTCACAGGAACCAAGAAAGTGGATATGGCCTCCTCCGCCTCAGCGTAAGTGTCGGCTACCACAATAACATCCATGTCTCTCTCTAGCGTTCCGAAGAATCCCAGAAGTCTAATCACGAGAGAATTTCTTCAGCAAAGCAATTAAATGAAGCGGTACTGGCGATCACGTGAGCTAATAGCGCGAAGCTGGGCTGAGTATTTTCTATCTCCCATACCCTGCCCGTGATCCCAGAAACTTCTTTTAGTTCATGCATGAAAGAAGACACATGAGGCATTTCATCATAGATTGCGACACGGCTGAGGATGATATCTTCAGCTTTTTCCTCCTCCTTCACAGGGGAGCTCAAGTTCACGGAATAACAGTTGTGGAGGGAAATGTTTCCTTCCAGGTTGAAGTTAGGAACGCTCTATGGGCGTCTGAATTCGCAAGGAGATACTTCCACGTGAATGTCCCCGTGTATCCAGGGATGGAGAGACCTCTTGTGAAGAGTTTCAGAACTGTGGAGAACGTCCACGGGACCGGGGGAATAGGTGATTCAGCACTGGAGGCATCTAGCGCTCCAGAGAAGAAACATGCGGTTGACTTCATCCTCGAGATGGCTGATAGATACCCGGGGGAGCTGGAGTTTCTCGCAATATCTCCTCTCACCAACCTGGCCATGGCATACTTGAAGGACAGAACCCTCCCTGAGAAGTTGAAGAAGGTGTGGGTGATGGGAGGAACCATAAACGGTCACGGCAACATAACCCCCGCCGCAGAATACAACATCTGGGTGGATCCTGACGCTGCGAAGCTCGTGTTCAATGCGGGATTTGATCTAACCATGGTTTCCTGGGACCTGATAACGCAGTACACGGTTAACGAGGAGTGGGAGGAGATTAAGAGAATGAACACGGAAATGAGTCAGCTGTACGTGAGGTTCTACACGCATTACAGAAACTTTGCCATGACGAGGCAGAGGATGAAGGGGAATCCCCATCCCGACCTGATCACCACGGCGGTGGCCCTTGACCCTGGGGTTGCGACCCACGTGGAGAGGCAGTTCGTGGACGTGGAGAATTGCGATTGCCTCACCAGGGGAGCAACAGTGATAGACTACCTGGGAGTACTGGGTAAGGAACCCAATGTGAACGTGGTTTACCAGCTAGACAGATCCAAGTTCATGAACATGCTCTTCCAACTGCTGAAAGGTAATTAACCGGGTTGCGTGACCTTCCCAGCCTTTTCCTCTCTCACTATCTCACAGGACAGGATTGACTTGCTGTGTCTGCTCACGTGATCTATGGCCTCGTTTATTATTCTCCTCACGGCCTCACCATTGAGGGAGTAGACCGAGTATTTCCCCCTCTTCTCCACGTTCACCACCCCACAGTTCCTGAGGCAGGACAGGTGGTGGGATATCAATGACTGGGATTTCCCCAGGGCAGAGGATATCTCCTGAACTGTGGCCTCATGATCCCTCAGGTACAGGGCAATCTCCAGTCTCGTCCCGTCAGATAGCGCTGAGAAGAAGGACTCCAGCTCAAGTATCAGCGGTCTGTTATCCATGAATTAGTATCTCTTTTTACGCTTAAAAACATACCCTTTACCTACAGGTCTTGCATCCATTGTAAGTTGAACTTTACCTCAACCTTGGACAATTCTATCAAGTATTAATTAAGTAAAAACTCTCATTAATTACAGAAGGAATAAATTTTTAGATGTAGACTCTATCTAAAAAAATGTCGAGAATATTGTAAAATGTATAACGAAGTTCCGCTAAATAACTTGAGTGATCTTACTCATTTGTTGCTAACGAGCCAGGTTGAACAAACTGGTATATTGCCACGATGATATATACCTCATATTGACCATTTCCGTAAAGAGGGTACATTGAAATGCACACTGGTTGAAAGTATTGCGTCCTAACCTGCGGTAGTGGTACGCCTAGATTAATTCCATTTGCGGTTATTTGAGAAGTAAATGGAGCCATCACAATATAGCCCTGTGATTGTAACCCTTCGATAAACATGTTGGCTATCACCGATTGATACGCCCTATGAGTCAATGCTAGAGGGAATGAGTTCCCCACTATCCTAATGAGCTGGTTTGCCAGAGCCGGGTTTGAGGAGAATTGGTTAGCTAGCTGGAGTTCGGTACTATTTATGAGACTTAATGTTTATGTATTGATCAATTGGATATCCCGCTATCACGGTCATAGCTCCCATTGCCTTTCCAATGTCTCCCATACTTGTGGTATACCCCAAGAATTGCCCCGAGGTTTGGTGGATATCCCAAAAAGGCCTGTCGTTGCCCATAGATCGTAACAGCGTCATATGCCACTACATAGATTGGGATTGTGTAGTTTGGATTGCCAAATATATCAGTACAGCAGTGTTGTCTTTTCGGGATCAATCTCGCCATGCCAGAGAATTTTAATACAAGAAGTTAGAAAGTTATTCAATGATTAATGAGATTGGAGAAACCACTGAAATCTTTTTCGGATTGTTATATGGAACTCTTGCTGTGGAATTACTGTTCGCATATGTACTACCTAAGGTTAGGAAAGGAGGCAAAACTGGGAGGAGGGAACGTAAATCCAGAGAATTTAAATCCTTTGTAACCCTAATACTTTCTCTATATGCAATTTTCTTTATGGATACCTTCTTCATGTATTTTTCCTATTACTCTGGATTTGGCGAACTACCATTTCCCCTGACATACTTAGGGGTGGTGTTGACATTAGGGGGTATAGGGTTTAGGCTGTGGGCAATTTTGACTATGGGAAAATTCTTTTCTCCAGTTGTGACCGTGCTGGAGGATCACAGGGTGGTGGATTCAGGTCCATATGTACATGTAAGGCATCCAGCTTACAGTGGATCCATAATAATGCTGATCGGAATAGCAACTACCTCAAGATCGATCTTCTCATTGGTTCTTTCACTTATTGTATCTCTTCTTGTTTATAATCACAGGGCGAAGTTGGAGGAAAGACTCTTGGTTCAGGAGTTGGGAGATGAGTATATCTCATACATGCATCGCGTTACCAAAAGGTTCTTTCCAAGAATAATATAGGGATAGATAACCCTTCACCATTAATCTACTCTATGTCGCTTGTTCCCAAACAGTTAAGGTCCGAGAACACAACACTATTAGATCACTTGAAGCAAAAACTCAATTAAACTCTTGAGTTTAAATTAATAACTTAGATTTCTACTTAATACATTTATGAGAAAAAATTTAATCTCCGTCTCCACTTCCACTTATGGTTCAGGACAGGAGAATACCACCATTCGTGCTGGATAATCCCATAAGGAGGGCCTTCTCTCCTCCCACCAGAATCGTAAGCAGGTTCAGGGATTCGGTGAAACCCGGGATGGTGGTCCTTGATGTGGGCTCTGGGCCAGGGTTCTTCCTCCCTCTCCTGTCCAGACTTGTGGGTGAGAAGGGTAAGGTCTGGGCAGTTGATCCTGACCCTAGAGCAATTGAAAAAGTGAAGAGGAAGGGGCTTAGCAACGTTGAGGCCAGAGTGGGATCTGCCAGTTCCCTTTCCTTTCTGGAGGACGGGAGTGTGGACTTCGTGTTTTCAAACCTGGTCATATGCTGCCTTGTGGATCATAAGGGAGCAATCTCAGAAATGAGAAGGGTCATGAAGCCAGGTGCCAGGGCCTACGTGAGTTCCAGGAAGGGAAGAGGGAGGGATCCAAGGGCCGTCACGGAGGAAGAATGGAGGGAGATCCTCTCCACATTCAAGGTGATAGAGAGCGGTTCATCTTTCATGGAATGGTGGGCCCTGGTGGAAAAATGAGATGGGTTCATGGAGGGGCAAAGTGGGAGAAGTGCGGTCCGTGTTACGCGGATTTCCTTCGCGGTGTTCAGCACCAGAACTCCCTGAATTGCTGGAAGGTGGGGATCCCAATCTCTTCCCTTAAGGTGGACCTGAAGGAGGTGCTGATCATTCTGAACGAGCTGGGAGTTCCCTGGAAGTACTCCCACTTCGGGCTTCCCCTGAGGCTCGCCAGCAGGGGGATCATAATCCTTTACTTCTCCTCTAGGCGGGAAATGGAGTCGGTGTTGAGGGAACTCTCCCCCCTTGTTGGGAGGCCCTCTATCCTGGAGAGAAAGTTCTTCGATGCCTTCGTTAACGTGGATTGGATCCAGGGGATGAACTACAGGAGGGGTTGTCCCCAGTATGACAGGTTCGGGGACTGGAGGAGATGGCCCAACTCAACTGGTTAGCATGGGAGATTCCCTTATCCTAGTTGCGAGTATTACCACGCAAATCACAGAGGCCATGGAAATGAGGAACGAGTACTGGAAGGCCTGGATCGAGGGAATGAAGGTGAAGAGAGGAATGCTACCAAGGAAACCGGAGAACAGGGGAAACTTATACGTGTCCTGAAGCGATCCGCTTATGATGGGTCCCAACGTGTTTCCCATCAATCTCATGGAGGTGTTTGTGCCCGTGATCGAGGACATCTTCTCCCTTGAGGATGATGCCAGAAGGAGGGTGATCCTGGTGACGTTCATCCCAGAAATGAAGAATAGCACCAGGACCAGAACACCCATGAGTTCCGGTACGCCCACCTTACCCACAACCCATGCAAGTAAGCCCAGAGCTCCGGTTGAGGCCACGGATGAGGATAGGATTACCCTCTTGTAACCTATCCTGTTCACGAGGCTCCCAAAGAGCGGTCCGCCAATCAGGAGGATAAGGGATATGGGAGCCATTGTCTCTCCAGTCTGAAGAATATTGTAACCATAACCCACAGGCCTGGGTAGCTCGAAAATGAACACGAGGGATTGAAATGTCAGAAAAAGCCCGAATCCCGTTATGAACGAGGAAAGAAGGGGAACTGCAATGTTGGGATTCTTGAGATCTTCAGGGTTGATGAGTGGGTTGCTGACCCTCCTCTCGCGGAGACCAAAGTACACCAGGATAAATCCACCGAGAGCTAGGAGGGAGAGGAACCCGGGAGAGGTCCAGCCCCAGCTGGGGGCCTCTGTGAACCCAACCCCTATCAAGAGAAACCCTAGGGAGAGCAGACCAACTCCCACAAGATCAATCCTCTCCCCCGTTCTGACGGTGGAGCTGGGAAGAAGGAGGTAAACCAGTATCACGCTCGCGATGAGGAATGGAATGGAAGTTATATACGCGAATTGCCATGAGTAATACTCAGATATGAAGCTACCTATGGGTAGAGCTACTGCTGCCCCAACCGCGAACGTGGACGCTATTACTCCCTGAGCTACAGGCAGTTCCTTATTGCTCAGTCTCTCCCTAAGAAGGGTATACGCCAGGGGATTTATGCTCAGCCCTATCCCCTGTACCGACCTTGATGCTATGAGTATTGCGAAATTAGGTGAGAGTGAGGTTAGGGCTACCGAGATCACGTAGATTGAAAGAATGGACATTAGTACCCTCTTCCTTCCCCAGGAGTCAGCCAGCCTGCCTATGAAGGGGGCGAGTCCCATTCCAGCCAGAGTCTCCGAGGAGAGTATCCAGGAGCCCTCCGAAGAAGTGACATTGAACTGGGTCTCTATCTTGGGCAATGAGGGCAGGACCACCATCTCCACGTACATGGTCATTATTGAGATGAAGGCGAGAATGGGCACATACTTCCAGAACTCGCTCCTCATAGTAGATATATCGATAACAGGATTAATTTGCTTTGCTAGGGTGAGTGCGACGAAGATGACACAGAATAACGCAGGAAACCTTTTATGCATGGGTACCCATGTTTCACGGGTACCCATGAAATTTATCTTCGGCAAACCCACGGACGATCCCTTTGACAGGGAAAACGAGGTTTCCAGCTTGATGGAGATGATCAGGAGGAGGCAACCAACTGCGGTGGTGGGAGTGAGGAGAATCGGGAAAACCTCCGTCATCCTGCGCAGTCTCAAGGAGATTGACATCCCCAAGGTTTACATTTCCCTAGAGGATTTTGTGGAGGGGAAAAGTTTCGATCTGGCTTCCTTTCTCTCCTTTTACTCTTCAGCAATACTCACCGAGCTGGTGAAAAGCCTTGATCCATCGGTGAAACTGCCCGAGATAATGAAGGTGAAGGGAAGACAACTCATTGAGAGATTGAGGGAGATCCTTGGTTATGTTAAGATAAGGTTCAATTTTCCCCCGTCTGAGATTGAGGTCTTCCTGGACGAGAAAAGGGGAAGAAGAGAGTCACTGCCGGCGATCCTGGACCTCCCTCAGGTGCTGGGGGAGAGATTTGGAATGAACTTCGTGGTGTTCCTTGATGAATTCCAGTTCTTGAGGCTGGCATCCCAGAACTATCCCGGGATATTTCATTTGATGAGAAGCAAGTGGCAGTTCCACAATAGAGTGACATATGTGGTCTCGGGTTCCTCCGTGGGTATACTGGAGAGGATCTTCGGCAGTAGAGAGGAACCCTTCTACCAGTTCTTCTACCCTCTCTACATAAGGCCCTTCACAAGAGAAATCTCAGTTAGGTTTCTGGAACAGGGCTATCAGGAGGAGGGGAAGGACTTCGAGGAGAGCGCCCTGAGCTTTGCCGTGGATCAACTGGACGGAATTCCAGCCTGGTTGAACTACTTTGGGCTGAAAACCCTGTCCTGCGGGAAAGTGGACTTTGAGTGCGCCAGGAGCAAGCTAGGGGAGATGGTGGAGGATCCATTGATAAGGAACATTGTGGCCGAGGAGTACGCGAAGCTGGGGAGGAACGCGAGGAAAATTCTGAGATTCCTGGCTGAGAGGGGTGGAAGGTCAACATTGAGGGGGATTGAACTCAACAGATCCGGGGTGAATGAGGGTATCAAGAGCCTCCTGGGTGAGGGTTACGTGAGGAGGGAGGAGAGAGGGATTTACCAGGTGGTTGACCCCATAATTGCGAAAATCCTTCCCAAGCTGACTCTCACGTAATTTCCACGAGTCTCTTTCGTTTCTGAAATACACCTCGCCCTCTCCTCGTCAACCACGTGTAATTCTACTGGGGAATCGAGGGGAAGAGAGTCTGTCAACGGGGTTTAGTAATATCCCCTTCCTCAACTTGATTTCCTTATCGCTGAGAGGTCTCGGAGAGATCACGAGAATATCTATGTCACTGAGGACCGTAATCCTGTCCTCCGTCGCTCACCCAAACATGTACCTTCATCCGGGATCTAGCTCCCTTACAGCGCTTACACGGCCTTGGTGTACTCCCTACATGGAGAGATGCCTGAATTTATCCCTTACTCAGCTCGACATTTCTGGAAATCTCCTCCAGTTCATGATTTCCTCCATTGATCTCAAAATTTCCTCCACCTGAGTTCTATCGTATTCCACGTCTCCATCTGCTATCTATGTAGACGTTCTCTAGATTAGTGGCGAATCTCTCCTTGACCTTGTTACTCCTTAATTTCCCTGCCTCTCAGTTCAGAGAGTGGCGATCACTGATCTTCCTAAACCGTTCCATTTTCCATTATAATTTTCTGGTTATTCCAGAACATATATATTTTTATAAAATGAAATATTTAAGAGAACTAGTAAAGAGCACATGCTATGACTTGGAAAAGAACCATAAGTGCAAGGGCTCTTGAAAAGGCAGGCCACGCCGCAGTTAAGGTGGATGATAAGGTGATTTTCATAGCCAATATCAACGGAACCCTCCATGGAATGGACGCCGTCTGTTCCCACGCAAGATGCATTCTAGGCGAGCTTGACGCTCAGAACTTAACGGTGAAGTGTCCCTGCCATCACGCAGTGTTCAATCTGAAGACCGGGGAGATGCTGGAACCCCCATACGTGGCCAAGGATGCTCCAAAGGAAAAACTTGGACTAAAGACCTATCAGGTCAGGGACAATAACGGATGGATTGAAGTGGACGTGGAATAAAGAGGATAAGAGTAACCTCCTCATTGCGTAACCAGGGCCCCCTAACCGTGAAACACACCAGGAGTCCATTTTTACGCCTTAGGGTTGGGCATCTGATCTAGGATTTCCTTGACCAGTTTCACGAACTCGTTTTTCCTGTCCTTGAAGACCTCTGTATAGGTCTGGGCCCATCTGATAGTTGGATCTCCTCTGCTGAAACGATCGTACTGCTCATACCTCATTCCAACTTCAGACCCTATCACGTCCCAGAGGAGGTTGAAGGTCTTCACTCTCTCAAGGGCGTCAAACCCCTTCATGGCCATATACTTCTCTAGGTAAGCCCTCTCCTCCGGGTTAATGAAATCCTTAGCCCCTGCTGGGATCGGTATGGAGGAACCGGCACTTATGAGTCTCAGGATTTCGTTGGCCCTTGGAACTGCCTTCATGTTGAAGTGACTGGCGGATATGGAGATGTATGGATCCGGTCTCACGATGTTGGGCAATTCCTGAGCCCTGGCCACGGAGCCGTAAAGGGCAGCCTCGTTCAGCGCCACGTACAGGAGAATCTCACCTATCTTCTCCTGAACATTGATGAAGGTACTAGTTCCCGCTGCCTCGGTGATGGTCATGGCTAGCCCAGCCAGAAACTTAAGCCTCGTGTAGTGCTGTATCATGAAGTGCCAGTTGAACCATCCCCTCAGTCCCACGGTATGCCACATCAGGTCCTCTATGAGTTCAGGCTTCTTGAAGAAAATGATCCTGTCCCACGGAACCAGCACGTTATCAAGGACTAGGATAGCGTCAGCCTCATCCCACCTCGAGGAGATGGGATACTCGAACTCTCCGCCTTCCCTTGGCTGGAATCCCCTCCTGGCTATAAACCTCACTCCCTTGGTGGTCGTGGGAATGGAAAAGTAAAGGGCATACCTGGGATCGGAGTCCCTCCTCATATTGGGGAGGTACCACAACATTTCAGCGTAGGGACCTGCGGTGCAGATCATCGCTGCTCCCCTCACCACCACTCCTTCCGGTCTCTCCTCCGTTATCCCAACCTGTATGTATGGGTCCTCCCACTGGGACGGGGGTCTTGATCTGTCGTACATTGGGGCAACAATTGCGTGAGTGTAAAAGTGATCCTTCTTCGTGGATTCACGATAGATCTCCATGGCGTTCTCCATGAACTTGGAACCGAAATGTTTCCCGAAATAATCCTCAGCATGAGCGAAGAAAACCATGGTCCAGAGATTCATGTAATCTGGGCTTCTTCCGAAGAAACCTCTGTAGAACTCGTAAATCTTGACCAGCCCTTCTCCCAGTTTAAGGAGATCCTCCTTACTCCTTGGCCTAATGAGGCTTATGCTCGTCTCCTCACCCACATCCCTGTTGTACGCCCTCAATCCCTCCACTTTCCAGTGAAGATCATAATAACTTGCCACCGTTTTGACAGGAATCCTGAATGCCGGATGGTTCACCACATCCTTCACAACCTCGCCCTCATAGTAGGTGACTGGTGGGTTTCTGCTTATGCTCTCCACGTAATCACTTCCCTTCCTTATCATGCCTCCCACCTCCGCAACTCACCGTTAAGGTTTTCCACTGGCATCCACTCCTGAAGCCAGGAGTCTGGGATTGGCCTTCCCCAGAAGTCGCTTCTGAATCTGAACTGCTCATGGGTCCACTCCACGGTTCTCCACTTATCCGGGTCCAATACCTCGTAATCGTTGGTGAAGAACTCCAGCCTGTTCATGTCCAGGTCCCTCACGTAGATGTAATATCCCTCTGTGGCCCCGTGTCTCCCCGGCCCCCTCTCTATGTTATCCCAATATCCCATAGACGCTAGAAGGTCGGCCGCCCTTATCACATCCTTTACGTCGTGCACGTAGTAGGTCTCGTGATGGAAGCCTGGAACTTTCTTCTTGGACTCGGCTATTGCCACCTCGTGCGAGTTACCTCTCCTGGTGAGCCAGACCACAGTCTTCCTTCCCGTCTTGTCTAGGAAGTGTTCCGTTTCCACAAACCCAAGTTCCTTGAAAAACCTCTCCTCCCTCCCCAGATCGCCCACCATGTAATTCACATGGGCTAACTTCACGGGAGAAACTCCACGGTGAAGGTAAAACTTCAACCTGATGTCACCCACGTACTCCATATCCTCGTAAAAGAGCAAAGGAACTCCTCCAGGAGACTCCAGAAGGATCGAGTCCTCAACTCCCTTCTCCTTAAATTTCACTGAGTTTCCCAGTTCCCTCACCTTGTCAAGTCCTTCTCTCACCCGGAAGGCAATGTAGCACAGACCCGGCGAACTTGCCTTCTTCAGGACTAGGCTGTGGTGCTGTCCCTCCTCTATCCCCCTGAGATAGAGGTAATCTCCATCCTTCTCCGTCTCCACGAAACCCAGAAGATTGACGTAGAAGTTCTCCGCTCTCTCCAGGTCGGTTACCCTCACGCATACATGGGAGAGTCTAAACACGTTCAAGTTATTCATGCATCTATTTTAATTTACGAATTTTATTAGGTTTACATCAAACTGGTTAAAGACCTGGAATCTAAAAGATCGATGAACTTCCCTTCAGGGAAGGCAAACCTTCCTGTAGTTCCTCATGTAATAAACTAGTGGGCTCGGTTCCCTGCTCAGGTTAACCTCCTTCGCCTCTCCCACTATGATAGCATGATCTCCTATATCCACAACCTGACCTCTGGTAGCGATCAGGTAAGCGTAAGCGTCACTCAGGATGGGAACTCCCTCATCTGAGAGTTGATACTTCACTTCCTGAAACCTGGTCTCCACAGGCTTAGTGGCAAAAGTGTCAAGTACCTCCCTACTGTCCACAAGGTTGACGGCAAAGCTGGGGCTGTCCCTGAACGGCAAGTCGTTACCCCTACTCCTATCGGCAATGAAGAGAACCAACGGAGGGTTCAGGGATAGCGAATTGAACGTGTTCACGGTCATTCCCACCAGCTTACCCTTCCATTCAGTGGTTACCACTGCCACACCCTGCGGATACCTTCGCATTAAATCCCTTAAGCCCTCGGAAAGGTTGATTTCCATGTAACTCACGGAGATATCTCGTCAAGCCTCTTATTAGCCGTTTTATGCCCTAGAGTTACAGCAATAACAGTTGAGATGATCTGGAAAGATGCTATTAGCAGGAAAACCTCAATGGCCAATCCCGTGGTAACTCCGCTGGACACTAGAGA
The DNA here is from genome assembly GCF_022064045.1 of Metallosphaera javensis (ex Hofmann et al. 2022). Classification (NCBI taxonomy): domain Archaea; kingdom Thermoproteati; phylum Thermoproteota; class Thermoprotei; order Sulfolobales; family Sulfolobaceae; genus Metallosphaera; species Metallosphaera javensis (ex Hofmann et al. 2022). The sequence continues at coordinate 23,075 of NZ_JAKNCW010000011.1, read as the reverse complement.
TGCCACGAAGGACGCAACTGCCACCGTTCCCACTCCTCCTCCTATATGTCCCAGTCCGTCAGTGAGGGCAAATCCCGTAGCCCTCGCCCTCGTGGGGAAGCTCTCCGCACTCCACGCGTAGGACACTGGAACCCAGAGATTGAAACCGTAAAACAGTATTGATGAACCTAGGAAGGATAAGGGCAAGTCTGTCTTGGCTAGCGCTATCACAATTCCTCCTACCACTGTGAAGATCACCGAAATTGCGGTCCACCTGCTTCTCTCCAGCTTATCTCCAACGAACATTATGGTGAGGGCACAGAGGATGAACCCTATGTCTCCAAAGGAAGCTATAATGCCTGCCTCTGGTGGGGGATAACCCAGCGACGCGAGAATCGTGGTTAACCCCGCAGCCAGCACGTAAACTGTCATGTATCCAAAGAACCACATGGGAATTAGGACCGCAAGTCGCTTTGCATACCTTCTATCAAGTATTACTGCCTTCAATGAGTCAAGATAGGACAACCTCTCCACCACGTAGGGAGGTATTACTGCTGGAAGGGGAGGGAGAGACCTAAGCTTTCTGGATGCCCTCTCCTCCATCTGTTTCACCACTGCCTCAGCGTCAGCTATCCTCCCCCTGGATATTAGCCATCTGGGAGATTCGGGGAGATTGAACCTGAGAAGCAGGCCTATCAACGCTAGGAGAGCACCTATTCCGTACATCACTCTCCATCCGTTTACAGCAAGGAATCCTGAGCCTCCTAGGGCGAAGGGAAGGCCCAGAGGGAAGGGAGATGGAGGGGTAGTTAAAAGAAGTCCGAGCCACAGACCCAGACCCGCTCCCAGTGTGGAGAATAGGAACACAAAACTGGTGTACTTTGCTCTTCCACTCGTGGGAGCTACCTCCCCTATGTAGGTGTTAACCACTGCCAGATCCGCGCCAACTCCGACTCCGGTGATGGTTCTGGCCAAGAGGAAGTTGGGGTAATCATTAACAAACGCATTATACAGGCTTCCCAGACCCGTTATAGCCATAGTTATCATGAGCATGTTCCTCCTGCCTATCCTGTCCGATAGGGGAGAAAGAAGGAGGGACCCAACTATATACCCCACCAAGTTCAGTAACACTGCTGGTCCCAACAGGACCCCTATCTCTGGGGAGGAGGGACTGCTCACGTGAAATATGGTGAGGGAGGTCTGGATGAAGGAGACGTTTATGTCAAAAATATCAAAAAACGTGAAGAGGAATCCCATCCCCAGTATGCCTATGAAAATGTACGAGAGCGACCAGATGGGCAATCTATCTATCCTGGCGACTATTTCCCCTGCCTTTACGGACTTTTCTGCCATAATTTGGGAATTGTTCATAGTAATTAATCCGTTATATCAAACTAGTTTAATATTGAAACATTATAAGTATAAGGTTATTACGGTATAAACTAGATTATAGATGATGGAAAATGGTGCTTAAGAAGGTGACGATTGGGGTGATTCACGATGGATGCTGGACATCGGAGACGGAGGAAAGGGCAATTACCATGAACCTGGAGGTTTACCCTGACAAAGGATACTTAAGGAGTTGGCTTGTTTCTCCGTCAAGGGAACTTGGGAAAAGGATGGCATCGCACAGGTCTGTCAAGAAATTGAACAGGGTTTACGTTAACAGAGGAGACACGCTTCTGGATTTCCTGAACGTATATGAGGGTTCCATTGCGGGTCTACTCTACTCCAAAGAGGTGTTGATTCTAGGAAACTACAACGAGAGGGGAACGGAGTTCTGGACATTTGTTACGGGGAGTGGAACGCTCAGCGAACTGAAGGGGGAATTGTCCTCCCTGGGAAAGATAGTCAGGATAGAGGTTGAAGACTTCTCGCCCAGTTACCCATATCTAACTGAAATGGAAAGAAAGGTATTCTGGATGGCCCTCAATAACGGCTACCTCAATTACCCCAGGGAGATCGAGGCTGAGGACCTGGCTAAGGTTCTGGGAGTGAGCAAGGTAACCTTTCTATATCACTGGAGAAACGCTCAGAGAAAGATCCTGAAATATGTTTCAGATCACCTGGTGTTCTGACTCGTTCCGTGAAACTTGTTAGAGATATCTTTTAAAAATGAAGCGAAGCACTCGATTCCATGTCCTCCGAAAAGGATTTCACAATGCCCATAACCAGGACGGGCAGATCGCAAACGGTTTTCCCTCCACCATGGTATTACGGCGTCACGTATATAGCATCTCACGTGAAGTTCAGCGGGGCAGAACAGATTATTCCAGAATTCATGAAGACCGATGGGGAAGGTTGGGTATACATTGCAGAGTTCATTTCCACGGCTGAATCCAACTGGGACTACATGTACCTGGAGCCGGACCTGGTACAGTACATGGAGGGCGCCATAGGGCTGAAGGTGGAGTACAAGGGAAAGAATTACCTCTATTTCCCCTACATGTGGGTGGATAAGGATTGGGCCCTCGTTAGGGGATGGCTGGATGGATATCCCAAGAAGATTGCCAACATAAGGATGACGAAACTTCATCCCCTCCTGCCAAAATACAACAAACCCGAAACTGGACTCAGGATGGGCGGTTACGTGACCAGGGGAGGTGGAGTAATGTTCAGGCTGAGGGTTGAACTTGAGGGCAAGACCGATTCACTTCCCCTGAAGAACTTCGGACCCTTTATAAACGTGAGAAGATTTGCCTCCAGGGGAGAAGGAGAGGATGACGTATACGAGATTGTGAGCAGGTTAAGAGATGAGAGCAGGTACGGAGAGATGTGGAAGGGAACGGCGGAGGTGGAACTTGGAGGCTACGTGAACGATGAGGTTAACGTCCTCTCCGTGGACCAGGTGTACGGTGGATATTATTACACTCTCTACTTCAGGGTAACCAAGACTGTCCTCCTAGACAAGGTAAAGGGACAGGTGGAGAAAGTAAGGTAAAAAGGGTTTTCTTGTTGCGATTATTGCGAATATATTACTGTTACGTAAACTGACGTATTATTATCCAGGTTCACCTTTATCCTGTAAGCCCCTCCGGGGACCATGGTTTGAGGTAGTGATGAGAAGTTTATGGATACGTTGTTATTTCCGGGATTCAGGAACATGGGGTTGATGCTGACCGCGTAGGTGTCCACTCCTTCCAGGGATGCCCCCATAATCCTTGCTTGGCCTGAGGAGTAGAGGGTGAAGTTGGCGGTGTTATACCTGAGAGTTCCCTGACCCACCTGATAAATTGACACGTTTGGCTGGCCCTGTTGCGGTAAAGGCGAGGGTGGAGTGGAAGGTCCGTATCCCTGTCCAAGTCCTGTCCCCTGTCCATAACCCGGTGGATAGGGTTGAGGAACTGCGGAGAAGTTGATGGAGCCAAGTCCTATGTAGGATATAATGAGACCAATGAAGTTTATGAACGGGATCGCAGTGATTATACCCCCTGCCTTCAGTGTGCCATTGTTGTACCTGTCGCCAATGAAATAGAGGGCTATTCCTATGAGGATGTAACCCACAAAGTTGAGATATGGAATGATAGCCAGTATTACTCCAACCTTTCCTAGTACCATGTTGGAAACGTAGGGCTCCAAGGCCGAAAATCCTCCATAGAGCCTTATTAATGCTATGATGGCGATTACTAGTGCTATAACTAGAATTACTAAACCTACCACTATTCCAGCAATACCTCCTGCAAAAAAGATGATGCCTATGATGGACAAAATTGCCGCTAAAAACTCAAAGGCTATTCCGCCCCTAAGTCTGGAAATTCCATTCATTTCTTGTGGTGATGCCATAAATATAAATTGATAACGATTATATTAAGTTTTGTCGAAAACTCCATTGGTAATTTGCGAGGCATTACGCAATGTGATAAATGACGAATCAGTTAATATTTCTTTTTAGAAATCATCTTGACAACTGCCATGAAACGCAAGAGTTTAATTACATCACCTAAACCAAGGATTCATGGACTTCTCTTCAAGAATGTTCTGTATCAACAACGAGTTCACCGGCGCCCTAATAACTGGTACCGAAGTGGTATGGTTAACATTTCCCAGATATGATTCCTCCCCCGTTTTCTCCAGGCTTCTAGACGAGAGAGTAGGTTCCTTTGGCATATCAGGGGAGGTGGCAACACAGGAGTACTTGGTCCCAAACGTGTTGAAAACTGTGCTTAAGGACGGAACTGAGGTTGTGGACCTTCTTCTCAGGGGAGAACACTCCCTCGTTAGGAAAATCAACGCCAAGACTCCCCGAGAGATCTGGGTTGACCCAACGTTTAACTACGGGAGAGTAAAGGCAAAGGTTTACAAGTTGAGTAACGGGATCTACAAACTGGTTAATCCAGAGAATTCGGAATTCCTGGAACTACACCTGATCTTCCCCTCGATCCAGGAGACCAGCAGGGGATGGATGATCTCAGGGGACGGGTACGCCTTCCTGGGACATTTCAGCGACGAAAGGTTCGGGATATTCGGGAAAGAACTCAAGTTTGACGTGGAAACTGGAGTGGAGAGGACCATAAACTACTGGAGAAACCTGATCAGGAGGGGTAAGGGAAGGGGGAAAATTTCCCGCCTTGAGATACCAGGGTTTAAGGGAGAGGATCTGGTGACGGCGTACGAGACCTCGGTGGGCATGCTCTTAGGGTTGATGTATAATCCCACGGGCGCGGTGGTGGCTGCGCCCACAACATCTCTTCCCGAGATTGAGGGAGGCGTGAGAAACTGGGACTATCGTTTCGCATGGGTGAGGGACTCCTCCATTGTGGCTGAAGGTCTCATCTCAGCAGGTCACACCATGGACGCCAGGCGAATCATAGAGTTTCTGTCCAGAATGGTGTCCTTCACTACGAAACCGTTCCTTTATCCCCTCTACTCCATAGACGGTTCTGTTCCCCCAAAGGAGGTGGAGATCCCCTGGCTCTCCGGATTCATGAACTCCAGACCTGTCAGGGTTGGAAACGCTGCCGCAGCACAACTTCAGCTGGACCTTGAGGGGTTCTTCATGGATGCCCTTTACAAGTATTATGTGGCGACGGGAGATGTGTCGTATGTGAAGGGGCATCTAGACGTAATAGAGTACATTGCGGACTGGGTGTCCGAGAACTGGAAGCTTCAGGATGTGGGGATATGGGAGGAAAGGGGGGTCCAGGCTCATTACACTCACTCCAAGGTAATGATGTGGGTAGCGCTGGAGAGAGCGGGGAAGCTCATGAAGGTGGTGGACAGGGAAAACAAATGGAAGGAGGCCAGGAACGAAATCAGGGAATGGGTGATGGAGAACTGTGTGAATCACGGAAAGTTCGTGAAGAAACCGGGCAGTGACGAGGTGGACTCCGCCCTACTCACCTTACCTCTTTACGGATTCGTGGAGCCCAGTGACGAAACTTTCCTCAACACGTTGACGGAAATAGAGCGCAACCTAGTTGTTGACGGACAGGCCAAGCGGTACAGGAGAGACTTTCTAGGGGAGACAAGATACCCCTTCACTCTGGCCAGCCTCTGGCTAGCAAGGGTTTACATAAAACTGGGAAGAGTGGAGGATGCGGAAAGAACAATATCGGGAATCCTTGAGGCCACAAAGGGAACCTACCTTGTGGGAGAGCATATAGACCCCAAAAGAAAACTGTTCACAGGGAATTTTCCTCAGGCGTTCGCCCAATCCAACCTGATACTTGCACTGAATGAACTCGCTGAGGCCAAGGCTACTAGCCCTGAGGAAGATCAGTGATTTTTTGAAATGATCCTGAACGTGGTGACCTCCGCATCCTCACCAAACTTTACGTAGAAACTTAGGGATCTTTCCCCGTGTCTCGCCTCGCAGTTCCTCCCCCTATAATAATCTCCATCGATCACGAGTTCATCCACCCTATCCCAGCCAGTGGTCTGTTTTACCTTATTTAACATATTAACGAACTCCCTTGCACATACATCACAACAGAAGAACAATCTCTCTCCTTCTACTTCCTCATACCACCCTCCCCAGGTTGCGCCACAAAGGGCACACCCCTTCTCCTTGGTCCCTGCCTCCTCCCCATTCACCACTATCCTCACGCTATCACCTCAGCCTCTAGTAACCAGGCCCTCTCTAACCTAGAGAGGAGATACTTGGAAAACGCATCAAACGACTTCAGAACAGTTACCTTGACCCTTTCCTGGTCAACCGCGTACCTCTCCACCAGGTCAAGGGCCTCCTCAGCGTGGTACTGATCCACCTCATAGCCCTCCCTGAGGAAATTCTTTACCGCCTCTGGAAAATCTTGAGAATCCAGAATTCTCTCATTGAAATAGTGAATCCTAGCCCCATACCTTCTAAGGTTCTTGTCGGCAACCAGTTCTAGACTGTGCATGGCTGCCATAGTCTCAACCCAGTGCCTCTGGGATAACTTCCTCCAGGTGTTAATTGCCTCCACTGTCCCCTTGAGAGGTGGGGTTGAAAGTATTTTCTCCCTCTTCATCCCCAGGCTTTCTCCCATCCTGAGGAGGAGCTCGTAGTGGGCGGGAGAGCTCTCCGTACCTACAAACTCCGTGGTTATGTTCTCCAGTTCATACCTTATTACGGGCAACTCCTCTGTCTCATACACTATCTTGGAAAGGATCCTGACCCAGTTGACCAGAAAATGCTGATGTTCTATCACGTATCCCAGCAGGACCTCCCTACTTGGGTTCTGCATGGCCACCATGAAGGGGTGAGGTTTCTCGCCGTAAAACTTTTCAATAAACCTGGAGATTATCCAGGGTTTCAGGTTTCCTGAGAAGAAAGCCTCCAGTCTTTCCTCCAGTTCCTCCTTTGTCATCTCCCGCAAGGATAGGTTTCGGTTCAACCACATTACGTGAGCTGGATCGCTTCTCTGGGCCCGCTCACTCATATGATCAGTGACGGACCTCCAAGAATCAAGTTTGATCTCACATGCCGGACAGATGGGCATAAATCCTTCTCTTCACTCTCGAATTTAAAGAAATGTTCACTATTAACTAAAGATATCTTAACCGCTTCTTCCAGCGTTAACCCTCAGGTACTCCTTAACTTCTTTGATGGATGATAAAGAGAACAGTACACCACCCAGTAGAAATATAGCGAGGGTAGACTTACCCGCTCCTCCTTTAATAGCCGGCATTACTATCCTGGTCAGCGACCTGCTCATTAACAAAGATAAACGATCTCAATTAAAAAATTTTTAGCAGAATTTTCATTTTATCCATTTTTCTTTATTTTATCCTCAATTTATCTTCCTAATTAGTGAGATATTAGCCTATATGGAAACTTGGAGTTGTGCTCTCTTAAATGGTTTTTCTGTTTTTATTATGATTAACCGGGATAGAGGATCCGCTTCGGGACTCAGTGCCTATCCTCGGGGCATACTCCTGTTATTGCATGTTAAGGCTTTATTCAAATATAGAAGGGATCTCTGACTTCAATCTCTTTCAACTACCCAATATGATCTAGAATATCGTTGACTGACAAAAATACTAACGAGTTTTCCTTCACAATTTGGTTCGAACTACGTACTATCAACTACATTTTATCGTAGCCTCAAGAGACACATCAACCAAATTACAGTCCCATCTATTATTTATTATCAAAAATCATGTCGAGGCACTTCCCTCTAGTAAACTTTGGAAAAACGAGAGTGAAATTACGAACTCATTTAAATTTTATACTAACTTTACACAGGAACTTACATGGAGATAGTTTGAATGCAAATTTCTAGTTAATGATAACTTTATATGTAATCTTTCTAATAGTAATACTGTCGGAAATTGAGACTGTCAATTCAGAGCGCCAAGGGGGGAGTAGGTAAATCCACTATTTCCATGAACATTTCCTTGGCGTTGGCTGAAAGAGGCTTCAGGGTCCTTCTCCTTGATAGGGACAACGTAGGCTATTCCTCAAGACTGGCGGGAATTGAGGAACCTGGACTGTTGAGCAGTGTGGTTGATGGGGTTGAGTCCAAGTTCTCGGAGCATTTCAAATACAAGAAGGGATCAATCACAGTGATCAAAATCATGGGAGATGGGCCCAGATACGATAGCGACGTAAAGAAGTTGATGAATGAACTTGACCTTAAGGTTAGATTCTCTGAGCTTTACTCCAGTGTGCTGAAGTCCTACCCTCACGATTATGTAATAGTTGATAATGCCAGTCTTATCACCTTCGATCATGACATGGTAAGGTTGGAATTAACGGAATATCAGAAGAATTATCCCAACATGCCTGTGAGAAGAATCTACATCTCAAATAATTCGGAGCTGGCGGTAAATGAAACCCTGTCGTACATAGAGAATGCCGAGAGGAAGACAACTGTGGGCAAGGCTATAGGATTTTGTATAAACTTGATTGCCCCGGGACGAGAGTCATACGCCGAGTCTCTTCTAGATAAGGCACTTAAAAGGACCAATTTCAATCTAGGGATCCTCATTCCATTCTTCGAGGAGGTGTTTCAGTATTCCGATGAAATGACTAGTATGCCAATAATGCCTGGGATTAGAAAGTTGGCTGAGATTCTGGTTTACAATCCTTCGCTTAGCGAGAGGGTTATACTCAGGGAGTAGGATTTAACCGGGGAGTTAAAGTCACTGCTAAGATTTCGTGAAACTAGAAAGGGTGAGATGTCAAAGCCCTTAGTTTATTAAACTCAGGATCTATCTGTGAACATGCGCGTAGTGGACGTACACGTGCATTACCACATTTTTCTCAGAAAACTACCGGATCATTGCAAATCCTTCCTCCAGAACGTGGAAGACACAAGGTTTACACTTAGTTTCAGGGATATAGTCGTGGAGAAAGTGCTTCTGGTTCCCTCTCACCCTTGCTGGAGCGAAGAGTGTTCCGACGGATTCGACCTAGACTACGAAATTAGAAGGGAGAACCCCCTGTTTCTCCAATGGGGAGAAGTGAATCCTGTTACATGCAACGTGGAACGAGAGCTGGAGAGACAGTACTCCCTGGGTATAGTCGGGATTAAGCTTCATCCTGTGCATCACGGGTTTTCGCCAAACGGGTACAGACCTGAGGAGGGAGGGGATAGGAAACTGGAGTTCATATACTCCTTCGCGGAGGAGAAGAAGCTCCCCATCCTCGTACACACGGGGACTAGTATTGGTGTAAAGAGCAGGAATAAGTACGGCGATCCACTCCTAGTGGATGACGTTGTGAAGGACTTCGACGTCACGTTGATTCTGGCCCACGCCGGGAGGCCCCTGTGGTATGATGAAGCGTTCTACCTTGCCAGAAATTATTCCAACGTTTTCCTGGAGATCTCATCAATCCCGCCCAGAAATCTGACGAGGGTGTTGCCCAGACTTATGGAGATCGAGGAAAAGGTACTGTACGGAAGCGACTTTCCCGCATACAGGGGACAGGATCTGGCAGAGTATGCCTGGCAGGTCTATCAGGAACTGGGTAGCGAGAGAATAATGGGCGATAATGCGAGAAGGATCTTGAAACTGAACTAGGTTTTCACGTCCTGGCCACACGTCGCCTCTGGGCGCCTATCAGCCTAAGAACCCTCCATCATGCTTTCATATCACCTCTACCTCTATTCCCTCATTAATTCCGGCGTTTCTCTGCATGAGATCCGAGGTGATTAACTTACCTCCGACTGACTTTGCCAGGGCAATGAATAGCGAATCGTAAATTGAGGACTTCTGCCTTACAGCAATTCTGAAACCTTCCTCTAGGTAAGCGTTTCCTGGCACTATCTCCACTATCACCCCTTCCTTTAACGTATTGATCAGCTTAAGGGAGTCCTCTAGTGTCATCTCCTCTCTTAGAACTTTCTTCCAGAGAGCGTTGGCCACCTCCTTGAGTGCCAGATCAAGGGTCATCAGGTCCCCTTGAAGAAATACCCTTTCTACAACCTCCCATCCCTTTTCCTTTGAGAAGTACTTCACTAGAACAGACGAGTCAATGACTATCGCGATCCTGCCTCACGCTCCTAACCGAGAAACCCTCTTCACTGGGTTCAACGCGTTGAAGAGTCTCCCTCCAGAGTTCTAGGTATTCCCTTTTCTTCATCCCCTTGTAAAGTTCCTCAATGGCTTTCCTTACCTCATCGTTCACGTTGATACCATGCTTCTCTAGTTCCTCAACGATCTCCTTCCTTATCCTAACACTTATGACTTTTGTAGACATCAATATATACATACATGTTTACCGTAATAACGCTTTCGCCGGGCCCAGCTCAGGGGAGAACCGGTTTGAAGACCATGTCATAAATCAAGAAAAGGGCCACAAGCGTGTAGAATAACGACAATGACCTCATCCTTTTCAGGAAAAGATTCACGTCATTAAGATAGGTGAGCTTCCAGTGATAATACTCGCCAATAGCGAGAACGGGAGACAGGGCAAAGGCAGGGTAAACCCACGACGGCATACCCAACCTCAACCACATATATGCGCCAGAAATTGCCATGGCAATCAAGGAGATCCACTCCAAGTAAACCAGTTTCCGGTAACCGAGCAAGAGCCTCCTATCTTTTCCTTCCGAGAATTCAAGGAGGTAGTAGGCTCCAGTGGTGAGCCCTCCCCATCCCACAAGCCCCAGCATATGAATCATGAAGGCTACGTCATACAGCATGAAACGAGGATTTCCTCATCGGATTAATTAATGTGTTAGGGAATACTTATCCATACACCTGCGAAAAACGCTTTTATACAGGCTTGTCCCAATCTTCACATGACAACCATACTAATTGTAAGACATGGTGAAAGCGAACCCCAAACTGAGGGTATATCAGATCAAGATAGGAAACTTGTAAAGAAGGGAGTTAAGCAGATGAGGAGGGTGGCAAACTTTCTAGAGGAGATGGGATATGAACCAACTCAGATAATGGTAAGTCCCTTGCTGAGGGCAGTTCAGTCGGCTGAGGTTATCCTGGACGAGATGGGGCTGGACATGAAGGCCGAAACTGTAGAGGATCTCCTTCCAGATAAGGATCCGTCAACGCTGGCAGAGAAGCTCAAGGGAATGCAGGGCATAGTCCTTATAGTGGGCCACGAACCTCACCTATCTAAGCTGGTGAAAGCCCTTACCTCTGCCGAAGTGGAGATCAAGAGAGGAGGAGTAGCGGTGGTGGAGATAGACGCAACTGAGAACAGGTCCAAACTGGAGTTGCTTCTAACCCAAAAGGTCATGAAGCTGATCTAAATGGAGGAAGTTGGAGTCATAGACCTGGGCTACAACTCCATTAGGCTTTCCGTTTTCCAGAGACTTTCTCCCAACTCCTTTAGGACAGTAGGCAGTATGAAGGACTTCACCAGACTGGGGGACGGTGTCGATGAGGGAGGAGAGATCAAGGAGGAAAGAATTGTTGAGGCCGAGAATGTTCTGTCCAAGTTCAGGTCAGTCCTGGAAAGGAGAGGAGTGGAGAGGGTCTACCCTCTGGGAACTAGCGCCTTCAGGCTGGCCAAGAATGGGGAGGAAGTGGCGAAGAGACTTTCCAAGTCGCTGGGTCACGAGATACAGATCATCCCTGGTGAGGAGGAGGGAAGACTTGCTGCCCTTGGGTCCATAAATTCCCTCCCGTTCACGGACGGGGTAGTTTTTGAACTGGGAGGTGGTTCCCTTGAGCTGGTCTACGTGAAGGGAAGGGAAATGGGAAAGGTTTACCACTTTCCCCTGGGTGCACTGAGACTAACCAAGGTTTTCAAGAACGAGGAGAGCATAAGAAAGGAGGTGCGGAACTACCTTTACACCTTACCCAGCTGGTTGCCTCCCACGGTTGTGGGCTCTGGAGGAAACGTCAGGTCAATTGGTAGGTTCCTCATGAAGATGGGTGGAGTGAAGTTCAGGCACGTACATGGATTTCAGATTCCCTCATCCCAGATAAGGTCACTCAACAAGACCTTCTGGTCCATGAACGAAAAGGAGATCGGAGAGCTTCCGGGCATTGGTCAGGAGAGGGCAGTAACGGTGAAATCGGCAATCCTGGTCATGGAGGAATTGCTTAACCTCTTTGATGCACCAACCCTTACCATCTCTGAGTTCGGGATGAGAGAGGGCAGGGTAATGAAGGGAGAGGAATTGTCCCTTTCCAGACTGAGGGATAACTGGCTTGAAGCATTTTCAAATTTCATGGGAATCAGGCCACCCTTTGACCTTTCCCTAGAGGCAGAGAAATTGACAGGCAGTGAACTGGCAGGAGTTGCCTCATTCCTAGCCCACGTATTCATGGAGTCGGGATGGGAGGATCCTTTCTCCGCCTGTTATCAGTATCTGCTGGAATCGCTTTTCCCTGGGTTCATGAAGAGGGATCTGGCTTACGTCGCCCTCATCTGCAGGGGAGTTACCAAGAAGTTGAGGAAAAAGGATTTCACCAAGCTTGGCATTGAGGGAAAGGTAGAAAAGGTGTCGGAGATATCAAAGGTGGTAAAGACGGTGAACAAGAGGTATCCCCTGGGTGTTTTCTGATGAAGGGGTCAATCATAGCATTTGAGGGAATAGATGGGTCCGGGAAGTCCAGCCAGGCTAAACTTCTCAAGGACTGGCTTGACTCCAGGGTTGACGCATATCTCACGGAGTGGAACTCCAGTGACTGGATCCACGAGGTGATAAAGGAGGCAAAGAAGAAGAACCTGCTCACTCCCCTGACCTTTAGCCTGATACATGCAACGGACTTTGCTGACAGGTACGAGAGGTTGATTTTACCCATGTATCGCACAGGTTTCGTGGTGGTCTCAGACAGGTATTACTACACGGCTTACGCTAGGGATTCAGTGAGGGGAGTGAGCCTGGAGTGGGTGAAGAAACTTTACTCCTACGCACCCAAACCCGACGTAACCTTCTTCATCAGGGTGACTCCTGAGGTTGCCCTATCCCGCCTCAAGGAGAGCAAGAGGGGGATAAAGCCTCAGGAGGCAGGGGCCGACGTCTTTCCTGATCTGGACCCCGAGGAGGGGTTCCTCAAGTATCAGGGAATGATCTTGGAGATATACGACAAGTTGGCGGAGGAGGAGGGGTTCGTGGTTCTTGAGGGGAACAGGTCCCCAAGGGAGATCCAGATGGACATCAGGAGAAAGGTGGGTGAACTGCTATGGAAGGAAAGATCATAGCGCTTGAGGGATCTGAGGGCTCGGGGAGGACCTATCACGTGAGCTCCCTGAAGGCATACCTCGAGGAACAGGGGTATGGAGTGGTGACCTTTGGGCTTGGGATGTCCAGGTTGATGGGAGAGCCCATAGCCAAGAAGAAGAGGGATATAGTGTTCCAGAGGAGGACCCTGTTCCTGGCCTACGTCACTGACCTGGCTGACCAGATCGAGAATGAGGTGAAGCCCATGGTTAAGGCTGGGTTCCTGGCAATTGCCGATGGATACACCTCAACACTGAAGGTATGGGGACTCACGAGGGGACTTGAGGAGGACTGGATGAATTACGTGTTAAGTGCACTGCCCGTGGCTAACCTGTCGCTGGGGCTTGTGTCCACTCCCAGAGAGATAATGAGGAGAATTCTCAGAAAGAAGGGGGTCCTGGATCCCCTGAGCTCAGGGATAGACATCTGCATAAATGGGGAACTCTTCTCGTCCTACGAGACCTACCTCAACACCTTCCAAGATAACCTCAGGAAAGTGATGCAGGATGGTGTAATAGTGGACACGTCTAGAAGCTTCGAGGTGGTGAAGGCTGAAATTGCTAACCTTGTTGGGGAGCGAATTGAGAAGGCCTGAGGATTACGCCAACGAGAGGCTGGGTGAGTTCAGAAGAATAGTGGGGAGTTCACCAAAACAGGTTCACGATGCCAGGGTAGAACTGAGAAAGTACACAGTAGTTGTGGAGGCCCTATACCCGCTTCACCTGGACTTTGACCTGCTGGACAACTCCAGGCAGATCCTGAAGTTACTGGGCAGGGTGAGGGATTACGATGTTCATGGATGTCCCAGAGTGGACAGGGATGAGATGCTGAGAAGGGCAAACGTGAGATTGCAGGGACTCAGGAGATTGCCCAGACTTTACGGATCCAGATTTCTGGTAATGGAGAACCTGGTTAGGCTTTACAACGACCTTCCCTTCATGAACGATTTTCATGGAGTGAGGAAATTGCTGAGAAGGGCAAGATTCCTTGGGGAAAGTCTAGGAATATATAACGACTCACTCAAGGAAGTTGTCAAGGTCATGGGTAACGAAAGGGACAGGATAGCTCAAGAGATATGCCAGGGGAGGCTTCCAAGCTTGAGCCTGGATATTTCCAAGATGAAGGAAGCTGGGAGAAAGGAGATAAGGGAGATCCTGCTCTCGGACCACGAGTTCAGACATGTGAAGCAGAAGCTGTCGGAGTATTAACTATCCCCAAGCAGTTCCCTTCTAATTCTCTCGTCTATGAGCTTTCCCAGTTCAGATGCCCTTCTGCTGGAACTCTCCACAGTCTCTATAAGTGCAGCCTTTACCCCTCTCTCCTCCATGGCCTTTAAACCCCTGATGGTGGTTCCAGCCGGGGTCGTGACGTTATCCCTAACCTCCACAGGATGTCCCTTATGATTCTTGAGGTTCTCGGCTGTTCCCTTCAACACGTCCAGAACCGCGGAATAAGCCAGGTCCCTGGGCATCCCAGAGGAGACTGCACCTAGAACCAGACCATCCACAATCTCTGAGACGAAGGCAGGCCCGCTTCCTACAAGTGCAGTCCATACATCCATCATGTCCTCATTCACCCAGTACGTGACGCCAATGGACCTGAAGAGGGAATCCACTAGTTCCCTCCCTGGCCCCTCTCCTGTAATTGCGGTGGTAGACATGTTCACCACTGCGTTCACGTTTGGCATTGCCCTGAAGACCTGAGCATCTACCATAACCTTTCGTAAGGTATCCAGCCTCACGCCCGCCATAACTGATATCACGAGTTTACCCTTCCACAACCCCCTTGGAATTGAAGTCGCCAGCTCCGGAAAGTGCTGAGGCTTCACACTTATCAACACTATCTCGCTGTCCCTCACTGCATAGGCATTGTCATTCGTTGCCTCCACCCCTAGACTCTTCACCCTGAGTAGAGTTCTCTCCGAACGACCTGTAGCTATTACCCGATAACCCTGGGAAAGACCTGCCTTTACCAGAAAGGAACCGATGGTTCCAGCGCCCAGTACGCAGAGAGTTTTCATGGATCATGTTTAACCTTCCTGATTAAAAGAACTCTCTTTTTAACTTGAGAATCAGATAAATCACATGACATTTTCCATAGTCCTCTACGATCCAAATCTTGAAGCCTGGGGAGTTGGAGTTGCGAGTAAGTATCTCGCTGTAGGGTCAGTGGTTCCCTGGGCTAAACCGGGTGTAGGTGCCATAGCGACTCAGGCCTTTGCCAACACCAGGTATGGACCGGAGGGACTATCCCTCCTGGAGAAATATGACGCGAAGGAAGTGGTGAGGAGACTCACCGAATCCGATCCCAGGAGGGAGGTCAGACAGCTGGGGGTTGTGGACTCCAGGGGTGGCTCCTTCGCCTTCACCGGGGCACAGTGTCACGAGTACGCGGGGAACATCGTTGGAACTTACTTCACAGTCCAGGGGAACATCCTTGCGGGAGAGGATGTTCTGGAGGCTATGGCGAGGGTCGCCGAGTCGAGGGGTCCCATACACAGGAGACTGCTTGATGCATTGAAGGCCGGGGAGGCGAGGGGTGGAGATAGGAGAGGAAAGCAGAGCGCTGCGATCCTTGTGGTAAAGGCCAGCGATGAGGAGACTGGACCCATGGCGGTGGGAAGGTATGTGGACCTGAGGGTAGATGATGATCCAGAACCCCTCAGGAAACTGGAGGACCTGGTGAACATGTGGGAGTCCACGTTCATGAGGGACGAACTGGTGAGCGTGAAGGATCACGTTAAGGAGATAGAGGAGGCCTTGAGAAGGCTCGGCTACAGCGACCTGAGAACATGGGTTGAGGAGAACAATTACGAGAATAACTATACAGGTGACAGGATTGATGTTAAGGTGCTCAAGGAGCTCTTGAGGAGAGGCGGACTTGAGTAGACAGTTTCAAAGGGGCCAGTTTTTACGTACCCTGACCTTATTTACATAAAGCTAGGCGTAATCCAGTTCTTTTTTAATCAACTTATATCTCACCAAGCCAGCTAACTTGACCCCAAAAACTTCTCTTAAATGAAAAAGGAAAGGATGAAAGCCAGCAGTTCAACTATCCCCACACACGTTAACCCTGCCTCTCCACCACCTGCGAATAAACCGCCAAGGTAACCTGGAATAAGTGCTACCCCAA
Source organism: Metallosphaera javensis (ex Hofmann et al. 2022) (assembly GCF_022064045.1). Taxonomy (NCBI): domain Archaea; kingdom Thermoproteati; phylum Thermoproteota; class Thermoprotei; order Sulfolobales; family Sulfolobaceae; genus Metallosphaera; species Metallosphaera javensis (ex Hofmann et al. 2022). The sequence goes on along the minus strand of NZ_JAKNCW010000011.1, from coordinate 6,900 downwards.
GGTTGGATACCACACTAAACATGGAAGTGGCCAAACCTGATCTGCTGGGATCACTTACGTACTTGTTAAGCGAGGCCATAGCCATGGACCATAGGGCGTTACCAAACAGTCCATATTACAGGTAAGATGCGAGGAGAAGCGTCACACTGAAGGGGTTAATCAACGTGTAGGCTATCAACACCGTCTAACGCGTTCATTGGACTCCCCTTGACTTTTAAATCGTCCAATGACCATCACAGGAGAAACTAGTAACAGTTCTGTTTATATATGACGTATACGTATACTACCTCATGGTGAAGGTAACAGATAAATTTCAGGTTACCATACCGCGGGAGGTGCGCGAGAGAATAGGCATAAAGCCTGGAGAGGAGGTGGAGGTCCAAGTGCTCAATGACAACGAAATTCTGATCAAGAGGAAGGTGAAAAGAGTTAAGGATCCCCTCCCGTTGCTCATAGGAGAAGATAGCGGGGTGGAAATACCTCCAGAAAAGGTAGATGAGCTTGCAGAGGGATAGGTATTTCCTGGACAGCAACGTTTTCTTTTACGCGCGCGTAGGAGACAGGAACTATGGAAAGTGTTGCCGAAGCATAGTTGAGAAGGTGTACAGAAGGGAAATTGAGGCATACATTGACACCATAGTCCTGTTAGAAGTTGCAAATGCAATTTTCAAATATTTTAAAAGTATACAGGTAGCCAGAGATGAGCTAGTGGCGTTGATGTCATTACCCATGAAAATTATTGATGTAAAACCTGAAGATGTGATTCAGGCACTATCTCCTGAACTCAGTCCATATGACGCTATTCATGTTTATATCTCCCATATTCTGAACGCAAAAATAATCTCAGCCGATAGGGACTTTGACATGTACGGGAGAGTTGATCCCTGTGCTGTGAGATAACGAACATAATTTGGCTGAATCGTTGGAAGAGTTACCAGCACTGACATCAGCAGTGGCCTGAGAGACTGGTTGATTGGTATTCAGCTTCGTGGCTAGGTTTAAAAATTTACGATTCATCGTAAAATCAGATTCTGAATTGAATTAGGGAAATTTTAGAAATGGGGAAACCTGCGTTTAGAAGGAAAAGTTAAAAGATTGCAATATAAACGAGATATATGCCCAAGATAGAGGATCTTCCTTGCTCTGCAAAATTGGTTTATAAGATACTCGAGCTGAAGGGTAAGGCTACCTTTCAGGAATTGAAGACAGAGACCTACATGCCTGAGAGAACACTAAGGGAAGCTTTAAGGATATTGAGAGATGCGGATTTACTCAGCGTAGAACCATGTTTGGGCGATACGAGATCAAGGGTTTACTCATTAAGCGACGTATGTGTGGGGCTCACTGGAACTGAGCGTAGGAAAGTTGAGGACTAGAGAACATGGACCCTGGTTAGCATTTCGTGTTCGTGTAGCTGGGATTTAGACAGGTAACCTGCAGTATACACTTGAAGTCTCGTCATTGGACAGAGATATGGATGGAAGCACTAAGTGAGCTACCCCTGAGGGGCGAGGTTTTCCGAATGTTTATAACGTTTTCATTGCATAAGCCGGATCCTGGTTCGAGGCAAACTTTTAATTTCACTGGATCATCCCACTAGTTATGAAAGGGACGGTGGTAGGATGGTTTGGTACCTTTCTGCAACTCACGGTTAGGCTGAGCTGGGGAGTAATAGTTGTCCCCATCTCCAGGCTTCTTCACCTGAACCCTGTGCAGATGGGACTCGTGGCAACCTTCTTTTACGTGGGTTACGTTGCTTCATCAATTCCATGGGGACTGGTAATTGATAAGGTGGGTCCGGTAACTTCTATGTTTACCTCTTCTCTCCCTCTGGCGATCCTAAATCTGATCCTTTTCTTTTACGTGAATTACCCTATCCTCCTTGGAATTTACTTGTTGGAGGGACTTATTGCATCGGCCATCTTTCCCTCGGCAATGAAGATCATATCGGTACTTCATAGCAGGGATGAAAGACTAACCTTTTACGTTGGCCTACTGGAGAGTGCTTCCCCGGTTACAATCCTGATCCTGAGCCTGATAACCGGCCTCTTGCTTAACTACTGGAGGTTTTTCTTTCTGGGAATGACGGTGATGTTCCTGGTATTTGCGGGGCTTGCTCTTTCTCTGAGAATGAGGATCGAGTCAAGTGAGATCAAGAGATCGTTCAGGGTGATTCTCAGAAAGGAGATATTCCTTGCTACGCTTCTAAGGCTCGGTGAACTCTGGGCGACGTGGGGTACGACCACTTGGATATTCTCCATGCTCGTGTTATACAGGCACTTTCCCACCGCTCTATCCACAATTTTCCTTGGTCTCTTTGGTTTAGGCCAGCTAGTTGGAATAATCTCAGTGGAGAGGGCCGTCAAGAGAATGGGGGACATGGGCCTCATCCTTCTCAGTCTAGTGGGGTTCATGTTCGTGAGCCTATCCATTGTGTACTCCCCTGACCTGATTGTAATTATGGAGGCATTCTTCCTGGGAATGTTCTCGTTCTCCTACAGACCTCCCACCGACTCCCTCATCATGAAGATAGCTGGAAGTGGGAGCGCTGCAACCTCCATAGGTTACGCGAATGCGGTTTCTCAGGTAGGCACGATGATAGCACCGGTTTTCATTGGTTTCATCCTTTACCTTTCAGGAAACTTCACGCTTTCCATGCTGGGGCTTGACACAGGTTGTATCATAGGAATAGCTTCACTGATAATCCTGAGTCGCATCCTAGGGAGAGACGTTTCTCACTTCAAATCCCAAAACAGCTAGTGAAGCATCAAGGTGGACCCACCATAGAGAACATGAGAATTGATGTAAAGTTCATTGCGTGGAAAACGTGATACCAAGATAAGCTTGAGCCTTAACAACCTTGAGGTAAAACTTCATGTCAAGAGAGCCCAACTCTACGATGGATTCATTCTTTCATTTTTACCTCCTTCAACTTCACGAGTAATTCCATGACTTCAGGTAGCCTAGCCTCCTCAGGGAAGTACTTCTCCACCAATGATGGTATCGAGGAAATTACAGCACTTATGTCCCTCAATACTTCCCGTTTTCTGGAGTAGGAGGAAAAACCGGGCTCAAATCCGTTATACTGGTATTCGTGAAGCAAATATGCTAGATTGGCTACTTTCTCAACGTCTATACCTATCCTATTCAGTAGCATTGCTATCCCTCTCATTGCATGTGTAGGAACTACATATGCCTTCTTCCTGATCAATTCAGCCTCTTCTGCATCGTTGATAGTACCCAGTAGCCTCTCCTGATATCTTGTAACAAGAGCTGATAGAAGGGCCTTCACTGAGCTAAACACTTTGCCAGCTGAATTTCTTGTAAATCCCCTGTTCCAAAGTTCAACAGCTAATATTAAATCATCAAGAGTTTCGATGAGCCTAGCAATAACGTAGTCTCTGTCAACTTTGACTAAATCCTTCTCCATTGTACAAAGTTTATTCGAGATTGTTAATAAGCTATCACTTAACTGCTAAATTCCCTGGTTCTGCATTCAGACGCAGAAATCCTTAAATTGCGACGTAGATTATATATCATTTGTCCTGGACTGTCAAAAAAGCTGAAAACCATCATTATAGTTCTATATGTCTTTTTCTATAATGAGAACTTTATACATCTATTTAAAGGGAAATCCTTTAACGATTTTAATCTTCGTTTAATTTTTACGCAAATAGAGTGGGAAATAGCTTTAATGGGATATTACGATAATTAGATATGGTCTCAGAAAGCAGTTACGTGAGGATCACTAAGCCCATCATGGTGAGAGAGGTCGCGTTGGCCTCTGATGTATTGAGACTCATGAAGAGCGAAGATAAGCGGGTTGCCCTTGTCACCGGGGAGAAGGGAATAGTTGGAAGTGTTACCAGGGAGAAGATAGAGAGAGCCCTTTCCATGGGTCATGACGTTCAGGTGAAGGAGATAATGAGCGCAAACGTAATCACGGTTTCAGGTAATGAGGACTATCTGGACTTGCTAACATTGATTGTTAAGAACAAGCTAGATTGTGTTGTGGTAATGAGGGGAAGGAAGGTGGAGGGTGTCATTACCCTGGGCGACGTGCTTTACACAATACAGAAAAGAGCTCTTGTGCAGTAAAGGCAAATCAAAATTTTTGAAAGTAGCACTTTTTGAGAACAAGTTCGATCAGGGTTCCACTTCTCCCTGCTCATGAACTGGACCATCAATGATGAAGGCTACCTTGAGTAATTCGTCTAGAGGACGCGAATTAGAAATATCCACAACAATATCACCTGGCCCCTCCACCACCAGATATCTCCATTCCCTAATACCCTTAAATTTTACAGCTATGATGGGGATACCTTTCATTGGAAACATTGTTAAAAAGCTAAGCAATTTTTCCACCTGAAGAGATCTTACCTTGACTTTTTTCTCCCATGTACTCTTCGCCTCCACTGCTATGAGAAGGTCCCCCTTGGTCGCGAACAAGTCAGGTAAGGGGTTGCTCGATGAGTTGGATGTGGGTATTCTCACCGCATTGAATCCAGCTTCCCTGAAAATTAACACAAGTTCCCTCTCAGCGTTTCTTCCAACGTCCTTATTCATGGATAGTGTGTTGAGGAGTAGAGTAAAAAAGCGAGAGGGTTTTATACGTCATCAAATTCCACATATAACTTAGTTTTTAACTCTTCCAGATCTCACTAAAGACTTGAGCTGGCCACACAAACTTCTCACTATACTTTCTCAGCACGATTAACTTGGAGCTTGCCTATGGTTTAGTATGTGTTTTGTAACTTGAATTCTTTCCATTACCGCAATCTAGGCCTGTATCGATGCCTGTCTTGAATATTACGTGTCGATCTCCTCCTGAGAAAGTTCAAGACATGCTCAGTACTATCCCGATAATCAAGCCCGCTATACCTGCAATATACAAGTAATCAAAATTATACGAGGTAACCGTTAACAATAGTTTAGAACTCTTACGACATAGAATCGCCATTAACTCCTTGATCGTAACCGAGATTGCCAAGAAAACTATTATGCCAATAACGTTCACCGCATAAATACCCATGGGCAGTATAAAACTCATCTGTGTTACAGAATTAATAATAACCCATTTACACACTTCTAATAACGATGGTCTAAAGCCACCAGAATAATGTAGAACCCTTCCCATGATAACCTTTACGATAGAATGAAGGATAAGCAGATAGATAATTACGTATCTTATAACATTCGTATCGAGGGGTACTAGGACTATGGGGACGACGCCCACTAAGTAATAAAGTAACGTGATGAGGAGGGGTAGTATTAACCCGAGTTCCTTCCTTCCAAAAGAGGTAAAGAAGAATGAAAAAAGGAGACCCCTTCTAGGATCCATCCCCTCGATAACGCTAAGAATAACAATAGGAATCAGAGGAAGCATCTCCACCCTTAAGTCTCACCTGATGGGCTCTTGCTTCTCCGAAATCTACTAAAAATTCCTTGTCTACATTTAGTCCACCATCCGGGTTGGAATTAATCTTTACCATCCAACCCTTTAACCCTTCTGGATAGAACTGATTATCCCATGTACTATATAAGGAGTTCGTTACATATATTCTCCTTCCGTCCCTGCTCACCTCAAGCATCTGCGGCCCTCCTGTTAACCTGAAGCCTGAGGGGTGATCAGCCCTATGAAGGATTCCTCCCAGCTCAACCTTCCCCGTTAGTCTAGGCCTAAACGGATCGCTTACGTCGTACTGTCTAACCTCTCCTATACCCCACATACTTACATACAAGAACCTGTCGTCCAACGACACATCGATGTCAGTAACTAGGGGCGGTACTGCTTTAAATTGTTTGATTATCTCGGGTAATCCCTCGCTAGGTTCAGCTGGTATTTCAATCACCTTCTCGGCGTTCCACTTTTCGTCTTCGAAATACCAAAGCCAGATGGAGCTACTCAGATCCTTAAGGCTTACTACCATGTTTATGAACCCCATTAACTTAGTGGGATCGTGGAGAGGTCTCAACTCCAATGCCATCCTGTTTTCCTCGCCTAGGGTTATGGAACCTATTCTTTTTCTTCTCCGTAAATCCCAGAAGTGAATCCTGTTACCGTAACCCTTCTCTAGATGTTCCAACCTTAGACCATCTTCGATGGTGTTTGGAACTGCCCATTCGCTGGTTACCATGATCTCGTTAGGGAGGTTCCACCAGAAATCATACGCGAAATACTGGTCCCCTCTATCTATCTCCCACTTTCCCAATGGTTCAAAGGTGTAATGATCTAGTAAAAGTATTCCTCCAGGACCTTCACCTTTCTCGTTTCCAAAAGCGCTAATGTATATACCATCTGGGCCACAGTGCACGGTGTGAAGCCTGGTGTAACCCGTAACTTTGGTAACTTCCGGCGGCTCTACTACTTTCACTATCTTGGGTTGTCTGGGGTTATCCTTTATATCTATGATGTGGATCCTTGACGATCTCAGGCCAGGCACGATTAGGAACCTTCTTTCCAAGTCCGTTCTGCCATTAGGGCAGAGGGAAGAACTGCATGCATTCCAGCCAAAGTGATGGAGTTCGTCGTTCAGATTTGGCATTTCCACTTTACCAACAATCCTAGAGTAAGTATCGGATTTCGGATTTACATCTACCACAGCTAGAAAGTCAGGCCTGTTAACCCCGGTACCTGTGTAAAGCGACGCTACGTATGCTAACTCCTCTGGTGGAGAGTTCATGGCCATCTTGGGGGATGGATAAAACGTTGGATCCCTTCTGAATGGTGGTAGTATTCCCATTAAATAGCGTATAAATCGTTATCTAATAAACATATGTTATAAAATTATGTAAGTCTCGTAGGTCATCTAGGTCTTCCACAGGTGAGCTACCCCGCCCTGAACGGTACTCCCCAAATTCAGTTTATGAAAAAATCACTAGAGCTTTATTTTAGACTGG
>NZ_JAKNCW010000010.1:0-69635 GCF_022064045.1 Metallosphaera javensis (ex Hofmann et al. 2022) | reverse complement strand
TCGTCCTTGGTGGCGAAGTTCTTGGCGTCCTCTTTGGTTACCAGGTTTTTCAGGTCGTCCTTGGTGGCGAAGTTCTTCAGTTCCTCCCTTATTGACCTCATGTTCTGCTCGATCATTGACCTCATTTCCTGCCTCAGTGAACTGGTGGCCTCCTCAATTGACTTCTGCGTGGATTCCTTAACAGATTCGATCTCGCTTTCCAGTCTCTGCCAGGGCATGAGCTTGGCCAGCATCTGATAAAGAACATCTGGCCTCTCCATTAAAGCGTCGGTTATTATCGATGGATTCTCCTTCAGTATCTTCTTTATTTCTTCAGCAAGCGACATCTCTAGTTATAAGTACACCACCATAGTTTTAAAATCATGATCAAGACGTTTCCATTAACCAGAACTTTTATTCTAATTTTTATCCTCTAACTTTACATTTAGATACAAGGGTAAAAACTTACTGAAGGCTCGGTTCTCTGACTAGATTTAGCATTACTTACGCCCCACATCAGGTGGAAACATGGAGTATTTTATCCACGCCCTTAAACAAGTGCTTTACAGACGCATCTAGGGAGAGCTTTGGGTCGAGTTTTCGGGATCGAGGTTTACTACTTTAAAACGTTTTTACACGAATACCCTGTTCATGGCAAGAAGAACCTGTCCATCATGCAAAAAGGTGGTTGAGGAGCATCTCACCAGGGAAGGAAACGTAGTCACGAAGTTATGTCCCAACTGTGGATACGTATTTATCTCGTATGAGAAAGGGAAGGGTTACATAACAGGGATACGGAAAACATCTCCTGCCTAGGTCAGAACTAGCACGATAGAACGTCAAGGGATGCGAACGAGACAGGAATTTTTGGATACCTGTCGTTGAGCTTATACCCCGCCTAACGTTATGGGAGGTCAAGGTAGTCACAGGGGTTGTCATGGGGAATACTTTACTTGGGTGACCAAGACCACAAAGACCTGACTACCCAGGGGAGAGTCTAACTGACTAGGACATAATATCTTAAGGAAATAGGTCCTGTTTTCTCCTGCAACAAGGTAACACGCGTGAAAATTTGAGGAGCTTCTAACGGGATATACAAAAATGGACCGAGCTCTGATTCACGCAGGACGTTTTCGAGTTATGAGGTGCAGAACACTCTGCCATACAGAACTCCTGTAAAAGCGACTAGCTTCCTACCATACTGCGTTCCTTAGACCTCCTGCGGAGATCGATGTGGAGGTTATCATTCTCACGGAGATGGAACCTCCCTTGTCACCGCAAGCCCTGCTGGAGTAGGGATGAACTCTGCCCCAGTGAGAAGGCTCGCATCGCATTGCACGAGACGAAATCAGGACGAGAAGCGAACCAAGTTTAATGGAAAGCTTAATTTTTCACGTATAATACATTCCCTTGATATGACAGGTACATTAACTGAAAAAATACTTTCCAGGGCCTCAGGTAAAACCGTTTCTCCAGGAGACGTAATTGAGGCCAAGACAGATATTGTGGCATTCCATGACCTCACAGGTTATCATGTGATTGAGGTGATGGAAAAGGCCAACATGATGAAGATATTCGATAAGGCTAAGATAGTGGTGGCTTTCGATCACTTGGCACCTCCACCAGACGTGAGGAGCGCAGAGATACAGGGAAACATAAGGAAGTTTGTCAAGGAGATGAAGTTACCCAACTTCCACGACATAAACGTGGGTATTCTACACGAGCTTCTGATTGAGCAGTATGCCCTTCCTGGTCAGGTGATAGTGGCAGCTGACAGTCACACCACCACTTCTGGCGCCGTGGGAGCATTTGCCCAGGGAATGGGAGCTAGCGACGTAGCTGCTGCTGTGATCACGGGTAAGACGTGGCTCGTGGTTCCTCAACCATTCAAGGTTACCCTCAAGGGAAGCCCCGGAAAGTGGATAAATGGAAAGGATGTGGCCCTCGAGTTGCTGGGTAAGTTCAAGGCCGACTACTTCAACGGAATGTCCATAGAGGTCCACGTAGAAAATCCAAAGGCCTTCCCCATGGACTACAGGGCCACGGTTTCCAACATGGGAATAGAGATGAACGCTGACGCCCTCATGTTCATACCAGACGTCGAGACCAAGGATTATATAAAGACCATGAGGGGTAAGGAAGTGGAGCTTGTCACGCCAGATTCAGGAGCGAAGTATTCTGACGAGTACACCATAGAGCTTGACAAACTGGAACCCCTTGTTGCCGCACCCTACAGCGTGGATAACGTTAAGACGGCCAGGGAGGAGTCAAAGGTACCGGTGGATCAGGTTTACATTGGTTCCTGTACCAATGGAAGGCTCTCAGACTTCAGGATTGCGTCTGAGATACTCAAGGGTAAGAAGGTTAAGACCAGATGCATAGCCATTCCCTCGTCCTATACCATGTTCAAGCAGGCCATGGAGCTAGGTTACATAGAGGATCTGGTTAACGCGGGGTGTGTGGTGACCTATGGAACCTGTGGGCCCTGCCTTGGTGGCCACTTCGGAGTTGCGGGACCGGGAGAGGTGATAGTTTCCACAAGCTCAAGAAACTTCAGGGGAAGGATGGGAAGCAATGAAGCTAAGGTCTACCTCTCTGGGCCATCTGTGGCTGCTGCCTCAGCGGCCACTGGGTACATAACGGACCCGAGGGATCTACAATGATGGTGGAAGGTCCTGTCCTCAAATACGGTGACAAGATAGATACTGACATAATAATCCCTGCGAGGCATCTGAAGTACACTGACCCTGCCTACCTTGCACAGCACGCCATGGAGCCACTTGACCCTGAGTTCTATAAAAAGGCCTCCAAAGGGGTTGTAATAGTCGCGGGGAAGGTATTCGGCATGGGCTCCTCCAGGGAACAGGCCGCCATAGCCTTGAAGGCTGCTGGAGTTAAAGCGGTTATAGCTGAAAGTTTCGCCAGAATATTCTACAGGAACTGCATCAATAACGGGCTTCCCCTCATAGTCCTTCCCAACGCCACCAGGGAGATAAATGAGGGGGACGTGGTCAAGATCAACGTGGAGACCGGGGAAATTACGGTGAACGGCCGAGTGCTGAAGGGCAAGGGAATCACGGGGATGGCTCTGGACATCCTGAAATCTGGCGGTATAATGGAGTACCTCAAGAAAGTTTCGGCATAACAGGGAGAGTTAACTGAAATAAATTTGTTTTTAATCATGCTATCGGTACTATATTTGATGAAGATTACTTACTTTCTGGTGTCTCTTCTATTTTGGGGCTTCGATTATCCCCTAAGCCTGCTAACCATGAGGGAGTTGACGGGGCAACTCACCCCTGGAATTTACGTTACCCTGGGAATAATTGATTATCTCGTGGAGTTGGGCTCCATTCTACTCGTGGTCAGGATTGGAAAAGGGCTGATACTTCTGAAAAGGAGATAGTCAGGTATAGGTGAGCTGAACTGCCCTTACTCCCTCACCCACGTTAACAGGCTCCCCCAGCCTCTTTAGAACCCTTTCCAGTACCGCAATTGTGGTGATCACGTCGTTGGGGTTCACCCAGCCCATGTGCCCAATCCTGAAATATTTCCCAGCAAGAGCTGGATGAACTCCAGGAGCCAGCTCCAGCCCCTCCGAGATGACCTCCCTCAACACGTCCGCTGGGTTGGCCTTCTTAAGGAGAACTCCGGTCACGGTGTTACTGTAAGCCTCAGGTCTCTTGGCCACAATATCCAGCCCCATGCTCTCCACACCAGCTCTAATACCCTTGGCCACCCTTTCATGTCTCTTAACCCTGTTTTCCAGTCCCTCCCTTTCCATGAGTTCGAAGGCCTTGCTCAACATGAAGATTAGATGAACAGGAAGGGTGGCAAAGTATGAACCTTTGCCCTCCTCGAGGTTCCTCATCACGTCAACCCAGTTCTTGAGGTTTAAGTAATACCCCGCTACAGACTCGTCTGATAACCTTGCCACTGCCCTGTCCGAGAGGACGAGAAGGCCTGCACCGGGAGGAACTCCAATGGCCTTCTGACTTGCGGTGAGGTAAATGTCAACCTGGTAATCTTTCGCCTTCACGGTCTCAGCCCCAACACTGCTTACCCCATCCACTGCAATGAGATCCACCTTATCCCTTATCCTCTTGGTGACCTCAGCGATGGGTTCCCTGACGCCAGTGCTGGTCTCCACGTGGGTCATGGCCACCAGGGTGTACTTCTCCTCGTTAACCTTTTCCTCCACCTCCTCGGGCTTCACATACTCCCCTGGGTTAGCCTTGATGATGTCCACTGCCACTGGATATCGATTGAAGATGGCTTTCCACCTATCGCCGAATACACCATTGGAGACCACCAGGACCTTGTCTCCACGCCTCAGGACAGAGACCACGCTCTCCATAGCTGAAGTACCTCCTCCGGGTATGATGAAGGGTTGATAACTCTCGTCCGCTCCCATTAGCCTCCTAAGATACTTCAGGGAAAAGGACATAGCCTCTATGAACTCCTGCGAGGTGAAGCCCGTGTCACCCCTAAGTCCTGCTACCAGGACGTCGTAATCTATGGTCACGGGACCTACATGCATGAGAAGTTTTCTTGTCATATGGTATACTTAACTGCCTGCTTTTAACTTATGAGGGTGGGAGAAAACGCCGATACGTCTGGGGCTATCCCATACCTTCGCGTATTTAATGAATCCTAAACGTGAAATATACAACAAACTAGTTTAGACCCAACGTCTTCCAAGCCAATTAACTCCCCGGTTAATTCAAGTGTTCTTTCATTGACGTCACCAAGTTATAAGGGGTTACTTGAACTACCCCTATACTCACACGATAGGAACACCCTCACGAGAAGCCGAAGATTCGCGTATAGGGCCAGAACAGAGAGAATAGGCAATCCGTAATATACGAAATTGAAGTAGGTGGGCGAGGATAGAACCAAGAGGATTGGAGAGGCTATAGAAGGTATGGAGAGGGCAAGGGTATAGAGAACTATGGTGGGAAGAGCCAAACAGCAGGAAGCTCCTGACACTATTCCCAGTGAAGGTAAGAGAAGGAAAGACCTCGCTATCCCTCCCTTTCCCCTCAATGAGGAAAGTTTATTGATATAGGAAACGTTAAGCCCCATGAGATTGCCCAGGAGAAGCCCCATGAAGATTGTATAAGGAACAATGTCAGCCTCGTAACCTCCCAGTATTATCCAGAACGCGGGAGACTGGGATATCCAGTAGGGGAAGAACTCAACCGGGGGAGGGACTTCAAAACCGTAACCCACGTGTATCTGCTCCACAAATCTGAGGGCCGTTATCCCGCCCGGTTCCAGCAAACCCAGAACAACGGAGTAAACAAGGGAGTGATAAACGAAGTAAGTAAGGAACGTTATCCTGTAATACTTTCCCCCACCCCATTCAAGTCTGGGGAACACTAGGAGACTTACGCCTGCCCAGAACATCAGGGCGGAAAGAAGCGATAACCAGAGCGGGAGATGAAGCAATGAAATGGCCAAGAAGATCAGGAAGGAGAGCAGTATCAGGAGAAAGGCTTTGACCCTCATCTATTAAATAGTTACGACTGTAATTAATTAGCCTTGTTTTGTTTAACTTCTAGGTGGAGGTTACCATGCTCTGTAGTTCAGCGTGAGTTAATTGTTTATAGCAAGTTTTCAATGATACACCAAATTTGGGTAAAAACTTAAAGAGTCACTTGATGTCCCAATCCTATGAAGATTTGGCAAATTGGATTAGTTATAATAATTATTGCATTAATAGGTATTTCAGTGTTCTTGATTGCCCAGAGACATACAACCACCCAGCCCACAGTTACTCCCACGAATGTATCAGTAAAGACAAACAATACAACCAAGGTTAGCACGTCAGGGAGTGAGAACGTCACTTCCAACGTGTCAAATACCAGCACTAACCAGACCAAACAGCTACCTCCTGGTGCGGTAAAACTTAACTATAATGCACAGAACCACACCGTGTTTATTTACCTTTACGCGTCGCCTACGGCATCCAATCCGTTAAACTACAATGGAACTACCAACGGTCAAATGAAGATATACATCCCTGCCAACTGGAGCATTTTCTTCACCTTCTATAACCCAGAACCCACAGGTCATGCTCTGGCCGTGGTTCAGAACAACACCCCAATTCCAAATCAGCTGATCCTTTCCCAGGATGGTAAAATCATCTTCGAGATAGGCTACAATGACGGGAATGGAATATCAGGAGGAACATCAGTTTCAGGACTGTTGAAGGACCTCCCCCAGGGATATTACTGGATAGCCTGCCCCATACCTGGACATGCGGAGAGCGGAATGTGGATAGACCTTTACTCAGGAAACTACACAGTGCCCTACGAAATGAACTAAAAAAAGGTCAGGTAAGGGAGATCTGGGTAACCAGGGACTTGATCAGGTTCAGTAGTCTTGTGACCAGACCATCCACAATTTTTCTGTAGAGGAAGAGAATAAAGTATCTTAACCTCAACACTGTGAATATCCTTTTGGCTATTCTCTCCTGCTCCGCAAGATTGCTAGCGAGCCAAGAGGATGTTACGCTGGTCTTTAGACCCTTGACGAAGGTGAGGAAGTCTTTCACCACGAGCATAAGATCCCTTGGCTTACTCCTCTTTAGGGACTTTTCATAATCTTGATACCTCTTCCTCAGAAGGTTAGCGTCAATTATATCACTGAACGTAACATGCGAGTCCGAAGAGTTGAGACTAATCATGCTAATCTATATATTGAGGAGTGATACTATTTAAGATAGGGCAAGTGATACCAAATTCATTGAAGTGAAACTACCAAAGTAAAGGACATGTTTACATATATTAAAAATGGCTGGACGCCTACTCATTTGAAGAGGAATAGCGGGAGATGAGATTTGAGGACAAGGTGTTGAGATGGCGGAAGTTTGCGGACATCTGCACTAGATTTAGCTCTGACACCTTTTACGACTATCCCCTTCTGAACGCGTTACAGGTTGGGGACATTGAGACGGAGCTGGAGGAAATAGTTAGCCAGTTCTTCGTGGATAAACTGGAGATGACAGGAAAGCCACATAAGGCCAGATGGGGGACCTTCTATTTTGACGATGAAAGGGCAACCGAGGGATACGAAAATGACGATATGATGTTCCAGATCGTGTATAGGGATAAGTCGGAATACCTAGAGGAGAAAGAGGAGATAGTGAAGGGTTTGCAACAGGATCCTGAAGAGACTGAAGAAGCAGAAGTTTACGCCTTCATCACTTCCCTCATGGAATTTACCCTAGCCTCTTTCCTAAGGATCAGGAGTAAGGGAGGGGAACCAGACTGCCTTTCCAGGAAAAGATGTTTTCTCTCACTCAAGATTGGACAGAAGTGACCGGTTACTGTGTCCTGTTCGTTAACTTCATGTTACCTTGACCAGTTGCGAGACCAAAAAAAGTCCTCCAGATCTGACCTTCCACTAAAGACTGGAACCCACGCCTCCAACCACTCCATTGATGATATTGAACGCAATAACCAGTCCCACATAAGTCTGGATGTAGCCTGTGGTTATAGCGTAGGGAAGAAGAGATAGGATAAGATAACCCACGACCACGAATATGGCAAGCTTCCTCACGTTCTTCAGCTCCTTTGAGATAATTTCACCCCTTATGGGAAAGACGAAGGCCAAAAGTACCAGCAATATCAGTAACTGCACTACTCCCTCAACGGGCGAAACTATAAGCGACTTCACCGGCGCAATGGAGAACTGGAAAGGAGGATAAAAGCCCTTGAGGATTAGGGATGATAGCGCCATAATTATTGTGAGGATGAAGGAGTAACCTATTCCTGCTCCTACGTTCCAGCTAAGAGCTCTTGGATTGATCTTGCTCGTTGCTCTCACCCTCCGTCTGGGATGAAGAGCCCATGGATACCTGAAGGAGCCTCTGGGGTAGATTGACCAGTGTGGAGAGGTTGGGGTAGTAAGGAGTGCCTATAGCCATGTTAACGCTTGCTGGATTACCTTGTTCAGTGAGCAATCTAGCCAGTCCCATCCTCACAGCCTTCTCAACGTCTAGGCCAAGATCTCTAAGCTGAATTATTCTCCTGAGCTCTGGATCCTCAGGAATTAGTCTGGTTACCCTGACTGAGATTAGTTCCACTCCTAGCTCTGCTAGGAATTGTTTCAATGCAGCGGTTACAGCGGTCGATATATCTCCGAACTTTTTATAGACGTCCACAAGTTTCACCTGGTTCAGAATAGAGCTAACTTCCTGATCTATGATGGGTGCTAGATACGCTGCTAAGTCCCCATCCTTGAAAAAGGCCCCAGCGAACTGAATATTTACAACCAGTTTAGCTGCATCGGTCACCCTATAGTATACGGCAACTTCGTAGTCCAGTGGAACCAGATCGTCTGTCTGGCTCTTTCCCTGAATCCTGACCTCGTGCCTTGTCATGGATATAAAGAGGGCAATGGTATCAAAGGGTAATTGGTTATACCTGAACCTTGCCATGAAAGAGGAGAGCGGATTTTGCGGAGACTGAATATTATGCGTGCCTGGAGGAAGTACAGCCTGTACCTGTCCCTGAATGATAACAACGCAGTTTTCCGTGGGTTGAACTATGAAAATAGACTTCGATGTGACCTGCTCCCTGGGATACCTAAAGACCAGAACGTCGGGGGCCATGAAGGAAGTTCCGTCATCTCTCTCCGTGCTGATTACCTGACCTCTAATTTGAAGAGACATATGAATCACTTGTATACTATATTTTAAACCTTTTCACATTATTTTTCTCCCTTTTAGCCAAAGTTGCTTAACTCAGCACAACCTAAGATTCCGATGCGAGTTAGTCTTGACTATGAAAGATCCTGAAGATCTCGTTATATACTTACATGGGATTTCAGCATCAGGGAATATACGCCGTGTTATCGTATTACAGAGTGCCAAGTAGTGATGCTACCACAAATCTCAACGCTGTAGTGGCCTTGTGAAATAGTTCATCTGTATTCCGGTGGGAAGAATAATTCCTGCCTCTTCACCATTATATCTCGCAATTGATTCAGCATGAAATCTATTGAGTCCACTTTTCCTGAACTGATGTCATTGTAGATTTGATCTGCTATGCTTATCAGGTTCAGATCATTCTTCACTATCTCATCAAGGGCCTCAGTAGTAATCTTATATCTTGCGTATACGTCCGCTCCTCCCCCTTGAGATGCAACCATTTCAGATATGAGCGTCCTGATCTTGGATGCAAGGAACTCCAATTTCTTGAGTTCTGGAGAGAAGGGAGAAGTGGAAACTATCTGTGCCTCCAGTTCAGCGATTTTGTTCAATGTGTTCTCCAGTTTCATCTTAACGGAGGACCTTATCAGGAAGTCATCCTGTCTAATTAGATCCTTAGCCTTATAACCCCTATACCCCGGTACCATTAACTGAAGTCTCTCGAGTGGGGTCAGCTCTTTCGTCATAACAACTATTACGCAGGAGAGTTTAAAAATTCTATTTACTTTCATTTACTTTCTCTTCACGGGACAGGGACTTCACCACCCTTGTAACCCTCTTTATGACTTCACTTCTGACGGGTTCCTCATAAACGGATTTTGCAACCACATCAATTCCAAAGATAAATGACGTCTGAGTTGCCTCCAGTACCCTGACTACAGGTGGTGCAAGTAGACCTTCCATATGACTCAACTCCTCCTTTATCCTCTCCGCAACCATATCTGGGTCAAAATCCTTCGAAATCTCGTATCTAGTTCTCACCTTACGCTTCTCCTCCTTGTCGTGGACGAAGATGGCAGCCTGTATCATGATGCTATTCGGGATCCTTAACTCAGATAACTCGTCTGTCTGTATTATGGTGTAGAGGAGAGTTACATCAACCACTGTTCCAGTATAGCCTGGTATGAGGTAATCCGTGGAGAAATACTTAGGTGAATATGTTGGAAAGTCTAGGCCATACTGCCAAGTGGATACCGTGATCCGCTGACCTACTTTGTAGGGACGTGAGAGAAGGAGCATTATCCCTCCAAACACATTTGAGAGCACGTCCTGCGATGCGAGACCTAGGACCAGGCCTGCAAATCCACCTGCAGCCAGTGCCTCGCCCAAACCCACCTTAAAGACTGACACAGCTCCCGCCAGCGCCAGGGCGTAGCCTATAACCCTTATGACGAAACCCAGGGAGGAGGCGTTATCTACTCCTATAACTGTGGAGAGCCTCCTCCTGACTAAGAGAGATAGAAGGTAGCTAACAAGGAGAACTCCCACTATCCAGATCACTAACTCGAGGTACAGAATGTAGTTTCCTGGCAACAACTTCATGGACCCCAGGATGTAGATTGCTGCTCCTATAACAACCATGGCTATAATAGAGGAGATTGTGAGTGCAAGTATTCTACTCTCATTTCTCGACATAACTAAGTTCTAGGATTTCGCAAAAATATTACTTTTGGAGCTCTAGGACAAGCAGGGCAGCGTTCTTTATAAGTGTGACAGTGTTCAGTGCCTCGTTCTTGGATAAACCCTCTGCGAACAGAATCCTAGCAATCTGCACGCTCCTAGGAGCCTTCTCGTCAGGAGTAAAGAAGAACTCCACATTGAGCCTGAGGAGTTCCCTCTTAACCTGAGAGATAAGAGAAGGGTTGTCCTTGAATTTGGACTGGTCCAGATCCAAGATGACCGCGACTATGTAGTAGGTGGATTCTGGGGTGGTCCTTATCACAGATACCGGAAGGCCTCCCATGGGAGGTGAGACGGTGAAATGGAAATAAACCCCTCCACTGGTAACCTTGTCTACCTTCATCCCGAGCTCCTTGAACCAAGTGAAGATTTCAGTGTCAGTGGCCATCAGGTGCACCTCAACGCTGAGTCTCCCATGCTAGAGTCCACCTTATGTTGCGCCATGCTCTCAGCAAGGGAAATCAGGTCTCGCTTAAACCCTATCCCTAGGTCCTGAGGAAGGTTAACCTGATTCCTGAGCAGAGTGACCTTCATTCCGAGGGATCTGGCCTTGATGGCATAACCCACCCTAGACGTGACGAAGTTCATCACCCCCATCACGGTGTTAGCTCGCTTAGCGGCATGGGAAAACATTTCCTGTGATGGGTGATACCTGTTCACGTCCTCCGGGGATATTACATCCTGCACAAACACGTCTAGGTTGTATTTCATTAGCAGGGACTTGGTCTCCAGCTTCGGGAGGTTGGTGATGAGGAAGATCCTCGCCCTATAATTCAGTTCCTCAAGGAAAAGGGCGTCTGGATAAGGTTTCACGGAGGAAAGGTCGAGCATACCGATCACGATCTTAATCAGCTCCTTGGGTGGATAATACCTGGGAACGGAGCTTGCAATCTCATTATAAAGATCTATCCCCTTCACTGAGGAAAAGTCAAATACGGACTCCACGTCTATGAGGTAGGGAATCATCTCTTACCACTCAGAAGTCTCTCCAACCATATTTTAGTTAACTCCTTCTGCTTACACTCATTGCACACGTCAGTGTATTGGGCCGTGCCCTGAAATCCCTGGGATATCAACATTGAGTCCACCCTTACCTTAACCTTCTCTGACCCTATAGGTTTTCCACAGATCCTGCACTTGGCCACCTTCGTCTTGTTCATGGTCTTCTTCTTGAGATCTGAGATCCTGGCGAAACCTGTTACGGAAACCGCGTTCTCTGGGCAATTCTTCACGCACCTCTCTGAGCCAATACAGTAGGGTATATTGTAAGTGAGTTCTAGGCTGTCGTTGCCCTTCAGGTCAGGTACAAGCATTTGACACGCCCTCACGCACACTCCGCATAGAACGCATTTGTTGGGGTCAACGGTCACATTGTATACCCCTGGAACAACGTCCTCTTGGTTCATGGAGACCTTCCTTGACATCTCCTCAATTGACCAGAGAAGAAGGGATCTTCTCCTGCTTCTATGAAGGAGGACCTCAGAGGGAATGGTAGACTTTCCCAGATCCAAGAGGGGTAACTCAAGCGCTTTTCTCAGTTCCTCGTCATCTTTGGCCTTCCTAACCTTTAGGTCAGTTCCCGGGAAATGGGATGGGATCTCTTCTAGTCTCTTGAGAGCCATCTCCTTGGTACCGCAACTGGAGGACACGTGAATTATGGGCGTCAATCCAGCTGAGTAACTTGCCAGTACAAATGAATCATGAACCGAGGCCACGCAGGGTACAACGAATGGGAAGACCCCCTCAACAATCTGCGAAGGCATTCCATCAGTGAACATTAGTGAAGCTGGTTTGGAGTAATATCTCACCACCGCATTAATAAATGCAACAACCTGATCTGTTGTGGCCGTTGGAACTTCAAAATATCCTAGATAGGAAGAGGCACTGCAATACCCACAGGCCGTACACTTTTCGGGTGAACCCACCGATGGTCCTTCCGGGGCTTTCACCACCAGGTTGAGCGGACATGCCTCCACGGCCTTGTTTATTTCCCTCTCAGCGTGAACCTCGTCGAAAAGGACGGGATAGGGCTTGTACTCATATACCTTCAATCTAATTAATGATCTTCTGGAGATCGTGGAAGCCCTTGTGGGCTGAACCCTGTACGCCAGGTCCATGAGCTGAGCTCTGGAGGAGTAGCCCATAAGGAGAGCAAGAACGAAATCCCTGCTCTTGTTCTCAAACCAGGTGTAGGGTATGGTAGTCACGGCCAGGGGAGATATTCCAAGCCTCTGGTCTATATCCTCCATCCACGTCTCTCTACTTCCCTCGTTCACGACGAGAAGGGATTTGACATCGTTCTGTTTCAGATCCTCAAAGATGAAATCACCAATCTCTGCTACATAAGAGAGCCTGACCTCATCGAACACAGTCCTAAGAACATCGTCTCCCAGTATTTCCCTTGCCTTCTTAGAGACCAGGAGACCTGCATTGAGCACTACCTTTCACCCAAGAAATCCTTTTCGAACTTGAGCCAGTTTCCCAGCTGAGTGCAAATTACCTTGTATATCCTGGACCTTGGATCGTGGACAACGTCATTTATCCAGTCGGGTATCCAGGAAAAGAGGTGGGATGTGGCGAAGTTCTTCTGATCTTGGACAATCTTGAAGGCATCCCTTCCCGTACTCCTGCTCTGAAACTCTTCCTCCACCAGGAGTGACATGAAAGCCAGCAGGGAGGCTATATGGTCAGGCTCTGGGGTGAACTGGGAACCTAACCTGGGCACCAGACTCCTTGAGCTGTAAAACCTTACCACGTCATTATACTTGAAGGTAGCAATCTTCTCGCCCATGAGGGAGAAGAGCCTCTTACTCTCCACCGGGATAAGCGGTTTCACCCCAACTCCCGCAATGAAGAGGGACGAATACTCTATCAGATAGTCGCTCCTTTTGCTCTCCTCAAGCGCTTTCCTGATCTCCGTTATCTCTACTCCTGTTTCCTCCATGTATTTGCCCAACTTCTCCTCCAGGAGACGGACCTTCTCCAGTAACTGCTGGTACTCATTAACATCAAACTTGTACAGGAAGAGGTCTGAGAACATATCGTAGGTGGAATGCCTCACGTTCAAAACATCTAGAATGGAAACTGACAGATGGATCACCTAAAAAATCAAGAACTTGAGTTGGAACCCGACCCGTTGCTCTCAGTGTAGGTCGAGTTATTCCCCTGGGCACCAAGCTGAACCACTCCATTGGAGGTCCACACGTTATAGTACTCTGACTCGCTCAACAGCTCAACGTCATTATCTGCTGCATAGGCACTGTGCCACGGCAGATAGCCGCTCGCCGGGTTGGCACCTGTCTCCGGGCCTAGGACGAAGCCTCCCTTATCTACGAAGAGTATGTTACCAGGATCAGTGGGGTCTAACCTATTGGCCCAAATTCTTGCCTGAACCATGCATCCGTGAATGCAGGCGGGTATCCTCTCCTCGGGCGGAAGGGTTGGATCATATATTCTGTCAAAACAGTGGGTGCACTTCTTGGTCACGCCTTCAATATAATCGAAGAACCTGTTACCATAGGGGCAGGCGTATATGCAGTACTTGGTTCCTATACATTCCTCATAGTCCACTAGGACTATTCCGTCCTGAGTTCTCTTGAAGGTAGCGCCCACAGGGCATACCTCTACGCATGGAGCGTTCAAGCAATGGAAGCAGTTGATGGGAATGTTGTAAACCTTGGTCTGGGGGTAGTTACCAACCTCCACGTATAGCACCCTGAGCCAGAACATCACGTCCAAGTTTCCGTAGGGATCCAGATCCGGTAATGGGCCGAACATTCCGGAGGTGTTCCACTCCTTGCATGACATCTGGCAACCTGCGCATCCGAAGCACTTGTTCAGGTCAGTTATTATGGCGTAGTTTGCCACAGGGGTATAGGGCAGAGCCTTTTGGACTCCACCTTGCTTAATATCCAACTGAATTTGTGGGGTTTGGGACATTTACATCACCTCGAAACCTGAAAATCACCCTTGACTTGAGGGATCGGTTGCAAACCCATACCTCACCTTGTAGTTACCTATGGTGTAACCTGGGGCTAGTGAGCCTGGTGACACGAAGCTCCATATACTCGTAGAGGTCATGTTGTTTGCGTCAAATCTCAGGTGAGGAACGTTCACCGGTTGGGCGAATGTAGGCGTGGATGGGGAATTACTCACCGAGATTTGACCTCCCATCTGGTTGAGTATTGTGGATAGTATATCCTGATTGGAGAAGTCCTGGCCCATGTACACGAATTTGTTTGCTGTCACCTGAACCTGGGTTGAGGAGGACTTGCCCACGATCTTTATCCTGCTATCGTGCCACGAGGTTTGACCGGTAATGGGATCAAGGTACATGATGGGGAAAGCCTTATCCGTGGTCGGGGAGAGCTGACCACCCCTAGATGGTGGCATGTAAGAGATGTTGGCCCAGTTATTGAGTACGCTGTATTTCACCTGAGGTGAGTCAGGCGTTTGACCTCTGAACCCGGGCAATGCCTGAGCGGAAACCACCACCCACGCAGCACCTGGCCTGGTAGCGTTATCTAGGAATGCCACCGCAGTTAACGTGGTCCTGAGACCTCCACTCCAAGGTTCATTTATGGCCTCAAACTGCACCATATCTCCGCTCTGTATACCCATACTCTGCACGTATGGATCAGCCGCGCTCAACATGACGGGGGTGTATGGCATTATTGCGGTTAACCAGGGCACGTTGAAGGACCAAGTGTGATATGTCCTGTCGTGCCTTCTAACGAAGAACGTTAAGGGATACTCGTTCTCGTTGATTCCATCTGACGTTATGTTGGAAGCCCAGGCTGGCGGTGGATAATACCCACCGAAGGGTCTGTGATAGTCCAGTATGTTCTTTGCCAGAGCTTGGCCATAGCTATCATTGGGTAACACTGAAGGTACTTTTAGATTCGCGTTTCCGGTCTTTAAGTAGTAATAGTAGTAGGCTGCATTATACCCGGTCCACTTACCTGCCGCAGCTAATCTAAACTTCTGAAGGTACTCTAGGTAAATCCTGTGAACGTAGGGTAGACCTATTGGTCCATATCCTCCTGGCATGTAGGCTCCCCATCCCAAGAAGTAGAACATGTTCACGTTTCTCATGTACCTAATTGATGGGGGAAGCACGTAAACAGCTCCGCCCTTCCCTACCTTAACGTAACCAGGGTTAATGTCGCTGAGAGACATGTTAGGAGCGTACTTATTAATTATGTCCTGAAGCTTAGTTTGTAGGCCTGGCTGGAACTTCACCGGAATCCTGAAGTAATGTTCTGTTCCTGAGGATCTGTCACTGGCTCCTATCTTGAAGGTAGGAGCAGTGGAGAAGGTTTGCCCAGATGGCACACTGTTTAATATCTGGTTAATTACACTCTGCTGATCGGATGAAGCTGGTACGAAGGAGGCGTATAACTTAAGTTGTTGAGGATTGGGAGTCTGCTTACCCTCAGCGTCCGTAAGTATATACTCGAAGTTGCTTCCATATCCTGCCATTAAGGTTCCTGACTTAAGGATGTACATAGCTGTGGAGATGAGACCGGGCTGACCCTGGGTTAATATCTGAGTTCCGCTAACTGGATCTGTCACACTCACAGGACTTATCAGGTTCCCGCCAGTTATAGGATCCTGTGTGGTGTAGTGGGGATTATCCGTGGGAGTTATGGACTTCTGACCTGGATAAGCTCTGAGCAACCAGAGTAATGTGAGTAGGGTGTCCCCGGTGGACAGAACTGGGTACATAGACGGTAAGGCAGGCCAGTTCAGAGAGTCGGACGGACCCTGAGGCAAGCTGGTGGGTCTATCGAAGGTACTGTGGAATCCGTATATCTCAAGGAAGGACAGGTCGGGCATGATCAGGTCAACCACGTTGTTAGTCTCTTGCATGAACAGATCAAAGCTGATTGTGAACGGGATCACGTAATTACCGTCACTGCCTTTCTCGGTAACCTTTTGTAGTAGATCCGTTAATGTGTAGGCATTATTCCAGTAGGGGGCAGTGATGTACCACATCATTGCATTGACCGTGTATGGCATAACCTGGTTCGGATACTTGTTGGCAAAGTACGCGGTGTAAGCTACTGCTGAGATCGACCTCTGAGTAGAGAGGGGTAGCTCCCAGCTATAGCCTCTATCAATGAGCAAGGGTCTTCCTGTGCTGAACAAGACTAGGTCATCTGGTCCATCTGGAAATCCATAAGGTCCCGCTCCCACCACAGTGACGTTCTTTATGTCCACAGTTCCATCGTTGTAGATATACTCTGTCTTAAGGAATCCAGATCTACCCTTGGGTATTGATAGATTCATCCCGCTTATGGCCGAGGCTATATTGGGATCTATCTGTGGGGTATTGGCTAGCGGGTGTGGAGGTACTGCGTGGCCAGGGAAGTAGTGAGGATACGGATACTTGTACAGATCAGCGCCAGGATTATCCCAGGCACCAAGGGTAAGGACAAGGTAGTAGTAGGCAGCTGAGCTCATGAAACCGTTGGCATGTGCAGCTAGACCTCTCATGAAGTAAATTGAGACCGGCCTTCCAACCACATGATCATGATAACGACCCAGATAATCCACCCACTGTGCCGGTTCATAAATGGACTTCTGGAAAGCTACAGTAGCTAACTCATTTGCTATTCTCACCACGGTATTGTGAGGTATTCCAGCTAGACTGGCGACATTCAAGGCTCCGTATTGAGGTGAGGAAGATGAGGGAGTGTAAGGATCGTAGTTGAGAAGTTCCGCCCTAAATAGCTCAAATGCGGTGGTCACGGTGAGCGTTATGGTTCCAGAGGACCCTAATGCCTTCGGAACCGTGACCTGAATGGCTGGGACCTTGACTGATGTCCCGTCCTTGAGTTTATAGGGAACCTGCACAATATTCGACTGCATACTTGAAGGAAGCTCATCCATTGTGAGAATTGGCATCACGTTCTTCTGCCATGGGGTGTCCACGTAGGAGTAGACATTGCCGTCATTTCCCATTATCGCCTCTAGCCAAGGATGAGCCTTGCTGTACTCCGGGTTGTTGACGGGCATCCTTAGATGAAGGCCTACATTATTTCCTGCAGTGGGATCCGTGGGATCCAAAGCGTCACCGTTCTGTGGATTTGGATTTACTATGACAAGCCAGGACATGTTTGTGTAGTACCTGAGGAACTCCTCGTCAATATGCGGGAACACGGCAGTGCTGGGGATATCACCAAGGCTGGGTATAGCCTGCACCTGACCTGAGGGAGTAACAGTCTGCATTATGAGCTGGCCGGAGGACGCATCGTAGGCAGGTTGCACCGGTGTGAGGGTAATTGGGTTAATGACTGTAGGACCTTGCCCTGTGGAGGCTAGATAGGCCTTATACACGTAATAGTGGAAGTCAACCAGAACCCTTATCCATCCCATGGCCAGTGCTCCGTCCATGGCTGGATTGATGAAGAGATGCTCATCTGAAACGGAGTAGAATCCAAATCTTTCAGGGGCAATTGTGACAACTTTCCCTCCATTCTCCCTTATCCTGGCAATTATCCTCCTCATCCAGTTGGGGAAGTGATCTCCAGCTAGACCTGCTAAAATGAAGTACTGGGCCCTCTCCTCATCAGGACCGGCATATTCCCACACTGGGGCACCCGTCACATATACGCCCGCAGTGTACACGTTCATGGAGCAGAATCCTCCGTGCGCTCCTGCATTTGCGGTCCCGTAGTTTCCTGCAAAGAATCCTGCAGTGATTCCAGGGATAAGCTGGTCCCTACCCTGCATGAAGACCAGAGAGTGCGGGTTCGTCTCCCTTATCTGCATGAGACCCTGGAAATTGGCAACTCCTAGATCCTGTGGGGTAACCCCCAGGTTGCTCCAGCTCTTGGCCGAGGCACCGTTTACGAGGATGTCGAACGCAGTATCGTAATCTATTGCCATCCACTTACCTGATCCCCTGTCCCCAGCCCTGAGAAGGGGATATCTCAACCTAGCTGGAGCGAAGTAGTAATAAACGTCAGACGCCCCTCTAGGGCATACGCCACCGTCATTAATGTGCCATCCTATGGTTCCAGTGATAAACCTGGGAAATCCTGTGGGAGTTCTCACAATCTCCAATGCGCATCTTCCCAGGCACTGGAAACAGTTGGAGTAAACAATCTCGTCACTGGGGTAATTAAGAGTGTAATTTGTCTCAGAGAATGTATCAAATATCTTCTTGGCCACTGTGTTGCCTCCTAGAATGAGGGCAGTACCAAGTGCAGCTGCACCGCTTACCTTAAGAAAGTCCCTTCTGGACAATTTCAAGTGGCTCATTATTTATCTAAAGTCGATTAACTTGCCTAGATTATTTAAGAACTCACTTCATTTTATCGATATTTCCCTCCGGAGATATTTTTACGCCTAACAGGTTCTCCAAAGTTGGCTTGATGGAGGGATCAAGCTGAAGGGCTGTTTTGATCTCCTGTGAGGGGTCCTTGCCCATCTCGTTAAGTATAGATGCCTTGAGTGCATGATAGGAGGCCTTACTCCCCCTTGCAATTGCCATGTCCACGTAGAGGAGCGCATCATCCATCATCTTTAGTGTATAATAACAGAGGGCGATGTCATAATAGTGATCCGGGTTCTCGGGTTCATAATGGGAGGCTATCTTGTACTCACTCAGCGCTAGTTTCTGATAACCCGTCTCAAAATAAATCCTTCCCTTAAGGGCATGAAGCTTTGGATCATCTTTCTTGAATGCCAGGGCCCTGTTCACCTCAGACAGAGCGTCAAGCTTGAGTCCCATGTTGTAATAGGAAAACGCCTTCATGATCCTGGCGTCCACGTTCCTGGGATTAACCCTCAGGACTTCAGCTAGTTCAAGATTAGCATCTTCATATCTCCCCAGCTTGAAAAGTAATCTAGCCTTCACGAACCTGTGCTCGGAGGAGTATGGTAATATAGCCAGGACTTGGTCAATGGTATCAAGAGCCTCATCCAACCTCCCCATACTTTCTAAAACCTCAGCCTTGGTTGCAAGAATAACGTAACTGAACGGAAATTTCTCCAATCCCGCATCCAGTTCCCTTAACGCTTCCTCCGCTTTCCCTAATCTACGTAGTGCCTCAGACCTCAAGATGTACGCCTCGACAAGATCCACATTCCTGAGCAGTGAAATTGCCTCCTCCGGTCTGTTCTCCCCTATGAGTTCCTCAGCCCTGTTAAGAATGTCATCCACTTGTAACCATCCTCAAGGAAGGAAAAAAGACTTGGGGAAAATATGTTCTCTTAAACATATCGGTATGGTGAAATGAAACTTTATTTAAATTAATAATGTAAACCAGAGAATCAGATAAAGATGGGTCTATTTAGCGCACCTTCTCCAGGGACTTCTTTCGGAATTCAGGCACCAATTATACAGATAAACCAGTATCCACTATGGGGCGAATATGTCGCGCTAGCCCTCTATTTCACGGAAATTGCAGGAATGCTGATGGCAATTATAGGCCTTATGGAAGTTACAGGTAAATATGGATCCTTCACCAGGAGGGCCTCAGTTGTAACCTTTATCGCTGCAATCCTTGCTCTCGGATTCTTCGATATGGATCTTGGAAGACCTTCCGCTGCCATTGCTTCGCCCATTGAAGCTTTTGCTAACCTTGGGCACTCCTGGATGGCCAGGGGTATAGTGTTCGTTGGTGGTCTCCTGCTATTCTCGTTCCTGTACATGGTAGTAACCCTGGCTAACATGAAGAGCAGGCTGATTAGAGGCATTATCGCTGTGATAGGCGTTTTCGCAGGCATCTTCTCCACGACGTATAGCGGTTTTGAACTTGCTGCAACTACTGGGGTTCCCTTCTGGAATAATGGTGGAATCCCTGCACTTTATCTGGCTGACGGAATATTTGCAGCCACAGGTTTGGCTTACCTCATTGCCTTGATCGGGAAGAGTGAGGACATGATCAGGGCCAGGGTGACTCTGACCAAGTTGCTGATGTTTTCCAGCGTTGCGGAACTTGCCACATGGTTCCTGTTCATGGCATCTGTTAACTTCATTTATGTTTTTGACCAAGTTGCCTACAACTACCTTGTATCTCAGGCCTCATTCTACGCTGATATGGCACTCACTGCGCTCACGCTGGTGATTTCGGGAATAGGTTACCTGAGCATTAGCGGTTTGCCTATTATGGGAATGAAGGCTCAGGCCCCATCCAAGGCAGTAGGACAAATGCCTGTAATGGACGTTCCCACTGCGGTGAAGTACCTTGTTGTTGTAGCTGCAATCTTCGCGTTGGTTGCTGGATACCTGACCAGGGCAGACATACTATTCGCAGGACAGTATGCTTACCAGCTAGCGCCTATGACACCGTTCCAGATAGTGACCAACCAGCCTGTACCAATAGGAAGTTTCGGATGGAGAGGATAAAAGACTAAGTTAATCCTGTTTCTTTTTTATTCTAATAACATCTCCTTTCTCCAGGACTTTTCCCACAAGAAAGGTTGGAAACCCCACCCTCTCTGCCTCTTTCAGGGAATCCTCCACTTCTCCTTTCTCCCCTATTACGAGGAAGAGTAACTCCGACTGCATCGGGTCCTGAACAAGGGGAGTTATTGCCTCAACCAGTTCACCGTACCAGGGACTGGGTATTTCAAGGTCCATGGAGTATCCCAAGTTCAACGCCTCCCTCAGGTTCAGTATACCGATTCTCGTGAGGTTTATGGGATATACCCCATGGAATTTCAGGATCTTAGTTGCCCTTTCCAGAGACTCTTCGGCCAGCTTTTCAATAAGTTCGGGGTCAATACCCCTTCTTGAGAAGTAGTCATGGGCGCCATTCAATATCCTGTAGAGCGCTCTCACTGGAGCCAGACCCCCGGGTCTGTTTATCATTCCTATAACCATTCCTTCCCTTATTGAGGGGAGTGCGTCCACCATACCCCAGGAGAAACCCGCAATGTCATCTATAACCTCCACCTGGTATTCTGTTACTCCAAAAGTGGTGACAATATTGCTCAGAATCGCCTTCAATATACGTTGGTTTCTCTCTGGATGCAAAACGTCCACGAAGAGAAGTCCTTCCACTCCAGCTATGGTCACCTTACTCGGATTGCCTCTTATTACCCTCTCATGAAATTCCTCCCTAAGGGATGGATAAAGAAAGGGACAACGCGAGTCCTCCCTCACGCCAAGCTTCACGCAAAGTCTTAACTCCTTGGTCTCATCTGGCGGAAGGTGGTAAATGGGGGTAGGATGTTTTCTTTGGCACCCGCTTAAAATAATAACCGGGTGAAGGCCCTTCCTCACCAAGAGAGATGAGTTGAATAAAAACCTTTGCAGATCCACTACTTACTACCCTTTACCTCCGCCTTAACAACAGAGTTGATTAGGGCACACTTGTGAAACAGGTGTACTCCATCTTCCTTGCAATCAGCGGCAAGGGCGTACGGCTCTCCATTCTGGTCAAAGCTCAATACCGCCTTGCATCCGGAGGGTAACACCACAGAGGGGAAGGTGCGGAGTATAAACCTAGCTAAGACGTGCTGGCTTGGTTCATCGAGGTCCTTGGCCCTGGGTAGCATGAGGCTAATCACAGAGAGGGGTTGATTGAAACATATGCTCATGGGAGAAATCTCAAATCTCCTCAAGAAGTCCTGAAGAGAGGCCAGAAAACTTCTCAACTCTTCGAGAGACCCCTCATATTTCCACGCTTCCTTAAGATTTTGCAGGGCAGTCTCACGTATGGATTGTCTCTTGGTGAGATAATAGGCCATTACAAGACCGCGGGGAGTTATGCTGAATTCCCTCCCATCCTTGGTAATGAGCCCCAGTGACTTTAACTTCACCAGAACTCTCCACACTGTTGAGGCAGGTATCCCAGAAATCTTGGATAGTCTGTATGACGAGATATGTAACATTGCCACCATAAGCTCCAGTATCTCAATGTCCTTGGGGTCTAGGAACAATACTGACATTAATAATGAATATTTTGGCCTAACTTATATAGTTTTTATCCTAAGAAGATTAATCAACATAAAAGAATATTTATAGAGAATATTTTCTCTTAAATTATCCAGCTTTAACCGCACGAATCTCCATCCTGTCCATGAGGCTCAGGTAGATTGGACACTCCATCTTCACCTTGTTGATTAGGTCCTTCAGATCCTCCTCGTCGCAGTCCTGACTACTCACCTCCAAGATTATCCTCGCGAACTTATAGATACCAGTCTTCATGAATTTCTCATCTAGAACGTACCTTGCCCTAACCTTACACTTTAGTTTCATTCCCTCCTTTTCAGCCACATTATAAATTGAATTGAAGATACAGTGAGGGATGGAGACAAGAAAGGCCATCAGGGGACCATCTTCGTAAAACTCCTCAACGGATTTAACCGTGGTTCCAATCTGTGCAGAGGGAGAGTCTGGACCCCCAAAGAGGTTAATACTGATTTCCATAAACTCATCTGTTAAGAAAATGGTTTAAATTCAACTACTTACTGTGAGACCATCTGGGTTATCTCCTTGAACTTATCAGGATTTCCCAGGAGGATTAGAGTCTGCCCTGGCTTCAGTACCGTATCCTTGGAGAAGTAGGGGTTAAGCTTTCCGCTATCCACAATGATGATGGGCACCACGTCGCTGGGCAGGGAAGACATCTTGACCTCCTTCTTCACATCAAAAAATCCCACCACCATGTCTGCCTTCCTGTCCATCGTGAAGATAACTCCTCCTACGTTCTTTGCAATGGAGGCAGCTGCAGTGATTCTCCCAACTATATCCTCATAGGGAATAACCTCGTCCGCGCCCGCAGTCCTGAACACGTCGATGAGGGAGTCCTGCTTTACCACACAGATGGTGTTGAGTGGAGGGTTAATCTTCTGAACCTTCAGGGTTACAAGAAGGGTCTTGGTATCATCCTCCATAGCTATAACTGCGGATGATGCTGAAGGAATCCCTGCACTCATTAGGTCCTTATCGTCCTCAGGGTTTCCCAGTATCACCCTGTCGCCCTTTAACTGTTCCAGTACTTCCTTGGAATTCGTGAGTACTATGTACTCCTTTCCCAGTTTTTCCAGTCTCCTAGCAGCACTCACTATCACCCTCCCTGTCCCTATGAGAACTATGTGATCCTTCAAGTGAGATCCCCTCCATCTAGCCCTCGCGTCAGCCCACGAAGACCTCCTGACTACAGTGTTCACCATAGACTGGATGATGCTGGTATAAAGGCCTACTGCCATTATTATGGTTACAACCAAGAGTAGTTTCTCAATGGAAGGCATCTGGTTAATATTGGGAGCATAGAGCCCGACCGTGGTGACAACGTTCACACCCGCATAAATTGCAGAGATCCAGTCCAGGTGCTGGTAGGTGACAAAAATCACAGCATTGGACAGGACCACCAGCGCCAGCATCATAACCTGTGGGAATATTTTCCTGAGAACGGAGTAAGGTGCGACAGCATACTCGAGGATATCTAAGAGGAGGGATCTCCACGTCATATCTCATCGACCTAAGATTTCTAGGGGCAATATCCCTGTTATTACGCTTCTGGAAATAATGCCACACCTCACCGATCTCATTACCTGTGACAAAGTTTAGAGTAATTTAAACATTACGAACTGTCACAAGATCCCTAGATGTCCTGCGACGTAATGTCCTTCTGAGCCTGGGATTCGCATCAAGTTTATATATATGGATAGCCTATCCAAACCCATGAACTCAAGGCTCGTCGTCGGGATAGCTGTTGTGGTAGTGGTTTTGATAGCGTTTTCCTCAGTTTATCTTCTGAATAGACCTGTTTACTCGAGCAATTCTCACCCTCAAAGGATTGTGTCCCTAGCTCCCAGTGATACCCAAATCCTAGTTTCCCTGGGATTGGGAAAACAGCTGGTAGGTGTGGACTCCTACTCCTATTCCCTTCTCGAACTGGTAAACGCAACACGTTACCTGCCGAGCAACGTCACTGTACTGGAGGAGGGAGAGTCAATTAACGTGAGCGGGTTAGTTCTACTGCATCCATCCCTCGTGGTGGATGAAGAGGGACTCATAGGAAGTAACTTGAACCAGTTAAGGGAAGCGGGTCTGAACGTGATCCTCACCAACGACGATTACGCCCAGAACTTCACGCAGATAGAGAACTCCATCATTAACCTCTCCAGCTCGCTTGAAACCAGAACCCAGGGTGAGGAACTGGTCTCGTGGATGAACTCAACCCTTCAGAGGTATACCTCTCACGGAAACACCAGTGTTGCTTACCTCATCTGGATCTGTCCCAACTACGAATTCTATACTGCGGGAGGGAACGTTTTCATCAATAACGTGATAGAGGAGGCAGGAGGAGTGAATGTATTCGCCAATCAGAGCGGATATCCCCTACTTGGGCCCTCATCCCTGACCTTGGCCAATCCCCAGGTAATTGTGGTTCAGGAAATATATAACCTAAGTTACACGACCTACATGATAAACCACATACCTGGGATAGCTTCAACGAGGGCCTATCAGGATCATAGGATATACATTCTTTCCCAGAACCTACCCACAGACCTTCTAAACGAACCAGGACCTCTTGCAGTTTACGGAGTTGGGATGATGAGGGAGATCATACATGGGAACTCGCCCAGTTACGTTAACTCCTCCTACGTGATGAGGGAGCTCAACGTAACGCTCCCGGTGTTCTAGGGTGTGGAAGGGTCTGGGACTCCTGGGGTCAAGCGCGGTTATCTTCTTTCTTGCTTTAGTTTACGGAGAGGTATATATACCGCCCTCTCTACTCCTTCATCCTTCTGGAGCCTACAGTTACATTCTAGTTCAGATTCGCTTACCCACAGTACTTGCCTCGGCCCTGGTTGGATCAGCTCTGGCCCTTTCGGGTGCAGTGATGCAATTACTTCTCAGGAATCCGCTCATGGATCCCTACATTAGTGGCACAGCTTCGGGAGGGGCATTTGGTGCGGTTCTTACGTATTATCTACTGGCTTTTAATCTGCCCTTCGCCTGGATTGCCTACGTGTCTCCCCTTGTTGCATTTCTCTTCTCCATGCTCTCCACATCGATCACCCTGCTTATCGGGAGGAAAACGGGCGTATATGGAGTGGTCATAGGAGGGGTGGTAGTCTCTTACGTGTTCTCATCATTGATATCAATCCTCCTGACATACCTGCAGGAAAGGTTTCCACAGGTACCTCCCCTGAATTTCTGGTTATTGGGTGAGATAGAGGTAGTTGGATGGACTAACGTAGCTATCCTATCCCTACTGGTGGTAGTTCTGGGAGTCCTGGGAATTTACACGTCCAGAATGATTGATCTGGCATCAATTAGCGATGAACTTACCCTCTCCAAGGATGTTGACCCCAACAGGTTCAGAACGGCCTGGATACTCCTGATTAGCCTGGTCACGGGGTTCATTGTATCCTTCGCGGGAATAATTGGATTTGTGGGAATAATAGTTCCACACCTTGTGAGAAGGCTAGTGCCTGGAGGTGCATCACAGCTGATCCCTTACTCCATGATGCTGGGAAGCACGATCATGATGTCCAGCGAGATAATATCCAACGGTGCACTGGGTTTCAAGATACCACTCACTGCCATCACCTCAATCCTTGCATCTCCCGTAATGATCTACGTGTTGGTGAAGGGAATTGCTAATACAGGGAATTGAGGTTAGGATAGGGAAAAGACTGCTTTCCAGCTTTGACCTCGAGCTCTCAAGAGGGGTAAATCTATTACTGGGCCAGAACGGCGCTGGTAAGACCACTCTCCTGAGGTCTGTTGTCAGAGCTCTCAATGGAGATGAAATATCCAAGGGCTATGTGCCTGCGGAATTCTCGTCACCTGAGATACCGGTAAAGGATGTGTTACTTGCGGGAACCAGGAACTCCTTGGATAAGTATCATGAGTTGATGATGGAACTGGGTATCGTTCACCTCATGGACAGGTATTTCTCCACCCTAAGTACTGGAGAGAAGAAACTTGTGCTCATTACTAAGGCCTTGGCTGAGGGTCAACTGGTCCTAATGGATGAGCCGACCTCTGGACTTGACGTAAAAAACCAGGCCAAGGTTATCTCCCTGATCTCTAGATCGAGGACTGATAAGGACTTTCTGATTGCCACTCATGACCTGAACTGGATCGAAAGGGCCGATCGGGTCATTGTGATGAAAAGAGGGAAGATAATATGGCAATCCCATCCGGATGAACTAAACGAACAAATACTGGAAACAGCGTACGACTGCAGGGTAAAAAAGGTGAACCTGGATAATAAAAAAATGTTTTTCTTGGACCTCTAACTAAGCGTAAAGCACATAGTCTGGGTAAACCTGGTAGAGAGGGATCGCCACTACCCATCCATAGCTGTTCGTCAGATACATGGTACTTCCTACTATCACTGGGTTAACTATACCGAATCTTCCGCCCACATAGTACTGTTGTAGTAGTTCACCGTTGTGTGGATTTAACACGTAGACGTAAGGACCTCCTGCTACCCAGAGTAGGTTGTCGTAATAGGTAGCTCCTCCCCTAGGTCCTCCAGGCGCTTTTGGTGGAAGTCCTATTCCATTCAATCTAGTTTGCCACAGTATCTGACCGTTCATGAGATTCAGTGCGAATTCCTTGCCCAGTGACGGTGCGCCCACGTAAACGGTATTATTGTAAATCATGGGGATCGCTCCCTTGAATGCTGGTGGGGTATATCCCCTCCCTAGGTTCGTTACCCACAACACGTGTCCATTAGTAGCGTTAACGGCAAGAACCATGGTGTCCACGGTCCCGTTAGGTTCTGCGTTGGCCACGGTAGATTGTACCACAATTCCTGCCTGCTGATCTACCGCAGGAGGCACGTCACCCATTCCCGTATTGAAGGGTTTATTGGGAGAAGGTAGTGAGGCATTCCACACCTCCTTCCCTGTCATCCCGTTGACGGCAACCAGTAATCCGTAAGGTTCAGTCAAGCTG
This sequence comes from Metallosphaera javensis (ex Hofmann et al. 2022), assembly GCF_022064045.1. Lineage (NCBI taxonomy): Archaea > Thermoproteati > Thermoproteota > Thermoprotei > Sulfolobales > Sulfolobaceae > Metallosphaera > Metallosphaera javensis (ex Hofmann et al. 2022). The sequence continues at coordinate 42,375 of NZ_JAKNCW010000010.1, read as the reverse complement.
GTGAAACCTGCGATGAAAATAGGCGTGCCATTGGGTAGAACGTAATAGTTCACACTGCTCATACTATCAAATAAACCCGGCATCATATCCTGCCAAAGGACCTGTCCCGTGGTCGCGTTAACCCCTATGAATTCTCCACCTCCATCAGCGTAGGCTAGCACTCCATTATAGACTGCGGGAGCTGGCATGGCCTCGCCCATGGTGAACCTCATCCACAACAATTCACCGTCGGTAGCATTGAACGCATAGATAGCCCCGTAGGCCATCCCCCTGTGAATGGATGAGAACTGACCCTTCTCGTAATGGACAAAGTTGGCAAAATTGAAACCAACGTCACCCACAGTGACGTAAACTATCCCGTTGTAGACTATGGGATTATTCATTGCGTAACTGGCCAGTCCAGTGGCGTACCACACGACCTGTCCGTTTAAGGGATTTACTGCGAAGATACTTCCCGGTCCACTGTCCTCCTCCACGAATAGCAGATTGTCAGCCAGCGTAACGCCCAGTGGCTCTCCCACCATCTGCGTGAGCATGACCAATGCAGACCTAGTTCCCATGACATTGGCACCGGGCAACATACTCTGCGGGGCCGTCATGGGGATTAGGGCAGCACCAGCCATATGGGCGAAATCCTGTTGCCAGACTACGCCCTGAATTAACTCGGTGCATGTGGTGGTAAAGGCAGCGTTGTGGGACTGTCCACCGTTTGTCACTCCCCAGTAACTGGGCAGATCTAGATTCTGGCTCGTCGCGTTACCAGGATAGTACACTACCTTTACCTCGTAGGGGAAATATGTGGTATTATACATATCGTAAGTCCTAATGATTGGTTGAGGTATTGGTGTTATCACCGAGGAAAAGAACTGTATCATAGGAGCTCCTAGGAAGGAACCAACTAAAAATACGGAAACTAAGGCTATGGCTACGAGTACTCTATTCATTAAGTCTCGATGAATTTTCCTCTTTTTATTCGTTATCTATTTAAAAGAGAAGAACTTCGTTTTAATTAAAATGAAGGAAATTAATCCCAGCGTATTTAAAGTGAAAAGTCGTGCCGTGTCGGATACTTTAAGATCTGGTCGCAATGAATAGGGCCTCTAGTGTCTATACTAGTCCATTGGCGTTCGGGTCAAATGAAATACACCAGGGTCCTGTCAACTACTCTTCACGAAGACTCAGTCATTCCTCCACAGTAAAATACCCTGAAACACACAGCAAGCCTGAGCTAGAGTACAGTACAGACAAATTGAGTTCAGAAGTGCCTCGGTAGATATAAGATAAACAGTAAAGATAGTCCCTAGCACCCACCAATATTTCAATGTAGATCTGGACGTTAGCCAGAGGATGATTCCCATCAAGAAAAAGAGAGCTCCCAGCAAGGCGTCTGGTACTCCAAAGAAATGGGAGAAGGGGCTGAACTCAACCCTTCCGCAGTTAATGTAGGAGGAAACGTCGCAGAATGGAGGAGGCTTCTCACTTTCCGTGATGTAAAGAAGATATGAAGAGTCGATTAGACCCAGCACAGAAAGCCCTATACCAATTCCCCCTTTACCCCCTCTCATCTACTCCACCAGCTTGCGATTTTCCTCAAGTAAACTCTCCCATCTTCAATGAAGATGTTGTCGTGGGGGCACTCCTCTATGCACTCCCCAGCGCCAATACATTTGAAGGCCTTGAACTCTCCTCTTTTTAGAAAGGAGGCTCTCATGTCCGTGAGACCTACGGGGCATGCTTTGGCGCAATCCACAGTTCTGCAGTTTAGACACGTTGACGGGTCTTTCACCTTCAACTTGAAGGGGCCCAGATAGCCAAAGAACTGGTTAAAGGTACCCCAACCGCATAGACCTTGAGTCACGCAGGCGTAGTCTCCCATGAGGGGGGCCAAGAGGAATTGTATATACCATATGAAATTGAAATATAAAGACGTAAGGAAAACTGTGGGATCGTTATCCAGAAGGTAGAAACTTGTAAGGTGAAGCTGATTGAGATAGGAGAGGATGACAAAGGCCATTATATTCACCCATACCAGCGTAGAGGTGACCTTGAACACTGGAGAGAGCCTAGAGGTAAGTGTTTTCCTACCTAGACGTGAGGTCCTATTGAAGGTTTTAAGACCATCATGAAAACCCTGCAACATGTAAGGGGCGGTGCACGTTACTGAACAGATCTGCCTTCCACCGAAGAAGTAGGATAGGAAAGCTGTTACAGCATATGTCCCAATTATCCCGGTGAGAAGAGATGGAGACACTGGACCAAAGGTCCCGAAGCCATTGAACCAAGAATAGGGTATACTGGGGAAAATTGACTGAAAGGGGGAAAAAGAAGGTAGATAAATACTGTATACCCAGTAAGAGAGAAACATAAGGATGAGCCTTACCCTGTTTCCTTTCCCTTTTGTCCTAAATATCCTCCAGATTAGGGGAACCCCAAGCCACAGGCCCATCAGGATCATGAAATAGGAACTGGAGGCAACGGCCTCGAAACCAAGAAGGGCGTTCCATAACACGTTAATTCCAGTCCATGGACCCACGAATACACTGGCCAGATTACTTGTCCCCATCAACGTTAACGAAGCAAGGAAAATGGACGAGAAGCCCTCTAGGAGTAGAATCAAGGAAATTGAGACAGAGGAGTTGAGTCTTACCCTCACCCTCCAACTCATGGCAAAATAAACTCCGTAGAGGAAGGGTAGTACAAGTTGCCAGAGTGGTAAAGAGTGCAGAATCCATGATACTGCTGTTAGTAGAAATCCTCCAGCTACACCCAAGTCGATGTCGGCTGTCTTATTTACGTTTATGTAGAGCCTCAAGAAATAGTAACCTAAACACAATGAAAATGCGGTCCAGAACTCTATCTGGAAACCTTGAAGAAGAGGGGTCAGAGTAAAGAGAAGAGGGAATAGACCACGGATCCATGATTCCTTTAGTCTGGCCACATTAATGGCTAGCAAAACAATAGAGATAACTAGATCAATGTAGTAAATATCTATCATGGTATTAAAACTGAAAATAAATGAAGATAACATTATTCGTCAAATTTAGAGGATCGAGTAAAAGTGATATAATAGATTTGTTAGAAAACTTCTAACAATTTAATGAGATCAGGAATCTAGTTGCATTCAAAAAATTCTTCTCTATCCTTATGTATGTCAAGTCTTTCACTACCTCCAATGAGCTCCAAAAAAGCAGTTTCAAATGTAATTTTCGCGGCCGTAACCATCATCCTGGTTATAGTGGCCGCCATAGGGTTCGGACTCTACGCCACGAAAGCTCCAGTAACAAAATACGTCAATGTTACCCAGCCAGTATATGTAAACAAAACAGTGCCAGTATATGTGAATAAGACTGTACCAGTATATGTAAACAGGACAGTTCAAGTGCCAACTGCGGAGCCTTCATCGGGAGCCTTCTTAAACGGACAGGTAATTACATTCGACTACGCAGCACAGTTCTCATGTACTCCAGCGTTGACTCAGTTCTTCCCCAACGAGACTCAGGCTAATCAAGTTGCCATGGGATGCGAGGTGGGGGCAGCTCCCAGTTCATCACAGTTACCTCCAAGAGCAGCACCAGTGTACGTAGTTGTTCCAGCGTTTGCGGGATTATCAATTTTCGGTGTTCAGAAGTTGGGAGCAAATCCACAGGGATTCCCAGTTTTCACATATAATAATCAGAGTTATACCATCCTAACTCAATGCGGAGCTGCGGCTACTGAGTCTGCCTGTGCGGACCACATGACCTACATATACTCACCAGCGTTCACTGTAGTGGAGAAGTACTTGGGAATAAACAACGGAGTGTTCGGACTTCCTGAGGGAGTTCTACCCACACCAGCTCACGACCACATAGTCACGTTCTCGACCAATACATCTATACCGTGGTACATAGTGGTAGTTCTGGATTTCAATCCCAACATATTCCCCAATCCATTGACGGGTCAATGCCAGGCAATAGTCCCATCTAACCAGAGCGATCCAACAGGGCTATGCCTCAACTCCTATCAGAACGTTCAGAAGGCCATGAGCACATACGACAGTGCCGTGATGAACGCTAACCAGAACAACCCAATATGGGAGGCACTGGGTAAGCCCGGTGTGGACGTGATAAGTGTGCCGAGCAACATGATCCTGTACTTCAGTGATCCGATGGTGTACCCATACCCATCCTAAGCTATTCTTATTTTTTCTCTGCTTTTCCTTTTAGGTGAAAGTATGAACAAGAAATTTCTTGTATTTATTCTCATAGCTGTGATAGCGATTGCCGTCATAGGTATAATTAATTTAAGACAAGTCCAATCCTCAAGCCACCAGATTGGGACATACGTTTCTGCTCCTGTTAACCTTGAACTATATGAGTTGGCGCGTAACCAGAGCGGATTCACTCAATTCAATAGCTCATTCGTGTACTCCGTAAAACAGGGAAGCGGTGAACTAACCTATCAAGGTAAACCCGTAGTTATATTTGTAGGAGCGGAGTGGTGCCCATACTGCGGTGCAGAGATGTGGTCTCTCATAATTGCCCTAGACAGGTTTGGTAACGTTTCAGGGCTTAAGTACATGGAATCTAGCTCCACAGACGTATACCCAGACGTTCCTACATTCACTCTTGAAAATCTAAGTTACACGAGTCAATATATTTCTGTTCTAGCTTATGAATTTCAGGACAGAAATCATCAGCCACTTCAGGCAGTTCCCTCAAATATTTATCAGTTGTGGCAACAACTGGGTAACGGCAGTATACCATTTATAGACGTAGCAGGTTTATATTATGAGGTGGGGACAACAAATAATCCCGGACTTATTCAGATGAAGAACTGGACCTATGTACTCAACCAGCTACATGGTGAAAACTTGATTTCATACCAGATTTTCTCCACCGCAAACCTGCTCACTGCAGAGATCTGTCTAGCTGACGGAAATCAGCCCTCGCATGTATGCCAAGAACCTGCAATAGTACACTATGAAAATGAATTAAAATCTAATTTCCCCGTTTATTACGAGAACGTTTACGAGTCTCAAACTGCCCACATACTCTACCCAGAAAGACAGGAACTATCTAGATCTCTTTCTAGCCATGAACATGAGATAGAGTTTAGCAGTGTGAGAGCAGGGAAAGGATCCGCACTCACATTGACCCGCTATAACCCTGTTACCTGAAATAACTATCCTTGCCCTAAACCCACGGATTGAACACCTAGCTGGCACCATACCTTCAACCTCAACCTTTTCCCCGTCCAGTTGCCTGACTATCATGGTAAGACCCTAGAGGAAGTGTTTCCTCTCCTCTTCCACTATTTCCATGATTCTTTCGTCGTTCGGATAATTCTTGACGTAAAAATCAATTGCCCCTCTTTCTAGGTAGTTAATGACGCTTCTCGTCACGCTCATACCAAGAGTGCCTATCAAGATTCCAAACAAGAGGAGTGCATAATACACGGGTAACTCTAAACGAGACCTTTTTCTTAACATGAAGAACTTCCAGTGAGATAACTCATCTTCATAAGCATGCCTAAACCTATCCTCCCTTCTCACTTCATATATGCCCTTGGCGAGACCGGTGGCTCCAGCCTCACCTAGCAATGCCAGAAGATCCTTATCCACTTTCATCATTCACCTAGAAACTCCTGGATCCTCAGAATATCGTTCCTCACGCTTTCCTCGGGTATCTGGGAGTACAGAATGTTCAACCCTAGAAGTACCGCTCCGAAGATCTCTGATATCTCCATCCTATCCTGAAAGCTCCTCACTTTACCTAACTTAGCTTTCAATTCTCTCAACATCTTCCTTATGGCAAGCATATCTTTCCTGTCCTCTCCGTGAAGCCTTAGCGCCACTACACTGACCATGTATATGGACTTCTGAACCCTCTCGGAGAGATTCTTTAACTCACTTGCCTCTGTCCAATTCATATGTACTACTTAACTTGGAACACTAAATATCTTTTGTAAATATAACCTAAACATCTGTACCCCGAAACAATCTATTTAGCTCTCAATTAAGTTAAAATGGATCACTGATCTAAAATTCGTAATAGCGAAGAGTTGATATAATATTCGTATATAATCATTACGTCACTGTCCGGGTCCTGTAACCGTGCGCCGTTTACGTAGTTCCTTGTCTGTAACATGTTTTCCACTAGGCACACGTTTATCCCAGCCTTTCCGTCTGTGATCCTGAAAATCGTGCATGGCTCAAGAACCCCCGTAATTTTCCTGAGGCTTCTGGAGAACATTGAGAACATTATTAGACCGGATTTGGGAATATCCAGAACTGGAAAAACCGAGAATACGCCCCTCTTTGACATTATTTTCAACCTCTTGGAAACAGTCTTGGAGGGAATACCCAACTCCTGTGCAATCTCGCTCTCTGTAGCCCTGGGGCTCTTGGAAAGGGCTGAAAGTATTGAGGCGTCCATGGATTTCAGCTCCTCCGGGCTCTGTTCAGGTATGTACTTGAGCCTGGTCTCTCCCAGCGTCTTACTCATGGTCTCAATCTTTTCGTCCAAATCCCTCAGGCTCTTCCCCATCACTCCATAGACGTTCAACCATTCAACGCACTTGAACTTGAGGAAAATCCAATCGGAGTCGAAGTCCCTTTGATTTATGAACGCTACAAATCCGTAGTACCTAGATAGGAACGAGGGATTTATGAACAGGGTAAAGCCCTTGAGCACTCCGTCCTCCTCCAGCTTCTTGAACCTGTAGTTGAGCGTTGGGGGAGTCACCTTAAGCTCCTCAGCTAGGCTTCTTTGACTTACTCTTCCGTCCCTGAAAAGGTAATACATAATTTTCTTGTCAATTTCGTCCATAGAATTCTACGAGTATACTATATGAAATCTAAAATTTAAACCATTCTTTCAGCTTGACTTCTCATGATTTATAGAGAAAATATTACTTTGATCGTCCCTACTCTTTCACTGGAAGACAAAACTGAGCCTCTATGGTGATATTATCACCTTTCAGATTCCTTACCTGGACCATGCTCTCATTTAGTATTTGTCTCAACAGGGGTAAGTACACCTTCTCCACCATCTGTTTACCCAAGACTGATGAGAAAACTGTGAAGGAACCGCACGATCCATCCTCCTTAATAATGAGGTTCTGGGTAGCTAGGGGAGTAATGGTGATGAAAAAACGTCTCAAGGAGTCCAAGTAGTCCCTCACCGAACTGATGCCATTAACCATGAATGAGTGTTTAAAAAGAGAGAAATAAACGGAGAGAAGTTCATTTGCCACCTCAGGGTTCCTCTCCACAATATTTTGAAGGGTGCTCAGAGGTAAAGGGACTAGACCCATGATCCTAGAGCTGTAGAAGTCCTTGAACATGTCAGTTCTCTCCTTGAAGGTGAAGTCGGGAGCGGATTTTATCTGCGTCACGAGGGACTCAAGTGCCTCATCTATGAAGGATTTCCAGTCACCGTTCCTAGGGAAAAAACCCCTCTCGGTTAAGACCCTCATCAGTTCCCTTAATTCGCTCTCATGGCGCTTACTAACAGGTAATAGAATTCGTCCCTTACTGTCTTCATCCCTCCTCTTCTTAGACATCTATGACACTTTCTCACGTTTAGATATAGATTTTTTCCTCAGGTTTTTCTGGAGTCCCTACTGGAGACTAGGTTCTCCCTTATTCCATCACCTAAGAGAATCAGATCTAAGGTCAAGAACGCGATTATTAGGGAAATCTCCAACCATAACTCCATGAATAATACTCGTTGGAAATAACATTTAAACTATGTGACTTCAAAAATATACAGAAGAAAAATTTGAGATTCAACTTTACTAGGTTAGTATACAGTTATATACTCCAGGATTTCCTCTTCTTCTCGGCAAAGTAAGAGGCAACCACTCCCACGAAGTAAAGTGTTGAGAGTGTTACACCAATTGTAGTCTCAATCACGCCCCCAGTTGTTCCCGGCGAAATGAACCATGCTATAATAAAGGCTCCAAGGACGCCGTATCTCCAGTTCTTTCTCCAGCTCTGAGCTTTTACCACACCGGCTAAAGTAAGCATGCTCATTACTAGCGGGTACTCAAACGCAACTCCAACAGTTAACATGAGCGACATAACTGTATTGATGAAAGCCCTGAGACTTAGGGTGGGTTCCACTCCCAAGGTCGTTGTATAGATCAGTACGAACTTCATCATGACTGGAATTATTACAAAATATGCAAAACTGGATCCAGCAGCAAACAATACGAATGCGGGAAACACTACCATTTTGGCCATTCTTTTCTCGTGTTCATAGAGGCCTGGAGAGACGAAACCCCATATTTCATGTATGATGATGGGAAGTGCAATGAAGAGGGAGAGAAAGAAGGAAACATAGGCTGCTGAGAACAGGGTATCGAAGGGATTCAGGTTCAGGAGTTTCATCTGAGGAGGGAGTTCAGTGTGAATGAATAGTTCGATGAAGTGGGAGGAGATGCTGTTGAAAAGGTTTGGATAGAGAATTGGGAAATTAAATCCGTCAAAGGATACCTCAGTGATCCCGAAAAAGAAGAAAATCACGAAGGCTATCACGAGAGAGATCAGGGCTCTTCTAGCCCTAACAATGAGCTCATTAAGATGTTCAAGGAGTGGTCTCTCCTGAGACTTGGGAAGCTCATTAGTTTTTTCCGTCACCCTTCTTCAACCTCTCTAGCTCAGCCTGCAATTTTCTGATTTGGTCCTCCAGTTGCTTTATCCTAGGATCTTCAGGAGCTTGTGTAACCCTAGAAACCGGCCTCACTGCTGGAACGTCAGTGTTAAAGGATAAGCTCCTCTTGGCCTCCTGTGTAATGTCCCCTGATTCGGAGAGCTCTCTCATGAGCTCATTCTTAAAATCGTTCTGCCTTTTCCTCAGCTCTGAAAGGGTTCGGCCCAGGTTTTTGACGGTGCCAGACAGGTCCTTCTCACCTCCCAGAAGGAGTATGGCCACTATTACCATTATCAAAAGATCGCTAAGGCTACCTATCATTCCTGGGCCCTCCCTGCTCTATTAAACAAAAAAGGTTACTTTGTACCTTGCTGCTTCTTTAGCTGATCCAGCTGGTTCTGAAGGTCTCTTATCTGTCTTTCTAGGTCCTCAGGGGAAGTTTTCTGTTGATTCTGCTGTACAGTAGGCTGAGCCTGAGACTGCATCTGATTTATCTCCATCTCGGCCTCCATTCTCCCCTTCTTGAATTCGCCAAGTGCTCTACCCATCGACCTAAATAGCTCGGGAATCTTACTGCTCCCCACAAACAGCACTAGTGCCACTATAATTATAATGGCAATATCCGAGGGGTTTATTGCGACCATTTTAATACACTCTAAAATTAGTTAAGGTAAAAACGAGTTAAAAAAGATTACTTCATTATTTTATTTCTTCATTTTAGAACGTGAGTATTAACGTGATTATACCCTTAGGAAGGAGAATGGAACCTGCCTAAGTATTCCTGGGCAAGCCTCAGTGAGATATCCTCGTGAGACCGCTTAAGCTCAAAATACAGGCTAAGGCCCATTGAGATCTTCCAGAACGCCAAGTTCAGGCTTGACCAACTGAAACTCTCAAGTTTGCAGGCCAACTCCACGCTATCCTCAAGTTCCACGAACTCAAGACCCACGGACTCCAGAACGTTATTAACTAGGTCTCTCCCAAGAAAGTTCTCAAGCTTTAGATCGGAGGAAATGATCTGGCCCTCCCTAATCCTGAAAGTAACGAAGTCCTTCCAGTCCATGGGCTTCATCAACACGTCCCTTAACTTGTCCACTGAGGTTAGCCTGGTGTTCAGGGACAGGATTAGCTCCCTGGGAATCCATGAAATGGGATAGAGCAGAACAGCGTAGGTTTCAAACTCCCGGGCCAAGTATTCTCCTTCTTTCCCTATTAACTTTATCCAGTTATCCTCCTCCTCTACCCTATACCTGGAAGTCGTCTCGTGAAACGAGAAGGGATTAAGGTGAAGCTCAAGCCTCACATCAGTGGTGGTCCGCTCATCACGATTCATGCAGTGCTCGACCTCATCACTCAAACTTGTTAGTGCAAAGCCGGATTTTATCAGTTTTAGTCCTCATGTCATCTTATCCTTCACGGGGTAGAACTTCATCATCCATGGGACATCTGCCCGCGGACATAAAAAACCTCTTCCTGATCAGGTGGCACATCTCACAAATATGATGATAGGATGCACTTCCATCCCTGGCCAGCCTAGAGAGAGTTTTCATATCATCCATCAAGTCTGGGTCCTTCCTTATCATTTCCACGAGCCTATCGTTATTTCTAGCCCTATACTTTGAGATTGTGGTTGTGGAGATTCCCAGGATCTCAGCAATCCTGGAGTAGGGAACTCCCATGGATAGCATCTCCTGAGCAACTATGGACCTTATTGCTGGAACAACAACCTGAGATCCTAGCTCACATGCTAATTTCATAACTTGCCTTCTAAATCTAAGAAAGTATAAAAAATTCTCGGTCTTAGATTATACTATGTTTTGTAAAACTCTGTTAAAGAACATAGGTCCTGTCCCTCCACAGGACCTCCCTCTTCCTGTAATCGAGGATTAGCTTAATCCACCCGAAGTATACACCTAGAATTGACATGATAGATGGGATATATGAATATTTCCCCAGATGTCTACTTCTAGAGAAGTTCTTCAGGATCCAGAGAAGATGGGGGGAGAGATAGAATGGGTTAAGGGTGAGCAGGAAGAGGACCAGATAGAGTAACATGAAAGCTCCAATGACCAAGAAAGCTTTGGCTCCTCTGCTTGAGTATTTAACAATGGTTACCACTTGTCTCGTGGACCACCTCCAGAGATCCCTCTCGTCGTAGACATTTAGGGGGATGGCCAGACCATCAAAGGCTATCCTCCCTCCCCTGTTCTTAACTATCCTGGTGAGGGTGCAGTCGTCGCACCACTCCCGGGATAATTCCCTGATCACTTCGCCGTCAAAGAAGTTCCTCCTGAAGGCCATGGACCCGCCCCACAGAAAGGTTCCTCCCGAGGCCTGGGATTCAAAGCCAAGGGTCCAGAAGCCAGCCCTAATGAGGTTCCTCCACGTTATCCTGAGTGGAGCAGGCCATGAGAACGTGGTTACCGCTGTATAGCGATCCAGATTCCCCACCATTTCCCGTAACCAGTTTCTGGGATACAGGGTGTCCGAATCAGCGAAAACAACCACCTCATTGGTGGACTCCCTGAGCCCTGATAGCTGTGCCCTTATCTTTCCACTGCATGAACAGGAGGCACTGGTGATAACGACCTTAACTCCAAGCTGTTTCAGACGTTCTGCTAGCCATGGTTGATCTGGGTCCACCACGCAAATAATCTCGAAGAGACAGGGGAAATCCTGGTTCTTGAGCGACTCCACATTCCTTTCCAGTCCAGGATCAAGCCCCCTAATTGGAACAATGATGGAGGTTGGGGCACAGAACCTACCATTTAACTTAAAGATGGAGTTCTCTTTCCAGATCTGCAACAGAAGGATGAGATCTGCCAGGGCGGGTAATATTAACAGGAACTGTGGCACTTGTGGTAGAAAACGCCATAGGGTAAAAATTCGCCTACAGGTTTGGGGATTATGGGGATACGAACGCGCTCATGTATTCCCTTATCTCCTGGAAAGCCTGAGACGTTGGTCTGAATCCCCCCATAATCCTGCGAAACTCCTGAATATCAGATCCCCAATTCGTGATGTCGGGGCTGGCATATATCTCCCCTCGACCACTCTCAAGCCAGTGCACCGTTTTCAGACCTTGGCCCTGAAGGTGCAGAGTTAGCCTGAATCTCCTTTCGCTGGCAAACCCAGGTCTATCCTTAAGGTATTCACGGCCCAGATCATATTCCAGGTACGTGGTGGAGAAATCCAGGTATCTCCTCTCATCTAGGTAGAGCTTTCCAACGTCTTGAATGGAGGTTAGGGCAACGGTTACAGGTATCCCCGCCTCCCTGGAGACGGCTGAGAGGTCTTCCTCTACCTCGGAGACCATGGAACTTAAGGTTTCAATCATCTGTGAAGAGGCCTGCTCTCCCTTTAAAACGGTCAGACCGTGAAAATCGAATAACTTGCCGTTCTCGTAACTTATTCTTCTCTCGTTGGCGAAGTACTTTATATTGAACTTACTCTCAACCTTCTGGACCTCTAGGATCTTCCCCCTGCAGTTACATTGGAGGATCAGATTTCCCTGGGTGGCCACCAGCCTGAAACTGGTTTCCCTAATCCACTCACCCATGCGAATCTATCCCCACTTGAGTCTGGTGCCTCCATCCACTGGTATTACCACGCCGTTAACCCATTCCGCGTCCTCGCTCATGAGCCAGGTCGCCACAAGTGCAAAGTCCTCTGGTGGAGCCTTCTCATCCCCGAGTTTCCTCAAACTTTTCCAATCTCTCTCTGGCTGGAATTCGCCGTCTATCCAGCTGGGTGCTATTCCCACTACTCTGATTCCCCTGTCCAACAGTTCAAGCGCAAGCACCTCGACCGCCTTGGCAAGTCCCGCCTTTGCCGAGGCGTAGGAAAGCTGGGTTGAGGCTGGCCTATCTATACCCCTGAGGGCTGAGACCAGCAGGATGGTGCTCCCCTTACTCATCATTTCTAGAAACACCGAAACCGCGAGGAGGGGGTACCTGAGGTGATTGTTTATCATTGTATCAAGCCCTTTCAGATCCTCAACAGTGTCCTCTTCATAACCTCCAATCATAACTGCAAGGCCGTTCAGAGTCCTGGTGACCTTCATCACTCTAGACTTGAGCTCCTCCACGGATTCCCTGGACTTGACCTCTCCAGGAATGGCTATCACGTTCCCGTACTTCCTGAGAGTAGCCTCCATTTCTCTTAACTTCTCAGCGCTCCTAGATGACACTATCACAGTAGCTCCTTCCCTAGCTAGGAAGTAAGCCATAGCGTAACCAAGTCCCTTACTTACCCCAAGGAGAAGAAAGGTCTTACCCGAGAATTTCATGGTATACTATTGCGGAAGCTTGGATTTAAGTAGCAATTTAATCTTCTCCGGTTCCCTTACAGGAATACTGCAGGTGTTACCCACGCAGACGAAGACCCTGCTTCCCTGTCCCTGATTTATCATGGACCTGATCAGGGGAACTACCATGTCCCTGTTTTCCTCCTTTACCAGTTCCACAACCTTGAAGGGGTGATAGAGGAGGAGTGACTCTCTGTGAAGTGAGCTGGCCTTCTCGTCAGCGTCCACCACGACTATGTGAGCCATTCCCTTGAGCAGGGCACCAGCGCTGAGAATGGAGCCAGCATAGAAAGGAGGACCCTGCATGTAATCGCCCAAGATGGAGGAGATCACGTTTTCAGGAACCTTGATTTGATCGTCCAGAAGGGAAAGGGAGAGTAACCCTCTCAGTGCTAGGGAGTTGGGCGACTCATTGGGAGTGTCCATATTGGGGACCTCGGAGGAGCCCCTCTTCTCCACGAAACCGTTGGGTGTCATAAAGTCCAAGACCTCCTTTCCTAACTCTAGAGCCAGATCCTTGAACCTGAGATCGCCTGATACCTCATACGCTCTCAAGGCAAGGAGAAGAGCAGAGGAGTAATCCTCGAGGAGTCCCTCACCTCCTCCCTGAAGCCTCCTCGTTACCCTTCTGGAGAGCTTGGATGCAACCCTAACACCCTCCTCCCTCCCCTTCCCGGTAAGGACTGATGAGCGAAGGAGTGAGTCGGCCATTCTGCAGTTGGGATAGGTGTAAAGATTATCGTCCCTGAAGGGCTTCCTCCTTGTGGAATCCCTGTAAGCCCTGAGTCTCTCCCTAGCCTTACGCAGGTTTTCCAGGAAGGTCTTCACATCCATGTTGAGTGTCTTAGCTATCTCCCCAAGGTCATCCCTTACCCTGAGAACACCTCCCTCGAGGGCTCCCTCCCCCACCAGGGTGAAGGTTCTCTCAATGAGGGATCTCCACTCACCGGAGTTAGAGAGAAGTTCGTCCCAGTCCCAGGTGTAGAATCCGCCCTCCTTTCCATCAACATCAGCGTCCAGGGATGAGGCAAAACCCTCTCCAACCCACATATCCCTAAGGACAAACTGTGAGGTCATCTCTACGGCGTCACGAAGTTGAGGATCACCACTTGCCAGGTAGTTCACGAAATAGTCCTCCAGGAGTTCCGCGTTGTCTATGAGCAATTTCTCGAAATGGGGAACGTTCCACTCCCTGTCCACAGCATACCTGTGAAAGCCACCTCCCAGCTGGTCGAAAATCCCGCCCTGGAACATCTTCTTCAGGGTGAAGATGGAGAGCTTAATTCCCACGTGATCCCCGGTCCAGAAGGAGTAAGCGGTGAGGAATTGGTCCACCAGGGGATGGGGAAACTTCATGGTTCCTGAAAGGCCACCCTGCTCTATGTCAAAGGTTGACACTATGGACGAGAATGCGGTGTCCACTATCTCAAGGTCAAGGGGAGAGGAAGTTGAAGGCGCGTAATCAGCCAGGGAGAGGGCTGACCTCTTGAGTCTCTCCCTATCCTGGATCCAGAGCCTCACGATCTCAAGGAGAAGTCTCTTCATCCCTACCCTGCCGTAAGAGTCCTCCGGAGGGAAAAAGGTCCCACCGAAGAATACCTCCCCTTCTGGAGTCATAAATACGGTGAGGGGCCAGCCAGACTCTCCGGTAATGCTGGATACCGCCCTCTGCAACTTCCTGTCCAGTTCCGGCATCTCGTCCCTGTCAACCTTGATGGCCACAAAGTGCCTGTTCACTAGCTCAGCTATATCACGCCTGGAGTATGTCTCCCTGTCCATTACATGACACCAGTGACACCAGACCGCACCAACATCCACGAGGATGGGTTTGTCGTCCTGCTTGGCCCTCTGGAAGGCCTCATCTGACCATGGATACCAGTCTATTTCCTGTTCTGCAGATTCCCTCAGAAAGGCACTACTACTATCCTTAAGCCTGTTCATACGCTAAATGAAACTCTGAGCTTTTAAACAGGGTTTAGGAAAAATGTGATGATGTTGACAATTCGGGCTCCGGATGGGTGAGGAGAGTCTTCAGCTCTGAACTATCTCCTTCTGGTAAACCAGTAGACCCCACCAAGGACAGCAAGAAGACCTAGCCCCGAGTAACTCACTGCGGGAACTGTCCTGGAGGTCTGTGGAGACTTCACAAAGTATACGGTGATGTTGGTGTCATTATACACCAGGTACCAAACCTCATTCCCCACAAACCCGTTACTCCAGTTTCCCACGGAATAACCAGGTTTGGGAATAGCCACTATGGTAATCAACGTTCCCTCCTGAACCTGCAGGGAGGCCGATTCGTTTACCTTAACCTGAGTTGAGTTGGGGAACCTCAGGCTCAAGGTCCCAGGACCCTTTACAGTCACGTTAAGCTGGTAAAGGATTGGCCTCACCGTGATGTTGATCGTATCGCTTGTCCATGGGTTGAGGGAAAGATTATCGCTCTCGACTCCGTTTACGAAAACCCTGTATTGTAGAGGGGACTCCACGTAAACCTGAAGGGTGGAATTGGGAACGTTAACGGTCTGATTACCATTGACGTAAATTAAGCTACCGTTAACGTAAAGAAGGGCGTCAGCTTGACCTCCATAAATGTAAACGTGTACTGTCACAGCATGCGTGGACTGAGCTAGGAGCAATGGAATTAATAGCAACAGAGTTCTGTGCACGTCACATGGTAACCTGAAAATAGGGGGAGGGTGGGGTGAAACTTGCAGAAAAACAATTTAATGTAAGAGGAATACCCGTCATGGATGAGGAACCCAACCTTACCTGATTCGTGATGAGGGGTTGTTTCACCTGACGTTCTTCATTAACAAAAGTTAAAATCAACTTTCCAAATGGGTGACCGTGAAGATCCAAGTAACGATAAACGGAAGAGAGATACCTCTTGAGAGGAGGATAGTTCTAACTGGAGAAGGCATGTACATGGCAGGTAGGCTTCTCTACTTTGTCCTGAAGACTCTGCATCAGATGCCCAGGTTATACGGTGTTGTCGAGTCTGACCCCATCTCAGGATGGAAGAGGAACTTTGAGACCAAGTTCGCTTCAATAATGTCATCTCATCTGGAACCTGGGAAGATAAGGCTGGAGGGCGAGTTCAAGCTGAACCTAGGTAAGTTCCTTGTATCAGGAAAGGTGAGCAGGGGGCAGATGAAGGTCAATGTGGAACTGGTACAGAAACCTGAAAACGTATCCCAGGGGCTCAGGGGGATGGTCGAGGTTGACTCCTTTTACTTCTCCGATCTAGAGAGGCCCAGGCCCTTCTTCGTGCCCGGCTCTAAGGACGGTTTCCTGGCTGGTTTTCACAGGTTTCTGGTTCTCCAGACCGAGAGCGCATCGGGGATACCCAAGACGTTGGGGATGGTCTCCGAATTCATTAATTCCATAGTCCTACCGCAGGGCTACACTACCTCAGTGAGGGGAAGAACCCTATCCACAGACGAGAAGGAAGGCCTTTTCCTTGACGGTGAACCGCTCTACAATGTGGATCCAGAGTTGCTTAGCCTGCTCAGCCTGAGATTATCCCTGGACATGGCCCCTGAGGGCTCGGTTCTGATTGTTGAGGACCCTGAGGCCCACCTCTCCCCGGAAACAGTCGAGGAGGTTAGGAGGTGGTTTGACAGGTTTAGGGGAAGTGTGGTTTTTGTCTCACGATTCAACACCTTTGGAGGAGAGGAAATCAGGCTTTGACAAAATAGCTGATAATTTACCCGCCCCTAGCCCTTTGCTGAATCCCGTGCCTGAAGGTTATCATCTCCTTCAGTAGAAGATCCTTCAACACTTTTTCTAACTTGGTGTAGTTATCCTTAATTGACCTCACCCTGATTGATGTTTCCTTGAACTTCTCGCATGAGAGGCACTTCACGTGGAGCTTATCAGCCTCTCCCTTAACCTCAACCTCAATGCGCTGATCCATTACCCTGAGGTCTAGTGTTATTCCCTCCATCAAGGACTTCACGGTAACTTTCCTTAACGCAGTTCTAATCACCTGAGAGAAATTGATCCTCGATATGGCTTTCACATAATTTCTAGCCAGTAGATATGCCTCCATGGACATTTCCCTGCACCTTTCCTGATCCTTCACCAGCCTCATGCAGGAGAAGAATAAGGAACATCTTCCCGTGGACATTGGAGAAATGAAATCAGCTAAGGAGGGTAAATCACCAATCAGTTCCCTGAAGGACCCACAGTTCAGTTTAACGTGAAGTTTCCCTCCCCTAACCCAGTACTCTCCCACTGTATTACCGTTGAGGAGAAAATTCCCATTGACCATCTCAACCCTTACTCCCACATCCCTGGGCGTCACAATCCTTTCAGCTACCTGTTTGGGCTGAAGGTTCCTATCGTCGAGACCTGATCCGTTCAAAACCTCCGTGAGTTTAAGATTGAAGTAACCCAGCTCTCCCAACGCCACTTGGGTCCAGCTCTCCAGGTTCCAGTTTCCTCCCAGGTCAATTAACTCTCCCCCATGAAGGATTGTGCTCCTTATCTGCAGGTACTCAAGTTCCCCCATCCTTCTAGCTATCACCAGCCTTCTTGTGGGTTTCACCTGAAAGATGTCCGTCACAACATTGACCTTAGGGGCTAGAACCTTAGCCTCCTCAAGGTTTGCTGGAACAACCGTGATGTCCCCAAGGGATAGGAGGAAATCAACCCTTGCCCTGCACACCTTATACGCTGGACAATCAATTGCATAGCTGAGAAACCTGAAAGGACTGAGATACTTCTCCCTCATTAACTCCTCTGACTTTCTTACAATTACCAGATCTGCCCACCTGACAAGGCTTGGGGTGGCAAAGTTGGACACTATGATCAGGTTCTCCATTTTACGCAGGTCCGATGTAAAGGGGTATGTGGTGATGCCCACCCTGATTCCTGAGGAATAACTGGAGATTATCCTTGAGGAGTCAATCTCCTGTTCCAGATATCCCAAGAACCCCTGGTGGTAACCCGGAACGACAAGGAGTGCCTTCCCTCCCTGATATAGAGATGATAATTCCCTTGCGAGCTTCTTCAATTCGAATTTGATCGCATCTCTAACCTTTTATCTTCTCTGCACAACTGGAAGGATGTATAATCATATGAATGATGAGCCTTACAAGGGCAGAGGGGATGAAGATAAAGGCAGACTGATCCCATATCCCGTGCGATGAGGTTATCAGCAAGGAAGGTTTTCTACATTCTTTTAATTTCGTGCTACCATGTAAATGTATGAGTTACTCCTACTTCGACCTCAAGACCGCCAGGGAACTGCTTCCGTGGGTGAAGGAGAAGCTGAAGATGCTGAAGACTGCCGAGATTAACGCACAGGATGCCCTGATCAACGGCAAGAAGGAGTACATAAGGCTTTACTCCATTAAGGTTGAGTCGATCCTGAAGGAGATCACGGATAAGGGAATTATAGTGAGGGACGTGGACATGGGACTGGTGGATTTTCCGGCCGTGATAAATGATAGACCTGCCTATCTCTGCTGGAAGGCTGACGAGGAGGATATAATGTACTGGCATTACGTGGAGGAGGGTTTTAGGGGAAGGAAGAGAATTTCCCCAAGGGACCAAATCCTGAGCTATCAATGAGATCTCTCCGGGAACCATAAAACACATACGTAACTCGTTTCGTAATGTAATCTTTTCCCTACAAAAAATCAAAACCACCTAAGGTTAAATATGATTTCAGCTCATGACTTACCCATGACTCTCGTGGGATCCAGAGTAAGGAGAATTGAGGATCAAAGGCTAATCACCGGAAAGGGTCAGTACATAGATGACCTGGATCTGCCCGGCACACTGTTTCTCGCCATTCTGAGGAGTGACGTCGCGCATGCCAGGCTGACCAAAGTTGACGTTTCGGACGCGCTCAAAGTACCAGGGGTTGTTGACGCCTTCTCCGGCCTTAACGTGAGAGTGGAGAACAGGCCCAGAAACTTCCCCATGGCCTCCACAGAGATCCTTTATGAAGGCCATCCGCTTGCCTGCGTTGTCGCTACTGACAGATACACGGCATATGACGCATTAGAGAGAGTTCAGGTGGAATACGAGCAACTGCCCGCCGTGACCGATCCGCTGGAGGCAGCGAAGGAAAAGATGTCAGCGGTGGAGGGCGAGAAAAACCTAGTTTACAACAGGATCTATTCCTCCGGTAATCCCCAGCAGGCACTGGAAAAGTCTGACAGGGTCGTGGAACTTCAGCTGGACATCTCAAGAGTGTATCCGGCTGCCATGGAGACCAGGGGCTTACTTGTCACATATACACCGAATCTGCTTACCGTGTACGCCCCTACACAATCGCCCCACTTCATGAGAAGGTATTTATTAGAGGCCTTTGGCAGGGACATACAGGACATAAGGGTTATTCAGCCCGATGTGGGAGGCGCATTTGGCTCCAAACTATTTCCTTACCCTGAGGATTACATAACCGTTTACGCCTCACTTAGAACCAAGAGATCCGTCAAGTGGATATCCACAAGAAGTGAGGATATGAGATCGACGTATCATGCGAGAGGGCAAATACACAAGGTTAAGGCTGGGGCCAGAAGGGACGGAACGCTGACCGGGATAGTGGATGACCTCTACATCGATCTGGGAGCGGCCAGTCATGGGACCTACCTAGCGGACATAGCTGCCACCATGCTTCCGGGGCCCTACGCTGTGAGGGACGTGGTAGTTAACGTCTACGGCGTTAGAACCAACAAGACACCTCTGGATCAATATAGGGGCGCTGGCAGGCCAGAGGCCTCATTCGTTATAGAGAGGATTATGGATTCGCTGGCCGATGAGATTGGAATGGATCCTGTTGAGTTCAGGAAGAGGAACCTCCTGAGGGAGCTTCCCTATAGGAACCCGTTCGGCCTTCAGTATGACTCGGGGAACTACATGCAACTACTGGAGAGAGCAGAAAGAGTTTACAGGGATATGGAGGCAAGAGCGAAGGAACTTCAGAAAGCGGGGAGAAGGGTGGGAGTTGGATTTGATTTCTACCTGGAACAGAACAACTTCGGCCCATGGGAGAGTGCCTCTGTCAGAGTAAGGGGAGATGGGAAAATAATTGTAATCATAGGAGCGGCACCTCACGGTCAGGGTACTGCAACAGGGATTGCACAGATAGTTGCAGATGAGCTTGGCGTTGAGATGGGGGACATAGACGTGAGGTGGGGAGATACTTCCATGATAGGCGAGGCTTACGGTACCTATGGGAGCAGGAGCTTAACCCTTGCAGGAAACGCTGCTATAATGGCCTCCAGAAAGGTGAAGGAGAAGGCGGTGAGGCTGGCAGCTCAGTTCATGAAGAGTGACGTGGAGGAACTCAGATATGAACAGGGCAAAGTTACCAATGTGAAGACCGGGAAGTTCATGACCTTGAAGGAGATAGCATCAAAATCCATGTCCAGCCTTGGAGGGGTCTGGAAGTACAGGGAGGAACCGGGATTGGAGGCGACAGCCTATTTTGGACTTAACAATTACACCTATCCTTACGGCAGTCATGTGGTCATGGTTGAGGTCGTGGACGGAAGGCCAAGGGTCCTTGAGTACTACGCTATAGACGACATAGGAAAGGTCGTCAATCCAATGCTGGCCGAGGGCCAGGTACATGGAGGAGTAATTCAGGGATTTGGAGAGACGGTTCTGGAGGAGATAGTGTACGACGAGAACGGATCTTTACTCTCAGGTAATTTCTCGGATTACGCTATCCCCACTGCTGTGGAAGGCTTTAACATAAGGTGGGAATACTCCGAGACAGGGAAATCCGACGCTCCACTGCCCGCCAAGGGAATAGGCGAAGGAGCGACCATAGGGACTCCCCCGGCATTGTTGAGGGCTCTGGAGAATGCCACAGGTAAAAAACTGACCAGACTCCCGGTCAGGCCTGAGGATCTTTCACCTTAAAGTACTTCAGAATATTTTCCCTATGTATAAGCTTGCACACTTCCCTCTTCACGTAAACTGTACCATTCCCCTTCCTGAGCACCCTTCCTATAACCCTGGGTTCTAGTCCTCTCTTGCTAAGGGACTGAGCAACATCGTCTATCACTTTCCTAGACGCAAACATGACAATCGCCCCATTGGTCCCTGCTGTGGAGTTGGGTATGATGAAGTTCTCGGTGGCAAACTCGTTTATCTCCCTGTCAATGACCGGTACATCGTAGAGCTCCACATCAACAGACGCCTTATCTGCGAACTCCTTTATTACGAAAATTCCCGGTCCCGTGACGTCAGTGGTCATGGCAATGTGGGCCTGAGGATCGAAATCCTTTCCAAACTCGGGAAGGTGTTCATATATTACCTTAGCGGTATCAAAGTTGGGCCTAGTCATATAGTCTAGAGCCCTCTTCTTCGCCTCCTCCACTCTCTGCAGGGTAATTCCCCTCTCCTCCAGGGTTTCGAGAAGTTCTGGAACAGTGAGCAACCACATGTGAACGTTGATGGGGGTCAACTCACCCACAGGTCTGGTAACAAGGATCTCCATGTTCTCGTCCACCTTATGGTAAAACACCGGCAACTCGTGGTCAGATCTACCCACAACGGTCGCTCCTATCATCAGGGTACCGGTCTCAGGCTGAATGTCCTGCAATAATTCCACGTTGTACCTCCTGCTGAACGATTCGAAGTTCCTCATCAAGGTCTCCTTCAGTTCCGGATCTGGAGCATCTGCCACAGGTATCATGCGAAGGTCCTGGAATGCCCCCTTAGTGAAGAGATCATTCAAGGAGTTAGATACTCCCACATCTACCTGCATCTGTGATCCTGGATCGTCAAGTGGATCCACTATCTGTATGGTGTCATTATTGGCCAAGGTGTATGATCTCAAGGTAGCTCCGTCCAACTTGATGAGATCCAGAACCCCAACCTCAGCCTTGGGGTTAGTGGTCACAATGGAATGGCCCTTGCCCACCACAAGCTTCCTCTTGGTCTTCACACCCGTGTAGATCTTGAGGAGGAAATTGGCAAACTTCTCAGGGTTACCAGCAGTCTCCTGGTTAACCTGGATAAGACTAACCGCTCTATCGGCGTCGAACTCTCCCCCATTTATTACCCTTTTTATTACCTCTGACTCCCTGCTCACAAAGATGTCAGTATCCTCCCTTGGCATCACCTCAATGTTGTTCTCCCTTAACCTATCCTTCAGTTTCTCCAGTGCAGGATATACGGTATCAATTAGATCAACCTTAACCGCACATCCTGTGGCCAAGGATAAAGGATTCAAGCCCATCTTCTTGTACTTGTTTAGATTGTTTCTGAACCTTTCAAATAGGTCAGTCAAATCACAACACTATTTGGTAGAATGGTTTCCACATTTTAAAAAGTTACCTTTAATATGAATTCTTTAAATAAAAACATTTAATATAATTTCGAGTATTTTTTAAAATCTCCATATTAGAATTGAGTAGAAAGTAAATATTTAAACCTCTTTTAACAATGTTAACCCATGCAGATAATAGAGCAGTATTCAACTCCGTTCTATAAGAATATCATTGATATGCCCCCCTCAATGGTTAGAAAGTTGTGGAAAAAGAACAACATTCTGATTCTGGACATAAGGACTCCACAGGAATACGTGGAGCATCACATCCCGGGCTCGCTCCTCATTCCAATGGACTATCTGGAGGTCCTGCAGGAGTATTTCAGTGACAAGGAAGTAGCGGTGGTATGTGAACACGGGAACAGGGCTAGGTATGCCACTTACGGAATGCCCCATCTTTACAAAAAGAAGGCAATTTACATGATAGGTGGAATAGTTGGATGGATGTCCATGGGATACGAGGTTGAGAGTGGAATGGACGAGAACGGAACTAAATGGGAGCAGTGGCTGGACGAGAAGCTAAAGTGAACAAAATTTTTAGTTTTTGACCTTAAACCAAAATTTTGATAGGTCAAGCTGTACTCTACCATGTTTCACTGAAGGCCTAAATTACATCTATGCTCTTAACAAGGGGTAGAAGTCCTCTCTCATGGGTCAAGCTGTAGAACTTGCTCAGCCCCTCCATCACCTTCTCCTGAGGAACGTTATACTCCTGAATGTCAGCCCAGATTGTCTTCTCCACGATCTCCCTATCCATGTTGACCCCCTGAGCCTCGCTCATTATCTCCACATCCCTGGGAATCACCTTGTCTAGGTTCTTCTCCGCAAACTTCTTACTCCTCTCGTATAACTCCTTGAACTTTAGGGCCAGATCCCTGCCCAGATCCTTGGATACCACCACTGTTCCCATGGGCATTGGTGCCCCTCCAGAAATCTTGGACCACATTTCCCACATACTGGTGATGACGTAGGGCCTTATGCCCAGCTTCCTCATGGCGTACATCATCTTGATCTCATGAACTGCAACAAGTACGTCCCCATTCTTTCCCAAGGCCTTAATCTCGTCCAGAACTCTCGGGATTATCACCAGTTTACCGTATTTGCCAACTAGAAGTCTGTAAAGGGTAAAGGCTGAGGTATTTGGCCCATGAACAATGAGTGTGGATTTCTTCAGGTCCTCTATCTTCATCTCCGCTGTGGAGAGGACAGGCATCCCCGTTATGCCGTCTATGGCAGTGGCAACAGCGTTACCTAGAATGAAGTAGTCATCCTGGATGTATGGATACATGGCAGCCGAGGGTACCGAGACGTCCACCACTTTGCTCAATACGCTCATATTCACGTCCTGAACGGTTGGTATTACCTGGAATTCTAGGTTTATTCCGTCCTCCTTCACCCAACCTTCCATCATGGGAATGAAGGGGTACAGGTCACCTGAATCGGCTAGGGCGCCAATCTTTATTGTTGCCATGACTTACCCTTTTTCCGTTGGCGGATAAAAATGTTGGTTTGTGTGGGTTCAACAAATCCAGTTAAACTTGAGGCAGTTAGGGAGGCAGTTAAGGAGATAGGGAAGGGATGGGAGGTGAGGGCCGTGAAGGCTGACTCCAATGTCAGCGAGCAACCCTGGTGTAACGAAACCTTGGCAGGGGCGAGAAATAGGGCTCTCGGCGCGTTGAGTCAAGAAGGTTGTGATATTGGCGTGGGAATAGAGGGAGGGGTTTGCTGGGAAAGAGGGAGAGTCATTGCGTATGCGGTGATATATGCCATGAGCAGGGAGAGGGAGAATTTTTCATACTCTCCTGCTTTCACGCTCTCCAACGAGCTGGCGAAGCTGGTAGTAAGGGGAAAGGAACTGGGAGAGGCCACTGACATGGTTTACGGAAAAACAAATACGAAACACGGTGAGGGTGCTGTGGGCATGCTTACGGGGATCGTCGACAGAAAGAGACTTTACAAGGATGCCGTGATACTGGCGCTCTATCCCTTTTACATAGGTGAGGAACTGCGAGCTGAATCTGGTAGGAGAACACTTTAGGGCCTAGTGAAGAAACAGATTGTTGCATTGACAGGAGTTGTTTGGATTTACCCCTTGATTAGTTTCAGAAATAGGTAACCTATCTCAGGTAACTTCACCGTGTCATGTTCCGCCGGTCTCTGAACAGTTCCCAGGTATATCCCGTAATCCTCATGGTCCTCCTCATTCCCTGACTTGGGCTCCCCAAAGGGAGAGAAAAGGATTAACTCATCCACTGCATTAACCAGCTTCCTCAGCATGGTATCCACCGCGGAGTAGGCCTGACACTTATCCCCTCCCCTGTGAAGGAGTACATCCAGTCCGCTTACGCCAGCTATTACTGGTCCGTCATCCAGGGAGCTCAGGATTCCCTCCGTTACCTTGTTTATTTCCTCCTGCAAGGTCAGTTCTCCATATTTCAGGCTTATTTCCCCATAGGTCGGGTTCGAGATTGGTAGATTAATCGGGATGGAACCGGTCTCCTGAACGAGGGAGGGTTTCACTGATATCGTGGTGAAACCACTTAAGGGAACCTCCTTCATTTCCAAGACAGACATCCATGAGGAGGCAGGATGCTGTGGTCTCCTGTTAACTACCACACCTCTAAAGGTACTGCTGAATAGCGTAAGAAGAAACCTAGGATTGCACTTCATGAAGCTACTGTAACTTAACCCGTCCACACCTAGCAACAAAGCTTTCATGTCACTCGCCTAGCAATGACTTCAACCTGATCTCCAGTTCCTCCCTTGGAACCGCACCTATGACTTCATCCACAGGCTCACCGTCCTTGAAGAATATTACTGTGGGCAGACTCATAACCCCATACCTTCCGGCAATACTCTGGTTTTCGTCAGAATTCAGCTTGCCGAATCCTACCTGTGGGTAATCCCTTGCAAGCTCCTCTATCACAGGAGCTAATATGAGGCATGGAGCGCACCACTCAGCCCAAAAGTCAACCACTGCAACTTTATTCTTCTTGAGGAACTCATCAAAATTACTTGAATCTAGGTGGGCTATTAATTCCCTTTGTTCTTTTTCCATGTCCTTTCCTTGTTTCATCATCTGTTTAATCTTTTTCCGTATTAATGCTTCAAGTTCAGGATCGTTTTCTACGCTCATAAATCACTTTAATGAAATCGAGTTTAAAAAGTTTATATTGAAGAAAGAAACAAAATCATATGCAAAGAATAGTTGTGGTGGGAGGGGGCATCACGGGTCTTCTGGTGAGTCATATCTTGGGAGATGACGTGACGGTCGTGGACAGGGATGTTCCCCCCAGAAATTCCATGAGCAGTTTATGGAACGTGATGCCACCGCTGTGTGGAGACCTAAGAAAGGAATGTGAGGAATCGGCACAAGAATATGTTAAACTGTCAGAGGAGCTTGGGGTAAGGGTATTCTGGAAGGATATCATTAGGGTACCTCCCAAGGGTGACAGGGTGTTGACTTCAAGGGAGACTGCAGAGATAGAACCCTGCCTGCACCACGAAAGTGAAGTACTGGGAAAGGGGTTACATGTGAATGGGGAGGACTTACTAAAGAAACTTAACAGTGTGGTGAAGAGAGTCAGGGTAACTTCCCTAGAAGTAGAAGGTAATAGTGTGACAGGGTTGAAAACGGATGAGGGAATGATAAGGGCTGACGTCTACGTTCTAGCCGTGGGTAACGACCCAGAGGGCATACTGAGCAACTTGAGAGTATCGAGCTACAAGGGACATATTGTGAAGACCTCTCCCCTGGGGATAAGAAACATTCTGATGCTCGAGGACAGGCTCGGAGTTGAGGGAGATTCCTATGCCCTTCTGAACGGAGACTCATACCCTTCCTCCAATCCAGGCGTGGAAATGAACCAAGTGGAAAGAACCATTGAAGTTTTCAGGAGATATACGGGGAAAGTGATCCATCCGCTTGAGATCAGGGTAGGATTCAGGGCAGTAACCGCTGAGTCTCCCCTCATCAAGAAGATTTATGATAATGCCATAGTGGCGACGGGTCACAGATTCGGTTGGGCTATGGCCCCGATCTTAGCCAGGAAAGTGAAGAGTCTGATCGAAGCTTAATGATGTCACGGTAGGATTATTATGAAGTGAGGGTTTAGGATCCCGATGGATGTCAGTGTAATCATATCCTCAAAGGATCCCGTAGGGCAAACCATAAAGAGGCTAGGATACAGTTTCGAGGAGATCGATGAGGACGTAACAGAATTCTCGTACTCAAGGGGTGATTCCATCGTAATCATCTGCAGACATGAAAGCTCCTCTAAGACCCCCTCCTTTACCGTGCACCATCCCGGAAACCCCGGGAAGAGTGCCATGGGCGGTGAGCCAGAGAGCCTGGGAATAGCCAACGCCAAGTTGCTTACCTCAGTATTCCGTTCCATGAGTCGCATTGATGCCAACATTGATAAAGTAATAGAGGCAACCCACCACGGCCCTACAGGCATAACCAAACCTATCACGTTCGTGGAAATAGGGAGCGATCCTCAGATGTGGAATAACGAGAAACTGGTGAAGATGCTGGTTGAGGCAGTTCTACGGGGCATAGAAATGATAGAGGAAACGGAGTGCCAGAACACAATATTAATATACGGAGGCCCGCATTACTCTAAGCTAGCCTCAACTTTGGCCCAGAACAACTGTATTTCCCATATTATTTCTAAACATTATATATCAGAATTATCTTCGAATGTTATTCTACAGTCCCTAGAACGTAATATTACGAGACCTCGAACCGCTATTCTGGATAGTATACCAAGGGCAAAAAGGGAAATTCTAACCAGTATCCTGAGCTCTAATAATATATCTATCGAGTTTAGATAGCAGGGAAGGAGAAAGAATAGGAGAACCTATGGCCAGTATCCTAGGAGAAGAGGAAAAATCGATCACCGTCATGCTGGCGTTGGGTATGGATATACCATGCGCTGATATGTCATCCAGATCGAGGATGTGCCCTACGGCGGCCCGAATTGGATCATAATGACTAACCGCTATTACCACTTGGTCGTTCTTCAAAGAGGTAATGAATTCCACTATCCTCCTTTTCAGCGAATCCCAGGGCTCCAGGTTCTTCACCTCAAGCTGTCCCCTCGCAATCTTTAGCTTCCAGTGATCGCTTGGGTCGAATCTCTTGTTATTCAGTTCTCCCAACCATCTCTCCCTCAATCTTTCATCTATGACTGGGATAATTCCAAGTTCATCCCCTATAATGCTGGCAGTCTGATATGCCCTGAGAATAGGACTTGTGAAGATGGCGTCAACCTTTACTCGTTTGAGTTCCTGGGCTGTCTTTTTTGCCTGTTCCCGACCCTCATCCGTTAAGGGGAAGTTATTAACGTCATGAGAGAGGATCTTGCCAACGTTAGATGTGCTCTGGCCATGTCTTATAAATATTATAATCGTCATTTGTGGTTCATTATTACGGCGGTATTAAAAAGATTAAACTGAGCCATTTAGCCTTTCACATCTTGTATTCTTTATCCTAATTTAAGCTAGAATGTGTTATAAATAATGATACACCATTGTAGGCATTCTTGAATATTAAACCCCGTTAAACTATGACCAGTATTTTCATTGAATTCTAGGATAATTTTAAATCCTCGTTACTGCAAAGTTGTTCGTGGGCCTGTTTAAGAGGAACAACAATCAGGAGACGTCTGGTCAGATCAAAATCCTCTACACCACAGACATCCACGGATCCGACGTTATTTTCAAGAAATTCCTAAATGCTGGTAAAATTTACAAGGTAAATTACCTCATCATAGGTGGCGATATTGCAGGTAAGTCGCTTACCCCTATAGTGGACATAGGGGAGGGTAAATACATGATCGATGATAAGGTGGTGGGAAGAGAGGGATTGAAGGAAATAACTGATGAGATCAGAAAGCAGGGGAACTATTACGTAATCGTGGACAGAAAGGATCTTCAGGAAATGAAGGAGGATAAACGAAAGGTGGACGAAGCCTTCAAAACCTCCATGATTGAGGTAGTGAGAAATTGGTCCAAAATAGCTGAGGAGAAGTTGAAGGACGTGGACATTCCCCTATATGTTAACCTGGGCAATGACGATCCTCTCTATCTGTTTGACGTTATCGAGGAGAGCAAGGTCATGAAGAAATGCGAGGGAGAGGTCGTACAACTTGGGGAGCATGAAATGATCTCCTTTGGCTACGTTAATCCGACCCCATGGAACACGCCCAGGGAGATGCCAGAGGAAAAAATCTATACCGCATTGAAGCAGGAGACAAAGAAGATCTCTGATATCGAGAAAGCCATCTTCAATATACATGCTCCCCCTTACAACACCAACCTTGATAGTGCCCCCCTTCTAACCCCTGACCTGAAACCTGTAATAAAGGGAGGAGAGGTGGTAATGTCGCATGTTGGTTCCGTCTCCGTAAGAAAGGTGATAGAGGAGGAACAGCCCCTCCTAGGTCTTCACGGTCATATTCACGAATCAAGGGGGTTTGATAAGCTGGGCAGGACACTTGTTCTTAATCCCGGCAGTGAACATAACGAGGGTATTTTGCACGCTGCCTACATAATCCTAGAGAAGGGAAAGATAAAGGCTCATCAGTTCATCATAGGGTAGGAGACGTTTAGCGTCTGGAAAAGAGTAACTAAAACAAAGGGACTAGCAGGATTTTTGCGTTGGAAGCAAACAGGACACCAGTTGATATACCTCTTAGGTTTCACCATATCTCTCACTCAAGTCTTCCGGATATCCATTTCATTTTCTTTTCCTGTAATCTCAATGCATTAACTACATGTTTAATGCGTACAAAAAGGCTTTTATTGACCTAAATCGATTTAAAGATTATGAGTCGAACTGTTTCTGAAATAGCTACAAAAATTGTTCACGTGGTCAAGGAATCCGACAGTATAACTGCAGCGGCATTGGAGATGAAGAACCATAACATGGGATCCATGTTGGTGGTTGATGAGAAAAACCAAGTTGTGGGAATAATTACGGAGAGAGACATGGTGAGGGCGTTAGCAGATAAGAGAGTGGACGCCAAGGTCAGAGACTACATGACTAACTCCGTGAAGGGAGTGACAGAGGACACTACTGTGGAGGAGGCGGTAAATATCATGCTAGAGAACGGTTTCAGACATCTTCCTGTGGTTGGGAAAGACGGGAAAGTAGTGGGGATTGTTTCCATCAGGGATTTAGCCAGAGCACTGTCAGATTCCCATTTTTTACAGTACGGAAAGGAGTGGACAGAGATTAAGGGTAGTGGAGTTATATGCCCTGTCTGTGGACTGGAGATAGATGAGTTTGGATACTGCAATTGCGGAACAGGGTCTAGCTAATTTTTTAAGACGGTTTTAGCTGTTTTCTACATATGATAATATTTTATGCTATAGGAGAAAAAGACCGGGCCAAGGAGCTAGTTAGAATAATAACCAAAACTAGGTGGAAGACAATTTCAAGGCACGCAGTCAAGATATCAAGTTCGTCAATAGGACCCTCCATTGTTATTTTTAAACCCACGATGGCAGCGCTGGCTGTGGCAATATGGTTGAAGGATAGGGCTGAGGAACTGGGAATGTCAACCTCCGTTGGATGGTTCACCCCAATAGCCAACGTTCCGGAGCAGGTTAATGATGCTGTCAGGACTGATCTGAACAAAATGCTAATGAAGAAATTGGAGATACCCTGGAGCCCATGAAGATCCCTTCTTTTTATTTACATCCAGTTTCTTTACCTTTGTTTTGGATGGAGAATTGATTGCTAGTAAAAGCGATCATGTTACCAAACTAGTATTCATGACTAGTATTCATGTTATCTTGATTATTACTTCACACCGATTACCTGGGCTAAACGCTATGACGCCATGAAACTATGAAGACATTATCGCGTTTGGCGAGGCCGTTCTCTCCATAATGCCCCGAAGCGTAAAGGCCTAGTATTTACCCATGAAGCTTAGGTCTCTCACCATGTAAGAGGAAAATTCCCGACATCTAGAAAATGGTGGAGAGACGCTAAGATCAGGGATAAACAAACGCTGAAGTCAGAAGTTTAAAACATTTTTTCATTGAGTCGGTGAAACCTGAGTCTCCTCTCTCTCCTCCTTAACCAGATTGACATTTTCATCGCTTCTCGTGATTATAATGTAGTCTGTGAGGCCTGAAAGGTAGTTTACCAACTTCTGGAAACGTCTCTGGTCGAAGGTCATGAATGACTCGTCAACAATGAAGAATGGTGTCTTGAAGTACGACTTTATTGCCGTGACCACTAACACTAGAGCTAGTGATGTCCTCTCAGATGATGAGAGTTTTCTCAGGTCCATTAGGGTCCCATTCTTCTTAACCACCAACTGAAAGTCTGGGGTTATTTCCGCCTCAAGGTTAAACTCCAGTTCCCTCATTAAGGAATTTGCCAGCTTTGTGAATTCCTCCTTTGCCACTGAAAGTCTTCTGATATATTCCCTTTGCAATTCCTGTGACTGGGCCTCCAGTTCCTCTATCTCCTTTTCCTTCTCCTTAATCTTGTTCAGGGTGGAAGCTGGAATCCCAAGGTTAGCCAACTCATACTCCAGCTGACTCTTTCTGTTCATTAACTCGTTTATCCTCTTGGTAACTGCGTTCTCGGGACCCGTGACCCTTATCATCTCCGAATTCTTGTTGAACCTGTCCTCCATTTCCCTCTTCTGCCTCTCCAATTCTCCAATTTGCTCCTTCACCATCTCCATCCTGTTTAGGAGCTCCTGTTTCTTGGTCTTTAACTTCGCAACCTCATTTCTTATGTTCTCAAACTCGGCTAATTTCCTAGTGATCTCATCCTTCTTCCTGTTTAGCTCATCTATTTCCTTCTTCACACTCTCAAAGGAGTTCTGCCTCATCCTTAGCTGTTCTGAGATCACATCAATCCTAGTCCTCCAGATCTCTGGATCTACGTGACTGCCACAGACGTAACACGTGTCCAGATGGTTCTTCTCCGCGTCCTTGATTTCATCCATTACTCTCTCCAGGACCCTTATTCCTATCTCTGTCTCATTTCTAAGAGCAGATTTCCTTTGGAGTTCCTGGTTTATTTCGTTGAGCTGGTCCTCAAATATCTTCTTTATCTCTGGAGTTATCATGCTCTCCTTTTGCTGAATATCCAGTTCCAGTCTAGTGTGCTTGGTCTGAAGGTCTAGGAGTTCCTTCTTTTTCTGCTCAATCTTTGAGTTTAGCTCTGCCAGCTTATTCTGCCTTGTTACGGAAATGGACTGAGTGGTACTGTTTATCAACCTGTCACTCTCGGTCTCCTTCTTGAGGGTTTCTATCTCGTTCTCAATGCTCCTTATTTCAGCCTGGATCGTAACTGCATCCTTATACTTGCCCTTTAATTCCTCGTGCTCTTCCTTCAGGATTTTCAGTCTTTCGTCAACGTTAATCTTGAGTTGTTTCACTTTCTCGATCTCAGATGTGGAAGATATGAACCACTCTACCTGTTCCTGCCCACCGAGGACCTGGTTAAGTAACCTGTTTTCAGGGGAGAAGTACGAAAGGAGCAGTGCCCTCTTATCGTCCATGATCAGTTTAGCGTTTTCAGCTATCTTGTTCTTGACCCTCTTAATCCTCCTGTAGTACTCCTTATCATTATACCTGACCTCGATGTAACCAGAGTCCGAGAAGACGTTAAGGAGGTCCTCTGGCTTTACCTCTGAGGTCAACATGGAAACCAAAGCTCTAGATAATGATGTCTTCCCATAAGCGTTAGGTGCGGTGTATACATTAACCCCCTTGCTCAGGTCAATGTCGAGAGGGCTAGTTATTCCACCTATATTGCTAATTCTAACTCTCATCATACGAATGGTGTTTTCATCCTTTAAAAAAATTATCTCAAAGTTTTCATCTGGTTTAATATGAGATTGAAGAATTCTAAAGATTAAAACCCAGTTAAGCAATTAATGAGCCCGATCTGAATTACGCATTTTAACCCCATTGCACTAGTCATGTTATGGGACGTAAGGTAATAGTGGATTCGGACACTGCGTCTGATGATACGATCGCCATACTCTTGGCCTCTAGATTGTTTGATCTCTTGGGTGTAACCATAGTTGCGGGAAACGTCAAATATCAAGACCAGGTCAGAAACGCGCTATTCACGCTGGAATATATAGGGAAGAAGGACGTTCCCGTTTACTTAGGGCAGGATAGACCAATACTAAACAAGTGGAGAACAGTGGAGGAAGTGCACGGTAAACACGGCATGGGTGAATGGGATATTCCAGAGCCCACAAAGAGACCGGAGAAGGAGAACGCTATAGATGCGATCATAAGGCTCGCCAGGGAAAATCAAGGGGAGCTAGAGATACTGGCGATATCTCCCTTGACTAATCTGGCACTGGCCTATCTAAGGGAACACTCCATAACAAAATGGATAAGGAAGGTCTGGATAATGGGAGGGGCATTTACCCGGGGAAACACCACCCCCATAGCGGAGTTCAACTTCTGGGTAGATCCAGAGGCAGCAAAGGTAGTTCTTGATGCGGGGTTTGACGTAACCATTGTCCCCTGGGAGACCACAGAGGAGTATGGTACCTTGGATCTTGCCAAATGGGAAAGGATCAGATCCATGAATACCGCGTTATCTAGGTTCTTTGAGAGGGTGAACAAAACGCTACTGGAATTCTCACTGAAACAGGGAAACAGGGGCAGTGTTCACCCAGATTCCCTTACCACGTACTTGGCATTTGATGGTTCGGCCATTCTAGAACAGAGGAAGTTCAAGGTGGACGTGGAGCTGTGCTCTTTATCCCGTGGGGCAATGCTTGTAGATTGGTACAGTAAGGGAGGTGAAAACGCTAACGTTGTACTCAAGGCAGACTCGGAGAAGTTTTATGAGAAATTAACATCTATACTTTCTTCATCTTAGAGCATTCGGCGTAAACTATCACGCTGAGATTTTTTGGTTCTATCCCCTTCTCCTCTAAGTTCCTCTCCAGGAATCTCAGGTCTAGGTCAACGTCCACTATGTCGCCCAGATCCTCGCAGAATACGTTAACGTGTGGTTCCATTCTCATTTCATACCATGTCTTTCCTCCAGCTTCAAACGACCTTATAATTCCCGCCTTCTCCAGCGTTTCAAGCGCATTATAGACAGTGGAAAGACTTATGCTGGGTTCTGTCTTTTTCAGCTCGCTGAAAATTTGCTCTCCGCTAAAGTGACCGCCCTTTATCATGGTCTTTATCACCGCTATTCTTTGGGGCGTTACCTTTAAACCCCTCTTCCTCAGCATTTCAGCTATATCGACTTCCATTATATAGTCATTACGAAGTCGGAGTAATTAAAATTAAGCTTAACCGAGAGAGGAAGAGGACTAAAGCGGTATTGAGCGTAGCTATGAGTTAAGTTTTATGATAGTTATGGTTAGAGGCCTAACCCCTGCTCATGGGAAATGATCATGCCTAGTTCTCGCACTCGGTCCAGTCATCATATGGAATCATGTGATGGATTAGGATGACTGAATATATCCTGGGTTCTCGACAAGTGGTAAAAACATTTTTCGTCGTAATGTTAAAAACCTAGAAGGAGGAGGTGTACATTTTCACCTCATATAGATACTTTTTAACGCTCTGATCCATCATGGCTCTAACAACGTCAGTAGTGGTAACTATACCTCCCAGTTTCCCTTCCTTATCCATGACGGGAATCCCTTTTATTTTCCTTGAGGCCATTAACCTAGCGGCGTTGGCCATATCCTCATTACTGTTAACCACTATGACATTGGGGCTCATTACGTCCCTAACTTCTATCTTAAGGTCCCTGTACTTCAGGGCAGCAGCCATGTAAAGCAAATCTGTGGTAGTTACTACGCCCAATACCTTACCTGGAGTGAAGACCACCAACCTGCTAAGGTTGCTCTCAACCATTTTCTCCACAGCCTCAGATAACTTTGCTTGGGGGTCTATGGTCACCACAGGTGAGCTCATGTAGTCCTTGACCTTTTGCAATCCCCTTACCTGAGAGGCGTAGAAGTTACTGAGATCGCTCTTTATTATGATACCAAGGGCCTTCTCCTGATCATCACAGACCGCCAAGAGTGGCTGTTTCTTATCTATCATTATCTGTGCCGCGTCGAAGGGATCTATATTTGGACTGACACAGGTAACGTCCTTTCGCATTACCTCCGACAGCATTACGTTCTCCATGGGTCTGTCCTCGCCCATCTGATATACGAACTTCACTATATCCTTCTGAGTGATAGTACCCACGGGGACTCCTCTCTCGTCTATCACTATTGACTTCGGAACGTGTTCCAATACCATGAGCTTTGAGGCGTAAAGGAGGGTATCGAAAGGCCTCAAAACCGCAAATTCGCGTACGATTCCCATATGTTATAGAGTTTATTTCCAGATTAAAATCCTGTCTCACTCGTGAGGTGATGTTTCCAGGAGCTACGAGGGGCTACCATAAGGCCTTCTATCGTGTTGAAACCTCATGAAGCCCTAGATCCAGGGGGTTTTAGTGAAGATTAATTTAGCTCGAAGAAGATGTTTATTTAGTTATGGATGATTTCAGAGGACTCATAATAGATATCTATCTCTCCTCAAAAATACCGAACTACGAAAGGACCATCAAGGACGGAGAGATAAGGAGAAACAGGTGCAACCAATTTGATGGGAAATACTGCAGGCTCGTAAAAACCAAGGATTGGATACTTCAGGCCTGGAGCGTGGGGGAGAACATTTCGCCTCACCCAATTCTCTGTTACCTATGTCCCTATTACGGATCCAACATTGAGGGGTCCGTTAACACCTCACTTCTGCAATTACTCAGAGAATACATCTCTATCAAAAACGGAATAGAGCGAGAGATCTTCAACCTTGAGAGCAAGATAGGGGAGATGCTTTACTCCTCACTGGTTCTAAAGAGGAGAAGGCAGGAGTTAATAAATACCCTTAACGAAATCGAATCTAAGATTAATATAATAAAAGTCCTCATTAGATATCAGGATAATCTTGACCGCATTTGACGATCCAAAGGGATACCTAAACTGGTATAATACTCATCGCATTACCTACGAGAACGAAAGGAGGGCAGTTGAAGTTCTGAAGCTTCAGGACTGTCTGGATGTGGGATCTGGACCTTCAGTGTTTCACGAATCCATGAGTGGAAATGTGGTATCCCTAGACATCTCGGAGTTCATGCTCCAGTTCGTGGAGGGGGATAGGGTGCTGGGGGATGCACATCACCTTCCCTTCAGGGACAATGCCTTCCCCTGTGTCTTCTCGTCCGTTACCATCTGCTTTATTGAGAGGCTGGAGGAGTTCCTGGCAGAGGTGAAAAGGGTTACCAGAAACAGGTTTGTGGGTTGTATAGTGAGGGCTGACTCGAACTGGGGAAGGTTCTATTCTGACCTAGGTAAGAAGGGCCATAAATATTACTCTCGGGCTCGATTTATTTCAGGACATGACTTCCTGAACCTAGTTGGTAAGTATTTTGAGATCAAGCAGACAGTCTCGGTACTTAATTACGGACCGGACGAAGAGGAGGTCCCTGAGCTTCCCAGAAGTGATGGAGAAGGTGCTTTCATGTGCATTGAAGGAGTAAAGGTAGCGCAGTAGATAGTACACGTGTGATACATCCGTTTTCCTAGAATGTGAAACCGGCCTCCTGTTCACGGTTGCCTTGATAGGCACCCTCACAGGAGTGATCCTACCTATTCTTAATGTTTTGGTCCCGATTTTTAACGTTTACCCAACTAGCCAAACTTATTGAGAAAATCTAGGAACATTGCATGATTCCTACTACATCCTGAAACTTTTAGTAGAACTGGCCGGGCCACCACTCTACGCCTCTCCTCCTTCTAAGGTTCAACATTTCAATTATCCTTTTTCTATCGTTCCTAGACACCTTCACGTCATAATGTACCCTAACTAGCGGATATGGATAGCCCTTCACGGAGACCGAGTAAAGGTCATTTAGCAGATCTCTTATGAAACCTGTAGTAGGCCTGCCTATCAGGTCTATCCTGAGCACATTCTCGTTCTGATCAAGCCTTGCGTAAAAACTGCACACCTCCACCCCTTCCAGGGATTTCCTCCTATCATGGTCCTCGACCTGATTCCTCAATAGAGGTCTACACTTTACCGTCGAGAAACCAGGGCCTCTTGTGAAGGTTTCCAGAAGGGTGATATCAGACAAGTCCTGGTGAAAGAGGTCCTTGGTCCTGCTCATCTTGGAAATCCACACGGTTCTTGAGCCAAATCTATCGAGCAACTGGGAAAGGTATACCTGTTTCTCGTAGACCATATGGAGCAGCATTATGTCCTCATCCTCTTGGTTCAGGGATGTGATCTCGCCTTCCCTGAATTCAAAGTCAGCGTCCAGCTGTTTCACCTCACCGAGTTTCTTCTTTAGACTGCCATCCATTAAAATCCAGGTTCCGCTACCCCCGTTTTGAAGGGCGAGCTTAAGTTCCATGATTGCCATGAGCTCTCCCACCCTTTCCTTAGCTTTATTACCTGGCCTGAATACCCCCGCCTTCACCTCCTGGTCCGTGTTCAGTATCTGCACTCCCTCAGTTATGAGCGCTTCTGCATTCAGCACAAACACCGTCCCGGTCCTTAACTCCTTTACAAATTGTCCACCATCAACTGCAACCATTTTCCTCCTTATCGTAGAGGAGGGGGTGAACTCTTCCCAGTTGTTTTTAACCAATGTTTCCAGTTTTTTATCGAGATCTGCTTGAACAATATTCAGCTTTCCTAGCAGTTCTGAACGTTTAATTATCAGTTCCTGGTAGACCTTCTCTATCATTGGACCACTTCCTCCCTAACCCTGCTGACGTCTCCCGCCTTCTCAACCCTGATGACGTAATCCGCTATCCTCAGCACCTCGTCGTCGTGGGTCACCACTATTATCTGCGGAACGACATTCATTGACTCCCTTATCACGGAGAGCAATTCAGCTCTTCTCATGGAGTCTAAGTGGACCGTGGGTTCATCCAGAATCATGAAACCCATTTCTCCCGTGAGGGCCCTGGCTATTGCCAGCCTCAGAGCCAGAGCTACCGCTATCTTCTCTCCACCGCTCAGCATGTTTACGGGAAGTTGCTGACCAGACTGATTGAGGGCAGTGAGCTCCACCTTTCCGGTAAGGGTCTTGGTCTGTGTCATGTTGACCAGTATCCTTGTATAGGAGATGTCAAACATGGATACTATATCATTAAGGTTGTTCTCAATTCTTCCCTTAAGCGTGGAAATAAGATAGGACTGTAGCATGCCCTCGGAAAGTACCTTTCTAAGCTTTTCCAGGCGTTCCTTCGCCCTTCTCATCTTTTCCACCTCCTTAACCTTCTGTTGCAACTGAGCCAGCGAGTTTTCCACCACCTGGTACCTGTCCTTGAGCTGTGTCAGTTTACCCTCCAAGGTTCCAATATCCCGCTGAATATCTGCCATTTGCTTGCTCAACGTCTCCTGCTCACGTTTCTTCAGTTCAAGGTCCTGCTTCCTGAATCCCAGAAGCTGAATCTGCGTGGATAGCTCGTTTATCCTTTTCTCCAGTTCCCTCTTCCTTGCGAGAAGATTATCCATCTCTCCAGTCTTTCTCTGTAGCTCCTGAAGCTCCTTACGTATGTTCTCAAGTAGGCGTCTCGCTTGCTCCACCTCCTCTTTGGTTAGATTTCCCACCTTCTCCCTCAGTTGGGCAATCTGATCCTCCAGTGTGGCTATCTCGTGGGTATACGCGGCGATTTGATCCTCAAGCTCCTCTACCTCGGTCTCGCTTGCGTTTTGAACCTTCATATATTCATTCTCGTATTTCTCCAGCTCCTTTTTCTCGCGCTGCAATCTTCTGAACTCTTCCTCCAGTGACCCTAGCTTGGCTAACTCCGTCTGCAGTTGTGAGATCCTTGCGGAGAGGCTTTCCAGTTCATTTTCCTTGTTCCTCCTCTTTACCTCCATCTCCCTGGCCCTCTCTCGTTCGTCCTCAAGTGAGTACTTCTCCTTCTTGAGGCTATCCAGCCTCCTCTCCAGATCCTTGAGCTCCCTGCTCAATTCTCCCAGACGATCGCTGTACTTTTTGGTTAGCTCCTCTCTGTGAAGGTCATCTAGGGGACCACCGCAGACAGGACATTTCCCTTCAGAGGCTGAAAGGAGAGCGGCAAGGCTTTTCCTGACCTGGTCCTGTTCCACCTCTCTCTCTTTGTAGAGTGATGTTACATTATCAAGCTCTCTGGAGACCGAATCCAGCCGTGCCTGAATTTTCTCCACCTCGAGCATGGGAAGGGATTCAAGTTCCGCCTCAGTACTCTTCTTGCTCTCGAGGAGGTCATTAAGACTGGTCGAAATCCTGGTGAACTTCTCGTGATACTCCTCCAGTTCCTCTAGCCTAGTCTTCACCCTCAGGTACTCCTCATGTTTGGGCTCAAGGCTCCTCTTCAGTTCCAGTTCTTGGTTCTTCCTGTCCCTCTGTTTCTCTAACTTCGTCAGTTCACTCTTCTTCTCGGCCAACCTGCTCTCCTTGTTCTCCAGGTCAACAATATCACCCCTCATTGCAACCTTGCTATCAAGCTCCCTCTCCTTGGACTGCAGGCTGGCTATCCTGTCCTCAAGTCCTTCCAGGTTCTTGAGTTCCCTCGTCACCCTTTGCAACTCGTCCTCCGCTTCCTTTTTCCTGGAGATCAGAGCATCGTAGACCCTTTGCTTTTCCTCAAGGTCCTTCACCTCGGCCTTTACCCTGGACTGCTCCTCCTCCAGCTTACGATACTCCTCCCTTATCCCTTCCATCCTTCTCAGCAGAGAAGAAATCTCCCCCTCCAGCTTGTTCTTCTCCTCCTGGAAGTTCTTGAGGTTCTCCGCGTATGCCTCGTGAGACCTGACCTCCATCTCATACTTGTCCATCAGTTGCTTGATCCTTCCCCCAGACTCCGTGAGTTTCTCAAGGTTGTCTATCATCATAACCCTTTTGAGCACGTCCGTCAAATTATCGAAAATCGTCTCTATTTCTCCCTGCTTCACTATCATGGTGGAAGTTACAACCTTGCTGTTAAGGCCCAGCTCCTCTATCTTTCTCGTGACCTCCTTTGTACCCCTGGCGGTCAGTTTACCGTTGATGTACAGCAGATCTCCAGGAGGAATCTTCCTCAGCACCTTTGCCTCAAGGTTAACGTCCTTTAGAAGCAACTCCACCTCCGCCGTGGTCTTGCCCTTCTTGACCATCTCATCCTGCTTCCCCTTCCCCTCCCTGAACAGGGCAAATACGATAGCCTCTATGATGGAGCTCTTCCCCGCACCGTTCTGTCCCACTATAACGTTAATATCTCCCTTAAAGGAGACAGTGGTCCTCTCATGACTCAAAAAGTCCTTAAGAGAAACACTCTCGAGCCTCATCTTTCCATCTCCGCAAACCTTTTGAGAATTTCATCTGCCTCGTCCGAATCATACTTGCTAATCACCTCCAGGATTAGCTTCACCTCCTCGTCGTTGTAGCCTTGTTTCCTAAGGTAATCGGCTATTAACTCCGAGATGGTTCCCTTGCTCTCTGCTCGAACCTCCCTCACCTGGGAATCTGTGGTCTCGTCCTTGTAGATCCTGTAAAACTCTGCAACCTCCGTGAGAAGGCTCAGTCTCTTCATGGCAATTCCCCTCTTGCTGGAATCCCCCTCCAGGATTACGTGAAGGATCGGTTTCCTCTTGGAATTGAACTTCTTCTTTATGTTCTCTATATCCTGCTCCACCGTGGCAGTGTTTATCCTGACCACCTCCTGAGGCCTGACGTCAACATCGACCTTGTGCACCTCCACCTCCTTCTTACTGAGATCCACGAGGTAACCTCCCTTACCGTTCTTCATCCAGCCCTCAATCTCTTCCTCCCTTATTATCTCCGGTGAACCGGCCACCGCAAGTATGCCCCCCCAGGGTAGGACTCTTGTCTCTCTGGAATGGAGGTGACCGCAGGCGTAATACTGAAACCCCCTTGGGAGGGATCCTATCTCCAGTTGCCACGCGTTGTCGTAGGGCAACATTTCCCTGAAGCCCTGATGCAACATGAGGACATTCCTCTCTCCCTCTGGTTTCAGGGAGTTCAAAAGATTCAGGAGGTTATCTCTGAAGACCGTGCTCATGCTCCTGATCCCGTAAACCCTGACCTTAACTCCACCGTCGTCTATCTCCACGTACCTGGGATCCTGATCCCCCAGGAGCATCTTGATCAGGCCCAGGGATTCCCCCAGCAACCTCTGGGTATATACCTCATCCCTCACCTTGGGTGTATCGTGATCTCCAGGGATGTTGATGAAATCAATCCCCTTATCCCTGAGAATTTTCACCTTATCAACGAAGAACTTGAGCGACTTGTTCCCGGGTTTATACACGTCAAAGAGATCCCCTGAGTGCACTATGGCCCTCACGTGTTCCCTTATGGCCACATCTATCAACTGAGAAAAGACGTCGTAAACGTCCTGTTCCCGTGAGTCCCTGTTGTACCTCCTGCTTCCAAGATGAGTATCCGAGATGTGGAGAATCACGATCTCACCCGAACTCAACGTCCACCTTTCCTGTGTTCAGGAAGTGGCTCCATTCCCCCTTTATGTCTGGATCTGATCCGCCCAGCCTTCCAGTGAACCTAGTAATCTTTATGAAAGCAGGCAACTTGACCAAGTTACCTATCATGATGGCCTCCCCGACTCCCAGGGAGGAAAGCTGGTCCACGAGGTCTTCGGTCAGATTATCGCTGGCCTCAAGCACATACTTTTTGTCCGTGGGCTCAACCATTCTCAGGATGATCTTATTGGTCATTTGACTAAGGATGGTCTCATCCAGTCCCTTCGGCCTCTGGCTAACTATGACCATGCTCACCCCGAACTTCCTTCCTTCCCTGGCTATCTTGGAGGCGTTATACTTGGTGAGGGTATCTTGGTACTTTGACAGAAACACATGGGCCTCTTCGATAACCGCAACAACTGGAAAACCTAAGCCCGTCCCCTTATGTTTAAACTCTTTCCTTGAATCCAGCAATCTCCTCAGGTAGTGAGATACCACCGCGTCCATGGCATCTTCGTCCATATGACTGATGTCAACCACGTTCACAGTTGAGGGCCTGATCCTGGAGGTAATATCAGGGACTGTGAGATCGATTACGTCACCGTATCTATCGACGAATTCCTCCAGCTTGTTCTTAACCTCGTCCGCTGCGTCCTTCTGGTTCCTTTGTTTCTCGTCGCCGAGTAGCTCATCTATTTCCTTCTCTAGTTCACTCACAAATTCCGAATTGAGCGCATTGTAATCCACGTTACCTTCTTTCAATTTCTCTCTCAGTTTTTCAATATAGGAGACGAAGGCATGTCTTAAAAATCTATACTGTATATGAGCGTTGGGTCTAATTTCTAAAAGTGTTGCAAACTCTTTGGGCTTTAAATGTAAAGGATTTAACTTAGGTTCAATATTGTTTAGAGGTTTTATATCGGAGCCATAATACTCGCCGTGATAATCAAAGATAACCACTGACCCGCCGATTGAGGCGAGGGACTGGGAGAGGACTGCGACCGTGTTCGACTTTCCGCTACCCGTGGCGGCCAAGATGGCCAGGTGTCTAGAGAGAGAGTTAACCCTAATTCTCACCGGGATGTTCATCCCAATTATGGAACCTATCACCACATCCCCGTCGGAGAAGATGTCCCTGAGCTCATCCTCCTCGGCCAATCGAACTGGTGTTCCCGGCCCTGGTGGAAGATCAGGTATTGTCCCTGAGCCCATTTCGTGGAGGAGCTTAATCCTGGCCTTAACGAATTGTGGAATTGAGGTATCAAGGTTCTTCAGTTTCTGAACAATCTTTATGTCATTAAGGGTTAGATCAAGGAGAGGACTCCCCCTGGTTACAGAAGTGACCAGGCCTAGCACCTTCACTCCGTCATACTCAAGAATGACGTAACGTCCCACCCTCACCGGCTCTTCAGCAAGCATTAAAGCGTCCTGAGGGGTGGCTTCGCCTATAACGTAGCCAATAACCATTAGTAGATAAAGGACTCTGAAGGATAAAAGCGATTTCAGTAGATAAAGGGGTAATACACGAGGAGAAAAAGGGAAATAGATTTAAAGAGCTTTGGCGACTCTCTTTGTTGCCTCAGCGATGTCCTTCTCCTGTTCAGCGTAGGCGCACAGCATGGCCTCTACGTCCATGTGTC